>JBNJFM010000014.1:0-47185 GCA_051746865.1 Pseudomonadota bacterium | reverse complement strand
GAGCTTCTCGCTTCCCGGTGGCCGGGGGTCCGCCGCCAACGCCTCGATACGCTCGAGAATCCGCCGCACATCCTTTCCGGGAATTGGGCGGAGATCTCGCCTGACGGATTTGCGAAATCGCAGGCTATAGCTTGCCATCGGCCTTGAGTTCGTCGAGCAACGTCTCGTAGCTGATCGTGGGCTCGGCCACCCTCTCCTCGAAGGCGGCCAAGTCCTCCTGGTCTTCGGCCAGGGCGGCACGCACAGCTTCGTTGACGATCTGGGAAATCGAGCGGTGAGATTGCGCGGCCTTCATTCGCAGGGCGCGATGCAGGCCCTCATCGAAGTAGATCGTCGATCGTCGGGTTTCCGTGGTCATGGTCGACGCCTCAGAGCCAGTGGGTCAGTTAGTGAAACTCTGCACGATTCGATGACGTCTCTGCGGGACCTCCAAGGGCCCAGATGCAAGGCGCAGTCCGCCGTGAAGGGCCCGTCGCCCTTTACAAGGGCTGCAACGCCGCAGATGGGCCCTTGGAGGCCCGCCCGAACGGGGCTCGCGGGTTTGTCCGCACTCGTCGTTTCCGTCCCTCGACGGGCAGCAAGCCCGCCTTCGGCCCGGCGCCTCGATTGCGAACAAACCCGCAAGCCAGAGATGCCATCGAATCGTGCAGAGTTTCCCTTAAGAATATAGCACCATAACGTCATGACGTCATGTCCCCGTGCATTTCGGGGCTATTGCAATGACAGTCATGCCCTCGTCCTTCGGACTTGCACGCACCGGTATAATGCCCGGATGATGACCGACCACACCGACCGACCACTGGTAAGCCTGACCGTGGCGGGCATCGCCTGCCGCGACGGGCGCTACCTGATGGTAGAGGAATCGATTCGCGGCCAGCGGATGCTCAACCAGCCCGCCGGGCACGTCGAACCCGGCGAGACCGTGGTCGAGGCGGTCGTCCGCGAGGTCGAGGAGGAGACGCGCTTTGCCTTCGATCCGCGGCACCTGCTCGGCCTCTACCACGACAATCCGGCCTCCGGGCGCCGCGTGTTGCGGGTCGCCATCGTCGGCGACCTGCTCGGCGAACCCGACGACCGACCGCTCGACGACGGCATCATCGCGGCGCACCTGATGAGCCGCGGGGCCATCGAGGGCTCGACACTGGCGCACCGCTCCCCGTTCGTCACCGCCGCCATCCGCGACTTCGAGCGCGGCCGGCGCTATCCGCTCGACCTGATCGACTCGCACCCATGACCGACACCCTTACCGACGCCATCATCCCGCCCGCTCCCGCCGACGCCCCGCGCATCATGGTGGGCATGTCCGGGGGCGTGGACTCCTCGGTGGCCGCCCTGCTCCTCAAGCAGGCCGGCTACCGGGTCGAAGGGCTGTTCATGAAGAACTGGGAAGGCGACGATGACGACGAGTACTGCGCGGCCAAGGAGGACATGCTCGACGCCATGGCCGTGGCCGACAAGCTCGGGATCGAGTTCCATTACGTGAACTTCTCGAGCGAGTACTGGGACCGGGTCTTCGCGCACTTTCTCGCCGAGTACCAGGCCGGGCGCACGCCCAACCCGGACATCCTCTGCAACCGCGAGATCAAGTTCCGCGCCTTTCTCGACCACGCCCGCGAGCTGGGCGCCGATGCCATCGCCACCGGGCACTACGCCCGGCGGATCGACGACGAGGCCGGCGTGCACCTGGCCCGGGGCGTCGACCGGAACAAGGACCAGAGCTACTTCCTGCACGCCCTGTCGCGCGAGCAGGTCGGCTCGGCGCACTTTCCGGTCGGCGAGCTGGAAAAGCCGCGGGTACGCGAGATCGCCGCCGAGCACGGCCTGATCACCGCGGAGAAGAAGGATTCCACCGGTATCTGCTTTATCGGCGAGCGGCGCTTCGCCGACTTCCTCAAGACCTACCTGCCCGCCCAACCCGGCGACATCGAGACCCTCGACGGCGAGCGGCTGGGCACCCACCAGGGCCTGATGTACCACACCATCGGCCAGCGCCAGGGTCTGCGGATCGGCGGTCAGAAGCACCACGGCGACGCCCCGTGGTACGTGGTGGGCAAGGATCTCGACCGCAACGTGCTGCTGGTCGCGCAGGGCAAGAACCACCCTGCCCTGTTCGCCCCCGCGCTGGAAGCCGAACAGGTCCACTGGATCGAGCCGCCGCCGACCGATCGGCCGATCACCGCCAAGATCCGCTACCGGCAGCCCGACCAGGCCGTCGAGATCGAGACACGCGGCGACCGGCTCGTCGCCCGGTTCGAGCAACCGCAGCGGGCGATCACGCCGGGGCAGTCCATCGTGTTCTATGATGGCGACGTGTGCCTGGGCGGCGCGGTGATTACCCGTGCCCTGCCCGACGACTGAAATCCACCCAACGCGAAATTTCTTCAATGGCCGCAGACCTAGACGACCATCTCATCGCCATGGCCGGCATGACCCAGGCCCTGCAACTGATCCAGACGCTCGCCTGGGAGGGCCGTGTCGCCGATGAGGAGGCTATGGAGGCGAGCATCGGCTCGCTGTTCGCCTTCGACGCCCCCGACACCCCCAGCATCTATGGCGGGCTGGCCGGCGTGCGTTTCGGCATGCGACGGCTGACCGAACTGCTCGCCGGTGGCTCGCGCGAACCGCGCGACCTGGAGATGACCCGCTACCTGGTCACCCTGTTCGCCGTGACCAAGGCCTTCCGCCGTGACGCGGAGATGGGCGGAAAGCTCTTCGCCCGCCTGGAGGAGCTCAAGCCCGCCTACGACCAACACGGCGCCGACCCGGGCCTGCTCTCGGACCTGAACAACCTCTACCGCCAGACGCTGAGCCACCTGCCGCAGAAATTCGTCATCAACGGCGAGAAGCACCACCTCGAGGACATGCAGATCTCCTCGTCGGTCCGTGGCCTGCTCCTGGCGGGGGTACGTGCCACCATCCTGTTCGACCAGGTCGGCGGCCGGCGCTGGCGCCTGCTGTTCATGCGCAAGCGCTACCTGGAAAGTGCCCGCCTGCTGCTCCAGCGCATGTGACCGGCGAGCGGCATCGCGGGCATCAAACATCAAAAAAGGCGGGCTCCGGGCCCGCCTTCTTGCGTTGCGCGTGCGAGCGCGCCTACACCCCGAGATGCTTGCGCAACTGGTATTGCCAGATGAACCCGGGGGTAGCGAAGACCGCGAAGATGCAGGCGGACACCGCCCAGAACTCCCAGCCCTTCGGCTCGATCCCGCCGATGCTGTACTCGATGTACAGCCCGGCCGCCATGCCGATGACGAAGTAGACCAGCCACTCGACCAGCCGCCACCAGAAGGACTTGACCTTCCCCGCCGGGGTCACCGGAATGACCAGGAACAGGCGCTGGTTGACGAACGCCAGGTTCGCGAGAACCAGCAGGCCTGCCAGATAGCTGATGACGATCCAGTCGGCGATCATGAAAACCTCGTTGCGATCACCGGGCCGTCAGGCCCGGTATTAGAGACCGAACGCCCCGGCGGTCAGTGCCGTCAGGCCGGTCGGGTACAGGCCGAACACCAGCATGGAAAGGCCACTGATGGCCACCACGCCGCGGACGTTGATGTCCGCCTCGAGCGGGCTTTTGTCCAGCGGCGAGTCGAAGTAGACCATCTTGACCGCTCGCAGGTAGTAGAAGGCGCCGATCACGGCGGTGACCACGCCGAACACGGCCAGCCACCACAGCCCGACTCCTACGACCGCCTGAAGCACGGCGAGTTTCGCCCAGAAGCCGAAGGTGAACGGAATGCCGGCCATGGAGAACATCAGCAGCAGGAACATGAAGGCCATTACCGGGCTGCGGTCGTTCAGGCCCTTGAGGTCGTCGAGGCTTTCGGCCTCGAAGCCCTGGCGCGCCAGCAGCAGGATGATGCCGAAGCCGCCGATGGTCATCACCGCGTAGGCGATGGTGTAGAACAGTGCCGCCGAGTAGCCCTCGGCCGTGCCGGCCAGCACGCCCAGCAGGATGAAGCCGACGTGCCCGACCGTCGAGTAGGTCAGCATCCGCTTGAAGCTGCTCTGGGCGATGGCCACCACGTTGCCGATGGCCATGGAGAGCATGGCCACGACGATCAGCATCGGCTGCCAGTCGGAGAACAGCGGCCCCATGCCGTCGACCAGCAGGCGCAGGATCAGCGCCAGACCGGCGATCTTCGGTGCGGCGGCCAGATAGATGGTCACGGCCGTCGGCGCGCCCTCGTAGACGTCGGGCAGCCACATGTGGAACGGCGCCACGCCGATCTTGAAGACCGCGCCCACCACGATCAGCACCACGGCCGCCTTGAGCACGATCGACTCCTCGCCGGCGGCGATGGTGTCGGCGATGGTCGTCAGCGTTAGATCGCCGGTCACGCCGTAAAGCAGCGACATGCCGTAGAGCAGGATGCCGGAGGCCAGTGCGCCCAGGACGAAGTACTTCATCGCCGCCTCGGAGGCGCGGCCGTCGTCACGCTTGAAGGCGGTCATGGCGTACATCGACAAGGAGAGCAGTTCCAGGCCGAGATAGAGGAGCAGCAGGTGGTTCGCCGAGATGGTGATCATCATGCCCAGCACGCCGAACAGGCCGAGCATGTAGTACTCGCCCTTGTCGATGCCGCGGCTGCGCAGGTACTGGCGCGAGATCACGAACACCGCGGCCACCAGCACGTAGACCGACAGCTTCATCACGTCGGCCATGGGGTCGTTGACCACCATGCCGCCGAAGCTCATGCGCACCTCGTCACCCATCTGGAACAAGGTGATAAGAAACAGGGCGACCAGGGTCAGGATCGACAGGCCGAAGCTGACCGCCGCGCCGCGCCGGGGCATGAACGGGTCGACGAGCAGGATCAGGCACGCCATCGCCGCGAGGACGATTTCGGGGAGGACCGGTTGCAGGTTCAGTGAA
The DNA here is from genome assembly GCA_051746865.1 of Pseudomonadota bacterium. Taxonomy (GTDB): domain Bacteria; phylum Pseudomonadota; class Gammaproteobacteria; order Halothiobacillales; family Halothiobacillaceae; genus Guyparkeria. Next base: position 42,309 of record JBNJFM010000014.1, on the reverse strand, counting down.
GCTAGTGTCATGGGGAACGTCTTACAACTTGGTGGTCAGCGCCTGTTGCGCCAGGTTCTCGATCGAGGCATGCATCACCTCGACCAGCGGGTTCGGCCAGACACCGATGAGAATGATCAGGAAGGCGAGCACGCCCAGGATCCAGGCCTCGCGGAAATTCAGGTCCTCGAGCGTCTTCACGCCCTCGTTCTTGACCTCGCCGAAGATCACGCGCTTGATCATCCACAGGGTGTAGGCCGCCCCGATGATCAGGGTCAGCGCCGCGGCCAACGCGATCCAGAAGCTGGCCTTGAACGAGGCGAGGATGACCATGAATTCGCCGACGAAGCCCGAGGTGCCCGGCAGGCCGACGTTGGCCATGGCGAACACCACCACCAGGGCGGCGAACCAGGGCATGGTGTTGACCACCCCGCCGTAGGCCGAGATCTCGCGGGTGTGCAGCCGGTCATAGAGTACGCCGATGGACAGGAACATGGCCGCGGAGATCAGCCCGTGGGAGATCATCTGCACCATGGCGCCTTCCAGCGCCAGGCTCACCCCGCTGGCACTCGCGTTGTCCGGGTTCGCGACGACCATGAAGATCACGAACATGCCGAGCGTGACGAAGCCCATGTGCGAGATCGAGGAGTAGGCCACCAGCTTTTTCATGTCCGACTGGACCATCGCCACCAGGCCGATGTAGACGATCGCGATCAGCGACAGGGCGATCATCAGCCAGTCGAGCGCCGCCGCGGCGTCCGGCGTCATGGGCAGCGAGAAGCGCAGGAACCCGTATCCGCCGATCTTGAGCATGATCGCCGCCAGGATCACCGAGCCCCCGGTGGGCGCCTCGACGTGGGCATCCGGCAGCCAGGTGTGCACGGGCCACATCGGGATCTTGACCGCGAAGGCGATCAGGAACGCCAGGAAGATCAGGATCTGCTCGGTCAATGTCAGCGGCAGCTCGTGGAGCACGGGGATGGCGAAGCTGCCCGACTGGAAATACATGTAGATCAGCGCGACCAGCATGAACACCGAGCCGAGGAAGGTGTACAGGAAGAACTTGATCGTCGCGTACACCCGCTGCGGGCCGCCCCAGATCCCGATGATGATGAACATCGGGATGAGCATGCCCTCGAAGAAGAAGTAGAAGACGATCGCGTCCATCGCGGCGAAGGTGCCGTTCATCATGCCTTCCATGATCAGGAAGGCCGCCAGGTACTGGTGCGCCTTGTCCTTGATCACTTCCCAGGCGGCGACCACCACCAGCACCGTGGTGAAGGTGGTCAGCACGATCAGCGGCATGGAGATGCCGTCCACGCCCATCGCGTAGTTGATGCCGAAGGCGGGAATCCAGGGCAGGTGCTCGACGAACTGCATCGACGCGGTGCCGGTGTTGAACCCGACGATCAGCAGCAGGCTGATGAGGAACACCGCCCCGGAGACGATCAGGGAGAACCACCGCGCCCCGTCCGCGCGGCGCTCGCCGAACAGCATCACGGCGAGACCGGCGGCAATCGGCAGCCAGACGAGCAGGCTCAGAATCGGCCAGGAAGTGAGCATCGAACCGTTATCCTTCGTATGAGTTCTGTCGTTACGGGTTCAGGAACACGATCCAGGTCATCAGCCCGATCAGGCCGAGGATCATGACGAACGCGTAGTGATAGAGGTAACCGGTCTGGGCGCGGCGCCAGATCTGGGCCATGCGCCCGACCACCGCGGCCGAGCCGTTGACCAGCCAGCCGTCGATGGCGCGCAGGTCCGCGCCCTTCCACAGGCCGCGACCCACCAGTCGGGAGCCACCGGCGATCACGGTGTTGTTGAACGAGTCGAAGCCGTAGCCCGCCTCGAGCATCCGGCGCGGCCAGGCCAGCGCCTTCGCGGCCGCCGCCGGCGCGGTCTTCGGCGCGCCGAGGTACATCGCCGCGGCCAGGCCCACCCCGGCCAGCGCCATCCAGACCACCGACGTGGCCCAGCCGTGGACGAACATGTTCCAGGCGCCGTGGAAGTGGGACTCCAGGCTCGCCATCGCCCCGTGCGTCGCCAGCACGCGGATCGACTCGTCGAAGTAGCTTCCGAACAGCAGCGGCTCGATCACCAGGAAACCCACGATCAGCGACGGCACGGCCAGCAGCATCAGCGGCACGGTGACCACCTTGGGCGTCTCCTTGACGTGCGAGTACTCCTCGTCGGACATGCGCGGCTGACCGAAGAACACCAGGAACATCATCCGGAAGGTGTAGAAGGCAGTGACGAACACCCCGAGGAACACCGCCCAGTAGGCAAAGGTCGCGCCGGGAAGCGTGGATGCCTCGACCGCGTAGATGATCGACTCCTTGGAGTAGAAGCCCGACGTGCCCGGGAAGCCGATCAGCGCCAGCGCCCCGATCAGGAACGTCGCGAAGGTGATCGGCAGCTTCTTGGCCAGCCCGCCCATCTTGCGCATGTCCTGTTCGTGGTGCAGCGCGATGATCACCGAGCCGGCCGCGAGGAACAGCAGGGCCTTGAAGAAGGCGTGAGTCATCAGGTGGAACAGCGCCGGGCTGTAGGCGGAAACGCCCAGCGCGACGGTCATGTAGCCGAGCTGCGAGAGCGTCGAGTAGGCGACGACCCGCTTGATGTCGTTCTGCACGATGCCCAGCAGGCCCATGAACAGCGCCGTGATCGCCCCGATCACCAGGATGAACGACAGCGCGGCGTCGGAGAGCTCGAACAGCGGCGAGAAGCGCGCCACCATGAAGATGCCCGCGGTCACCATGGTCGCCGCGTGGATCAGCGCGGAGATCGGGGTCGGACCTTCCATCGAATCCGGCAGCCACACGTGCAGCGGCACCTGGGCGGACTTGCCCATCGCGCCGATGAACAGCAGTATCGCGATCACGCTGACCAGAGACCATTCCACGCCCGGCCAGTACTCGACCGAGATGTCCGCCAGTTCGGGCAGGCGCTCGAAGAACGTCGCGTAATGCAGGGTGTCGGCATACATCAGGATCGCGGCGATACCCAGCAGAAAGCCGAAGTCACCCACGCGGTTGACGATGAACGCCTTGAGGTTGGCGAAGATCGCCGACTCGCGCTTGTACCAGAAGCCGATCAGCAGGTAGGAGACCAGCCCCACCGCTTCCCAGCCGAAGAACAGCTGCAGCAGGTTGTTCGCCATCACCAGCATCAGCATCGAGAAGGTGAACAGCGAGATGTAGCTGAAGAAACGCTGGTAGCCCGGGTCGTCGTGCATGTAGCCGATGGTGTAGATGTGCACCATCAGCGACACGGCGGTGACCACCACCATCATCAGGACCGTGAGCTTGTCGACGAGAAAGCCGATGTTGAACTCGAACAGGTCCGAGGCGATCCAGGTGTAGACGGTGCCGTCGAAGGTCGGCAGCCCGCCGAAGACGTGCATGTAGAACGCGTAGACCGAGGCGGCGAACGAGACGGCCACGCCGATGATGGTCACCCAGTGGGCGCCGGACCGACCGATCTGTCGCCCGAACAGGCCCGCGATGATCGAGGCGATCAGCGGGGCGAGCACGACGGCAAGATAAATCTTTTCCATGGAATCAGCCCTTCATCTCGGTCAGGTCTTCGACGTTGATCGTGCGCCGGTTGCGGAACAGCGTGACCAGGATCGCCAGGCCCACCGCCGCCTCGGCCGCAGCCACCGTCAGCACGAAGAAGACGAACGCCTGGCCGTCGATGTCGCCGGAGAAATGCGAGAACGCCACGAAGTTCACGTTGACGGCCAGCAGCATCAGTTCGATGGCCATCAGCAGCACGAGCACGTTCTTTCGATTCAGGAATATCCCGGCGACGCTGATGGAGAACAGCAGGCCGCCGAAGATCAGGAATTCGGACAGGCTGATCATGACTCTTCCTTCTTCTCCTTGTTGGCCTCGTCAGCGACGAGCTCGCCCCGGCGGGTCTTCTCCTCGTCCAGCTCGGCGATGCGGACCCGGTCGCCGGCGCGCACGCGGACCTGGGCCGGGATGTCCTGGTAGTGGACACCCGGGCGACGACGCTGCGCGAGTGCGATCGCCGCGACGATGGCCACCAGCAGGATGAAGGCGGCGATCTCGAACGGGTAGACGAACTTGGTGTAGAGCACCTGCCCGATCGCGAGCGTGTTGCCGGCATCCGCCGGTGCCGGTTCCGGCGACGGGTACAGGTCCAGGCCGAAGCTCGCCGGACCGAGGATCAGTGCCAGTTCCACGATCATCACCAGCGCGACGAACACGCCCACCGGCAGGTTGCGGATGAAGCCCTCGCGCAGTGGCGCAAGGTTGACGTCGAGCATCATCACGACGAACAGGAACAGCACCATCACCGCCCCGACGTAGACCAGCAGCAGGACGATGCCGAGGAATTCGGCCTCCATCAGCACCCAGATCAGGGCGGTGGAGAAGAACGTCAGCACCAGGTACAGCGCCGCGTGTACCGGGTTTTTCACCGTCACCACCCGGGCGGCGGCAATCACCGCCACCGAGGCGAACACGTAGAAGAGAATCTGATAGAGCGACATGACTATCCTTCTGCTGGAGGCGCACAACGCGCCCCGAAGCCGGTTGACCTTGTTGTTGTCTCTTGCCTTCGTCCGGCGCCGCGGACCGTATCACGTCCGGGCGCCGAGGGGTATCCGTGCGTTATCGGTAGGCGGCGTCAGCCTGCCGGTCTGCCGCGATCTGCGGCTCGAGGCGATCACCGATCTCCAGGAGCTTGTCCTTGGTCATGATGTTCTCGCCCCGATTCTCGAAGTGGTACTCGAACACCCGGGTCTCGACGATCGAGTCGACCGGACAGGCTTCCTCGCAGAAACCGCAGTAGATGCACTTGAACAGGTCGATGTCGTAGCGCGTGGTGCGGCGCGTGCCGTCCTCGCGCTCCTCCGACTCGATGGTGATCGCCAGCGCCGGGCAGACCGCCTCGCAGAGCTTGCAGGCGATGCAGCGTTCCTCGCCGTTGGCGTAGCGGCGCAGCGCGTGCAGCCCGCGGAAGCGCGGCGACTGGGGCGTCTTCTCCTCCGGGTACTGCACGGTGTACTTGTGACCGAAGAAGTACTTGCCGGTCACCGACAGGCCGAGGAACAGCTCCCAGAGGAACCATGTCTTGAAGAAATGCTTGATCGCGTTCATTGCCGTCTACCCCCTTACCCGAACCAGGGGCCGATTTCGTAGTAGAAGAACACGCCCTCCACCGCGATCCACAGGATCGTCAGCGGGATGAAGACCTTCCAGCCCAGGCGCATGATCTGGTCGTAGCGGAACCGCGGGAACGTCGCCCGCAGCCAGATGAAAACGAACAGCAGCAACGCGATCTTCAGGAAGAACCAGACGATCCCGGGCACGAAGGCGAATACGGACTCGAGGAAGGTGCCCTGGAACGGCGACAGCCAGCCACCCAGGAACAGCACCGAGGCCAGCGCCGAGATCAGGATCATGCTCGCGTACTCGGCCAGCATGAACAGCGCGAAGGCGATCCCCGAATACTCGACGTGGAAGCCGGCGACGATCTCGGACTCGCCCTCGGAGATGTCGAACGGCGCCCGGTTGGTCTCGGCCACGCCGGAGACGAAGTAGACCACGAACATCGGCAGCAGCGGCAGCCAGTACCAGTGCACGATGCTCCCCTCCTGACCCCGGACGATCTCGGAGAGGTTGAGGCTGCCGGAGACCATCAGCACCCCGACCAGCGCGAAGCCCATCGCCAGCTCGTAGGCAACCTTGTGCGCCGCCGAGCGCATGCCGCCGAGCAGCGCGTACTTGGAGTTCGAGGCCCAGCCGGCGAGGATCACGCCGTAGACACCGGCCGCGCCGATGGCCAGCACGTACAGCAGCCCCGCGTTGATGTCCGCCAGGACCCAGCCATCATCGAACGGAATGACCGCCCAGGCCACCAGCGCGGCCACCAGCATCAGCACCGGTGCGAGATAGAAAATGACCTTGTTGGCCACCTGCGGCGTGATCACCTCCTTGAACAGGAGCTTGAACACGTCCGCGAACGGCTGGAACAGCCCCCGGGGGCCCACCCTGTTGGGCCCGATGCGCACGTGCATGAAGCCGATCACCTTGCGCTCGGCCAGCGTCAGGAACGCGACCGTCACCACGATCGGCAGCACGATCACCAGCGTGAGCAGGACGTGGACGACCAGATACTGCCAGTCGGGAGACATCCACCCGATAACCGGGGAAAGCCAATCGGTGATCATGCGGCCACCTCCGTGCGAATCTCGACCCGGCCGGCACGCGGCGCCAGGTTGGCCGCGTGCTCACCGGAGAACACCACCACCGTGCCGGCAGGGACGTTGTCGTCGACGCGCAGCGGCAACTCGACCCCGGCCCCGTCCTGATCGACCGCGACGGTCATGCCGTCTTCCCAGCCCTCGCGCTCGGCGTCGGCCGGGTTGACCAGCACGTGCCTCTGCTCCTTGGCCTTGACGGTCGACTGCAGTGCCGCGGCACGCCGAACGACCGGGTCGGCCGTGTACATCCCAACGACGGCCACGCGACGGTAACCGCCCTCGTCCGCTGCCGGAGCGGGGACATCGAAACGGGCCTTGTCCAGACCGATCGCCCGGTTCTCCAGCTGAACTTCGCGGCATAGCGACTGCACCTCGCGGCGGATCTCGGTGACCGCCATGTAGTCGAAACCGTTGAGGTCCAGCAGGTTGCCCAGCACGCGAAGGATCTTCCAGCCCGGGCGGGCGTCGCCCTGCGGTCGCACCGCGCCGTTGACCGACTGCCAGCGCCCTTCGCCGTTGACCCAGGTCCCGGCGGTTTCCACCGCCGTGCCCATCGGCAGGAGCACGTCGGCGTAGCGTTTCATCGTCGGAGTGACGTAACTGCTGACCGCGACCACGCAGCCGGCCTTATCCAGTGCCTCGACCGCCCCGGCACCCGCCGCGCTGTCGAGTTCCGGCTCGACGCCAAGGGTGAGCACCGCCTCCGGTGCCTCGGCCAGCATCTCGCCGGCCGTGCGCCCGGTACCGACGGAGTCGGCACCACCGGCGTTACGGTGCGGGACCGCGCCGGCGAGCCACGCACCCGGGCTATTGCCGCCCTGGGCGAGCATGCCGACCTGTGCGTCGGTCAGGCGCGCGAGCTCCGTTGCCAGTGCGCGCAGCGCCGCGTATTCCGGCGCGTTCTGGGCGACGGCACCCAGGAAGACCGCACTGTTCTCGCCGGCCTTGAGCTCCGCGACGATCGCCTCGGCATCCTCGACGGACGCCGTCGGCCAGTCGGCCAGCGATGCGGGGATCTCGCCACCGGCCGCGCGGACCAGCGCGATCAGTGTGGCCAGCTGGCCGCCGGCCGACTCGTCGGCGACCACCTGGCGTGCCGGGAAGGTCAGGCCCTGCCGGAACGGGTGGATCAACGAGAGCTTCGCCCCGTTGTCCAGCGCCGCCTGGCGAAGCCGGTGGCCGAACAGCGGCACTTCCTCGCGCACGGCCAGCCCGACGGTCACGGCCGCGTCCAGGGAGGCGATCGCCGGGATGTCCATGCCCAGCCAAGGCATGACCGGATCGTCGGCATCCCCGGAAAAGTCGGTCTGGCGCAGGCGATGGTCGATGTTGTTCGACCCCATGCCGCGCACGATCCGTGCGGCGAGGTATTGTTCCTCGAGGCTCGCGTTGGGCGAGACCAGCGAACCGAAAGCTGCCGGGCCCTGCTGGCTGACGATCTCGCGGATGCCGTTCGCGGCCACCTCGAGGGCCTCTTCCCAGTCGACCTTCTTCCACTCGCCCTCGCGCTTGACCATCGGGCGGGTCAGGCGATCCTCGGTCACGTAGCCGGTATAGGAGAACCGGTCACGGTCGGCGATCCAGGTTTCGTTCACGGCTTCGTTGTCACGCGGAACGACACGCATGACCTGCGCGTCGCGGGTATGCAGGTAGAGGTTCGAGCCGAAGGCGTCGTGGCTGGAGAGGTGCTTGTGCTGCACCAGCTCCCAGGCGCGGTGCGTGTAGCGCGACGGCTTGGCGGTCAGGGCCCCCACGGGACACAGGTCGATGACGTTGCCGGAAAGCTCGGAGGTCACGCTCTTGGAGATGTAGGTGCCGATCTCCATCTGATCGGAACGCCCGGTCGCGCCCAGCTCCTTGAGACCCGCGATCTCCTCGCCGAAGCGCACGCAACGGGTGCAGTGGATGCAGCGGGTCATGTCGGTGGCGATCAGCGGGCCGATGTCCTTGTCCTTGACCACGCGCTTGGCCTCGGAGTACTGGCCAACGCCCTCGCCGTAGCCCATGGCGACGTCCTGCAGTTCGCACTCCCCGCCCTGATCGCAGATCGGGCAATCCAGCGGGTGGTTGATCAGCAGGAATTCCATGGTGGCACGTTGCGCGCTGATCGCCTTGGGGCTGCGCGTGGAGACCTTCATGCCCTCGGAGATCGGCGTGGAGCAGGCCGGCAGCGGCTTGGGCGCACGCTCGACCTCCACCAGGCACATGCGGCAGTTGGCCGCGATCGACAGCTTGCGGTGATAGCAGAAGCGCGGGATGTTGATCCCGGCCTTGTCGGTCACCTCGATGAGCATGTCCCCGGGACTGCCCTTGAGGGTCCTGCCATCGACTTCGAAGGTAATCTGTTCGTCACTCATACCTGGGAACCTGGTTGCAGGCCGCGGCTCACGCCGCGTCGGCCTTGCCGTCGACCATGCTGTGGCCGTGCAAAATGTAGTACTCGAACTCCGGCCGGAAATGCTTGATGAAGCTCCGGACCGGCGTGGCGGCCGCGTCACCGAAGGCGCAGATCGTGCGTCCCTCGATCTTGCTGGCCACGTCGTCGAGGCGGTCGAGATCCTCGAGCCGGCCCTTGCCGTCGATGATCCGGTTGAGCATCCGGAACAGCCAGCCGGTGCCCTCGCGGCACGGGGTGCACTGGCCGCAGGACTCGCGGTAGTAGAACTGCGCGATACGGCGCAGCGCCTTAACCATGCAGGTGTCCTCGTCCATGACGATCAGGCCGCCCGAGCCCAGGAAGGTGCCGGACTTGGCGATCGAGTCGTAGTCCATGTTGGTCTCGAGCATGATCTCGCCGGGGATCACCGGCGAGGACGTGCCCCCCGGGATCACGGCCTTGCAGCGCTTGCCGTCACGCATGCCGCCGGCCATTTCCAGCAGCTCGGCGAACGGCGTGCCCATCGGGATCTCGAACACGCCCGGCTGGTTGACGTGGCCCGAGACCGACCAGATCTTCACGCCGCCGCTGTTGGGCACGCCCAGGTCGGCGAACCACTGTCCGCCATTACGCATGATCGCCGGGATCGACGACAGCGTCTCGGTGTTGTTGACCGTTGTCGGCCGGCCGTACAGGCCGAAGTTGGCCGGGAACGGCGGCTTGAACCGCGGCTGGCCCTTCTTGCCCTCGAGCGACTCGAGCAACGCGGTCTCCTCGCCACAGATATACGCACCGGCACCCAGCGAACCGGCGAGATCGAAGTCGATGCCCGAGCCCTGGAGGTTCTTGCCGAGCATCCCGTACTCGTAGGCCTCCTTCACCGCCTGCTCGAAACGCTGGAAGACCAGGTCCGAGAACTCCCCGCGCATGTAGTTGTAGCCACGCGTCGCGCCGATCGAGTAGCCGGCGATAGCCATGCCCTCGACCAGGGCATGCGGGTTGTTCATCAGGATCTGGCGATCCTTGAAGGTGCCCGGCTCGGATTCGTCCGAGTTGCAGACGATGTACTTCTGCCCCGGCGCGTTGCGAGGCATGAACGACCACTTCAGGCCCGTGGGAAAGCCGGCACCGCCCCGACCGCGCAGGTTGGAGGTCTTGACCTCCTCGATGATCAGCGCCGGGTCGGTCTTCTCCTCGAGGATCTTCTTCCATGCCTGATAACCGCCGGACTCGAGGTACGCCTCGAGCGACCACGGCTTCTCGTGATCGAGCGTGGCAAAGCACACGGCTGTGGAACTGGCTTTGTTGAAACTCATGGCGTCAATCCAGCTTGTCGAGAATCTCGTCGACCTTTTCCGGCGTGAGGTTCTCGTAGTAGACGTGATCGACCTGCATCATCGGCCCGCCACCGCAGGCGGCGAGACACTCTTCTTCCTTCTTGAGCAGGATCCGGCCATCCGGCGTGCTCTCGCCCGCCTTGATGCCGAGCTTCTGCTCGCAATGCTCGAGGATTTCCTCCCCGCCGACCAGCATGCAGGCGATGTTGTTGCACACCGAGACGTGATGCCGACCGCAGGGCTTCGTCTCGATCATCGAGTAGAACGACGCCACCTCGTAGACCGAGATCGGTTCCATGTCGAGGTACTCGGCAATCGCGTCCATCAGCTCGACGGTGACGTGACCCTCGTTCTGATGCTGCACGATGCGCAGTGCCGCCAGAACCGCGGACTGCTTGCGGTCCTCGGGATAGCGGGACAGCCACTGATCGATCTCCTCGCGGGAATGATCGGTCAGCAAGTGAAGCTTGCTCTCGCTCATCAGCGATCCACCTCTCCGAATACGATGTCCTGGGTGCCGATGATCGCGACGACGTCGGCCAGCATGTGGCCGCGCGACATCTCGTCGAGCCCCGACAGGTGTGCGAAACCCGGCGCACGGATCTTGAGACGATACGGCTTGTTGGCCCCGTCCGAGACCAGGTAGATGCCGAACTCGCCCTTGGGATGTTCCACCGCGGCGTACGCCTCGCCCTCCGGCAGGGTATACCCCTCCGTAAACAGCTTGAAGTGGTGGATCAGCGACTCCATGTCCGCCTTGAGCTCCTCGCGACGCGGCGGCGCGATCTTGTGGTCGTCGACCATCACCGGCCCCGGGTTCTCGCGCAGCCAGTCGATGCACTGGCGGATGATCCGGTTGGACTGCCGCATTTCCTCGACCCGCACCAGGTAACGGTCGTAGCAGTCGCCGCTCTTACCCACCGGGATGTCGAAGTCGAGCTGGTCGTAGACCGCGTAGGGCTGGTGCTTGCGCAGGTCCCACTCCACGCCGGAACCACGCAGCATCGGGCCGGTAAAGCCCATCTGCAGCGCACGCTCCTTGCTGACGATGCCGATGTCGACGGTGCGCTGCTTCCAGATGCGGTTGTCGGTGAGCAGCGTCTCGTACTCGTCGACGTACTTGGGGAAGCGCTCTGTGAAGTCCTCGAGGAAGTCGAGCAGCGAGCCCTGACGGGCCTCGTTCATCCGCTTGACCTCGCGCTCGCTGTGCCACTTGGACGCCTGGTACTGCGGCATCGAATCCGGCAGGTCACGGGCCACGCCGCCCGGGCGGTAGTAGGTGGCGTGCAGGCGCGCGCCGGAGACCGCCTCGTAGCAGTCCATCAGGTCCTCGCGCTCTCGGAAGGCGTACAGGAACACCGCCATCGCGCCGATGTCGAGCGCGTGCGCACCCAACCACAGCAGGTGGTTGAGGATGCGGGTGACCTCGTCGAACATCACCCGGATGTACTGCGCCCGCTCCGGGATCTCGAGGTCCAGCAACTGCTCGATGGCACGCACGTAGGCGTGCTCGTTGCACATCATCGAGACGTAGTCGAGCCGGTCCATGTAGCCGATCGACTGGTTGTAGGGCTTGCTCTCCGCGAGCTTCTCGGTGGCACGGTGCAGCAGGCCGATGTGCGGATCGGCCCGGACGACCGTCTCGCCGTCCATCTCCAGCACCAGGCGCAGCACGCCGTGCGCGGACGGGTGCTGGGGACCGAAATTCAGGGTGTAATTGGCGATCTCCGGCATCTGTCAGCCCTCGTCGAGGTCAATGTAGCGGCTGTCCTTCCGGTGCACCTTCGGCACCAGCACGCGCGGCTCGATGGAGACCGGCTCGTATACCACCCGACCCTTCTCGTCGTCATAGCGCACCTCGACGTTGCCGACCAGCGGGAAGTCCTTGCGGAACGGATGCCCGACGAAGCCGTAGTCGGTCAGGATGCGCCGCAGATCCGGGTGATCCTCGAACAGGATGCCGAACAGGTCGAAGGCCTCGCGCTCGAACCAGTTCACGCCGTTCCAGACGGGCACGACCGACGGGACGGCCGGCGCCGCGTCATCCGGGCAATAGACCCGCACGCGCAGCCGCCAGTTGTGCGTGTAGGACAGCAGGTGGGCGACCACCGCGAAACGGGGGCGGTCCGAGTCGCCGGCATCCGGCTCCTCGCCGAACTTCAGCCAGCCGCTGGTGTTCGGCTCGACACCGCGGCTGTAGCCGGTGTAGGAGACCGTCTCTTCCCCGGCCCACTCGCTGCGGCCGTACTCGAGGTAGTCGATGCCGCAGATGTCGACGCACTGCTCGAAGCGGGTGGCCTCGCTCTTGTGCAGACGCTCGGCGACCTCGCGCCAGTTCTCGGCGGCCACCTCGATGGTGAGCTCGCCACGGTCGAGGGTCTGGTCGACGATGAACTCGCCGATGGTCTCTTTCAGGGCCGTTTGCAAATTCATAGGTCGGGCTGCCCCCAGGATGCTTGCCGGGAACCGTCAGGCACGCGCGATGGTGTCGGTGCGACGGATCTTGTTCTGCAACTGGATGATGCCGTACAGCAACGCCTCGGCGGTCGGCGGACAGCCGGGCACGTAGATGTCCACGGGCACGATCCGGTCACAGCCGCGCACGACGGAGTACGAATAGTGGTAGTAGCCCCCGCCGTTGGCGCAGGAACCCATCGAGATCACCCAGCGGGGCTCGGCCATCTGGTCGTAGACCTTGCGCAGCGCGGGGGCCATCTTGTTGACCAGCGTGCCGGCGACGATCATCACGTCGGACTGCCGGGGACTCGGGCGGAACACCACGCCGAAGCGGTCCAGGTCGTAACGCGCCGCACCGGCGTGCATCATCTCGACGGCACAGCAGGCCAGGCCGAAGGTCATGGGCCAGAGCGAACCGGTACGCGCCCAGTTGATCAGCTTGTCGGCCGAAGTGGTGACGAACCCCTTCTCCAGAACGCCTTCTACTCCCATTCCAGCGCCCCCTTCTTCCACTCGTAAATGAAGCCGATCACCAGCACGCCGAGGAAGATGGCCATGGCCGCGAGACCGAAGCCGCCGATGTCCTCGAGGGCAACGGCCCAGGGGAACAGGAAGGCGATCTCGAGATCGAAGATGATGAACAGGATGGCCACCAGGTAGTAGCGGATGTCGAACTTCATGCGGGCGTCCTCGAACGCCGGGAAGCCGCACTCGTACGCATCCACCTTGGCCGGATCGGGCCGGTTGGGTGCCAGCACTCGCCCGACGACCAGCAGCCCCAGCGAGAACAGGATGGCCACACCGAAGAAGATCAGGATGGGAATGTAGCCTTCAAGCATCTGACACCCTCTTGCTCGAAACCCGCCGGACTCGCGCCCGGCGGCTTTTTCTGCGCGTTCGACGCCCCAGCACGCGTGTTGCGTCACGCGAACTAGGATAGCGAATCGAACCGGAAAAGTGTGTTTGGTGCGGATGGTCGGACTCGAACCGACACGGCTTTCGCCACTACCCCCTCAAGATAGCGTGTCTACCAATTCCACCACATCCGCTTTGTCAGTCACCGGATCATCGTCTGATCCGGCGGTGACGGCAATTGGCCGCCGTCACTGTCCGGGCACGTCCGACGGCGATGGGGTGCTGCCGTCTTCGCTCTGCCCAGAGGGTGCCGCCGAGTTCGGGGATGGGACGTCGGTCGGCTTTTCTGCCGGCGCGTCGGACGGGGTGCGTTCGACTTCGCCGGACTGGCTTCCGCTCTCGGAAACGGGTGCAGAATCTACCACGCTCGAGGGCTCTTGGGAAGTGTTGATTACGTAGGCAAGCAACAGGCTGGTGCCGAAGAACGCCACGACGATCCAGCCGGTGACCTTCTGCAGGGTATTGGCCGGACCACGCGAGCCGTGAACGGTGCCGGAAGCACCCGAACCGAAGGCCGCGCCGGCGTCGGCACCCTTGCCATGCTGGATGAGCACCAGCCCGATCAGGACCAGCCCCAGCAGCACGTGAACGATGAGTACGAGAGTCGTCATTGCTTAACCTACCGTGTCGGCCGCGGCGCGACAGATGCCGAGAAAGTCCTCGGCCTTGAGCGAGGCACCGCCGATGAGCCCGCCATCGATGTCGGGCTGCGCAAGCAGCTCGGCGGCATTGCCCGGTTTCATCGAGCCACCATACTGGATACGGACCGACTGGGCCACACGGGCATCGTGGCTCTCGAGCTGCCCGCGGATGAAGGCATGCACCTCCTGCGCCTGCTCGGGGCTGGCCGTGCGCCCGGTGCCGATGGCCCACACCGGCTCGTAGGCGATCACGATCCGCTCGAACGCCTCGATGCCGTTGCCGGCCACCACGGCCGCGAGCTGCTGCCGGACCACCGCCTCGGTTTCGTCGGCCTCACGCTGCTCCAGCGTCTCGCCCACGCAGAGGATCGGCGTCAGGCCCGCGTCGAGCGCGGCCTTGACCTTGTCGCTGACCATCTCGTCGGTCTCGCCGTACAGGGCGCGGCGCTCCGAGTGGCCCAGAATGACGTAGCGCGCACCGACGTCGGTCAACATTCCGGGGGCCACTTCACCGGTGAACGCCCCGGAGCCGTGCTCCGAGCAGTTCTGGGCTCCGACGCCCAGCGCGGTACCCTTCGAGAGCCCCGCGACCTGCGGGACGTAGACGAACGGCGGGCAGACGGCGACGTCGATCCCGCTCAGCTCGTTCAATCCGTCGAGCACGCCCGAGACCAGGGCCTCGTTGTCGGCCGACGCACCGTTGAGCTTCCAGTTTCCTGCGACGATCGGTTTACGCATCCGATGGTTCCACTCAGTTTCCTTTGGGTCTGTCCGGCGGGCAGCCGACCGATGATCGGCTACCCCTGAAAACGGGCGACAAGCCTACTTGGCCGCCCCGGATAAATCAATCCGTCATGCGCTGGACCAGCGCGACGGCCTCGGCGGCGACTCCCTCTCCCCGGCCGGTAAAGCCCAGTCGCTCCGAGGTGGTCGCCTTGACGTTCACGCGCCCGGCCTCGACCCCGAGCACGGTGGCGATCGCCTCGCGCATGGGAGCGACCCAGGGGGCAAGCTTCGGCACCTGGGCGATCACCGTCGCGTCGACGTTGCCGACATGCCAGCCGGCCTGCCCGACCGCCTCGACCACGCGGCGCAGCAGCTCGCGGCTGTCCGCGCCCGCCCAGGCGGGGTCGGTATCCGGGAAATGATGACCGATATCGCCCAGCCCCGCCGCGCCGAGCAGCGCGTCGCTGATGGCATGCAGCAGAACGTCGCCGTCGGAATGCGCGCGGAATCCGCGATCGAAGGGAATGCGGCAACCGCCGATCATCAGGTGGTCGCCGGGCTCGAAGGCGTGCACGTCGAAGCCGTGTCCCACGCGCAGGGCAAGATCAGTCATGGAGCACCCCCTGTTCTCGCAGGATCGCCCGGGCGATGCCGATGTCCTCCGGATGGGTAATCTTGAGATTGTCCGACGCCGCCTCGACTGCCCGGGGGGACAGGCCCGCCAGTTCCAGCGCCGACGACTCGTCGGTCACCTCCAGCCCCGCCGCTGCCGCCCGTTCGAGGGCGGCGAGCACCACCCCGGCCGGAAACATCTGCGGCGTGAGCGCATGCACCAGCGCGCGCCGGTCGACCGTGTCGGTCACCCGCCCGGCCGCGTCGATCCGCTTGATCGTGTCACGCACCGGCGCGGTCAGCAGCGCCCCGTCCGGCCCGGCGGCCTGCTCCAGCAGCCGTCGCACGTCGGCCGGGCGCACGCAGGGCCGGGCCGCGTCATGCACCATCACCCACTCGGCCAGCCCGTCGCCCGGCGCCTCGTCCGGCGACAGTTCCTGCCAGTGATCCCGCAGAAAGGCCAAGCCGTTGCGCACGCTCTCCGCCCGGGTCGCCCCGCCGGCGACCAGCCGCACGGGGACATCTCCGCTGTCCAGCGCGCGCACGGCCTCGGGCGGCGTGTCCGGGGCGGCGACCAGCACGATGCCCGCCAGGCCCGGCAGCGAGGCGAACCGCGAGAGAGTCAGCTCGAGAATCGACCGCCCCGCGATGCACATGTACTGCTTGGGCGTGTCGCTGCGCATGCGACGACCGAACCCGGCCGCCGGCAGGATCAGCCACCAGCGGCCGGCCTCCAGCGGGCTGGACGCCGTGCCGGGAGCCATGGCAATCGACCCGCTCACGGACACGGGGCCACGATCGGGCAATTGCGCGCACTCCGGGCGACGGGAATCAACGGGCGATCAGTCATCGGACTCGAGACGGGGAACGGTGTGGGACTCGAGGGGCACCGGCGTGATGGTGTCGGGACGCACCGCCTCGATCACTTGGTAGAAATGCTCGTCCGGGCGGATGAAGCCCAGCGTCAGCCGGGCCTGGGCCTCGACGGCCCCGAGTCCCTCGCGCAGGCTGTCGACTTCGGAGGCCAGGATGCGGTTGCGCGCCTCGAGCCGGCGGAGCTCGGCCTCCAGGTCGTCGAGGCGGGCCTCCTTCGCCTGCACGCTGGCCACGGAAGTATCGCCGAACCAGAGGCGGTACTGCAGACCGCCCAGGGCAACGACCAGAAGAACCGTCAGCGCGAGGCGCATCCCGTCGGGCGACCGTCTGCCTTACTGACCGAAGGCCGCACGCCCGGGGAAGCGGGCCCGGTCGCCGAGCTGCTCCTCGATGCGCAGCAGCTGGTTGTACTTGGCGATCCGGTCGGAACGCGACAGCGAGCCGGTCTTGATCTGCCCGGCGTTGGTCGCCACGGCAAGATCCGCGATGGTGGTGTCCTCGGTCTCGCCGGAACGGTGGGAGACGACGTTGGTGTAGCCGTTCTCCTGCGCCAGCCGCATGGCCGCCAGCGTTTCGGTCAGGGTGCCGATCTGGTTGACCTTGACCAGCATGGAGTTGGCGATCTTGCGCTCGATCCCCTCGCGCAGGATCTTCTCGTTGGTAACGAACAGGTCGTCGCCGACGAGCTGGCACTTGCCGCCCAGCCGCTGGGTCAGCAGCTCCCAGCCGTCCCAGTCGTCCTCGGCCATGCCGTCCTCGATCGAGAGGATCGGGTACTTCTCCACCCATTCGGCCAGCAGATCGACCATGCCCGCGGCGTCCAGCGTGCGGTTCTCGCCGGTCAGGACGTACTTGCCGTCCTTGATGTACTCGGAGCTCGCCGCGTCCAGGCCGAGGAAGACGTCCTTGCCCGGGGTGTAGCCGGCCTTCTCGATGGCCTCCATGATGGCCTCGATCGCCGCCTCGTTGGACGGCAGGTCCGGGGCGAAGCCGCCCTCGTCGCCGACCGCCGTCGACAGGCCGCGCGCGGCCAGCACCTTCTTCAGCGCGTGGAAGACCTCCACCCCGTAGCGCAGCGCCTCGGAGAAGCTCGGCGCGCCGGCGGGGATGATCATGAACTCCTGCATGTCGATGGAGTTGTCGGCGTGCTCGCCGCCGTTGATGATGTTCATCATCGGCACCGGCAGCGTGACCGCGGCGTCACCACCCAGGTAGGCGTAGAGCGACACGTTGCGCACCAGTGCGCCGGCCTGTGCCGCGGCCAGGGACACGGCGAGGATCGCGTTCGCGCCCAGGCGGGACTTGTTCTCGGTGCCGTCGAGCTCGATCATCTTGTTGTCGATGTCCGACAGCGCATGGACGTTCATGCCGACGATGGCCTCGGCGATCTCGCCGTTGACGTTGGCCACGGCCTTGGTCACGCCCTTGCCGAGAAAGCGGGAGGCATCACCGTCACGCAGCTCGATGGCCTCGCGCGCACCGGTCGAAGCACCGGACGGGACGATCGCGCGCCCCATGACACCGCCGGCAACGTGGACCTCGGCCTCGACGGTCGGGTTGCCGCGTGAATCGATTACTTCGCGTGCGTGCACTCGCTCGATGGCTGCCATGCAATATCTCTCCTGTACTGTGAAATTCGGTTATGTTCGCTGCCGCCCGCGGCCTGGCGGGCGGCCGGTAGTCTTTCCGCCCGGCCTCAGCCTTCGATGCCGAGGTAACGGTTTTCCGGGAAGCCCGACGCCTTGACCGTGCGGTCGAGCGTGGTCAGCGTGCGCAGCAGCTCGGCCATCTCGTCCATCGGCCAGGCGTTGGGACCGTCGGACAGCGCCTTCTCCGGCTCCGGGTGGGTCTCCATGAACAGCCCGGACACCCCGGCGGCCACGGCCGCGCGCGCCAGCACCGGCACGAACTCGCGCTGCCCCCCGGAGGCCTTGCCCTGCCCGCCCGGCTGCTGGACCGAGTGGGTGGCGTCGAACACCACCGGCGCGCCGGTCTGGCGCATGATCGCCAGTCCGCGCATGTCGGAGATCAGGGTGTTGTAGCCGAAGGAGACGCCGCGCTCGCAGACCATCACCTGGTCGTTGCCCACCTCGCGGGCCTTGTCGACCACGTTGGCCATGTCCCAGGGGGCGAGGAACTGCCCCTTCTTGATGTTCACCGGCAGCCCCTGACGGGCGACGTTCTGGATGAAGTTGGTCTGCCGGCAGAGGAACGCCGGCGTCTGCAGCACGTCGACCACCGACGCCACTTCCTCGAGCGGCGTGTCCTCGTGCACGTCGGTGAGCACGGGCAGATCGAACTCGCGCCGGACGTTTTCCAGGATCGACAGCCCCTTCTCGACGCCCGGCCCGCGAAAACTCGCGGTGGACGAACGATTGGCCTTGTCGAAGGAGCTCTTGTAGATCAGCCGGATGCCGGCCATTTCCGCCATTTCCTTGAGGCGGCCGGCGGTCTCGCGGGCAAGTTCCTCGGATTCGATCACGCAGGGACCCGCAATCAGGAACAGTGGTTGATCCAGTCCGACCTCGAAATCGAGCAGCTTCATGGTCATTCGTCGTCTTCACTCCCGGAGCGGCCCACGCGCTGGGTGTGCGCCGCGTTGACGAACGCGATGAACAGCGGGTGGCCGTCACGCGGGGTGGAGCGGAATTCCGGATGGAACTGGCAACCGAAGAAGAACGGGTGGTCCGGCAGCTCGACCGTCTCGACCAGCTCGTTCTCCGCCGACCAGCCGGCGAAAACCAGCCCGGCGTTCTCCAGTTTCTCGCGGTATCCGTTGTTGAACTCGTAGCGGTGGCGATGGCGCTCGCTGATCTCGTCCTGGCCGTAGATCCGGTGCGCCAGGGTCTTCGGCTCGATGCGGCAGCGCTGCGCACCGAGACGCATCGTGCCACCCAGGTCGGCGTCCTCGCCACGCTCGATGCGGTTGCCCTGCTCGTCGCGCCACTCGGTGATCAGCGCGATCACCGGGTTCTCCGTCTCGGGTTCGAACTCGGTCGAATGCGCCCCGGCAAGCCCGGCGACGTTGCGCGCGTACTCGATCACCGCCACCTGCATGCCCAGGCAGATGCCCAGGTACGGCTTGCCGGTCTCGCGGGCGTAGCGCACCGCGGCGATCTTGCCCTCGACCCCGCGCGAGCCGAAGCCGCCGGGCACGAGGATGGCGTCCATCCCCTCGAGGCGCCCCACCCCGTCGCTCTCGAACGCCTCGGAGTCGAAGTAGTGGATGTTGACCCGGGTACGGGTCTGGATGCCGGCGTGCAACAGCGCCTCGTTGACGCTCTTGTAGGCGTCGACCAGGTCGACGTACTTGCCCACCATGGCAATGTCGACGATGCGGTCGGGCTTGGTCTGCGCCTCGACCACGCGGTCCCATTCCGACAGGTCGGCCGGGCCGGTGTTCAGATGCAGCTTCCGGAGCACGGTCTCGTCGAGCTTCTGCGCGTGGAGCAGGCGCGGGATGCGGTAGATGGTGTCCGCGTCGATCGCCGAGATCACCGCGTCGTGCTCGACGTTGGTGAACAGCGCGATCTTGCGGCGCTCGTCCTCGGGCAGCGCCCGCTCGGCCCGGCAGACCAGCACGTCGGGCTGGATGCCGATCGAGCGCAGCTCCTTGACCGAGTGCTGGGTGGGCTTGGTCTTGACCTCGCCGGCGGTCTTGATGAACGGCACCAGCGTCAGGTGCATGAAGATCGCCCGGTCGTGACCCAGCTCGACCCCGAGCTGCCGGATGGCCTCGAGGAACGGCAGCGACTCGATGTCGCCCACCGTGCCGCCGATCTCGATCAGCGCCACGTCGTAGCCCTTCGCGCCCTCGAGCACCCGGCGCTTGATCTCGTCGGTGATGTGCGGGATCACCTGCACCGTGCCGCCGAGGTAGTCGCCGCGGCGCTCGCGTCGGATCACCGCCTCGTAGACCCGGCCGGTGGTGAAGTTGTTGCGCCGGCCGACCGGGGAGCGCACGAAGCGCTCGTAGTGCCCCAGGTCGAGATCCGTCTCCGCCCCGTCGTCGGTGACGAACACCTCGCCGTGCTGGAAGGGGCTCATGGTGCCCGGGTCGACGTTGATGTAGGGGTCGAGTTTCATGAGGGTCACGCGCAGGCCGCGCGACTCCAGGAGCGCACCGAGCGAGGCGGCGGTGATGCCCTTGCCCAGCGACGAGACGACCCCACCGGTGACGAAGACGAACTTGGTCATTCAATAACCGTTTCGAGAGGAATGTTGGCGGCGGACCCGAAGGTCCATTTCAAGCGCGAAATGGTACCGCAAACCCCGTGTGCGGACAATTCGGGCGCGCGACGACGACCGCCTCGGGAAACGCCGTGCGCCCGCCGCTCCGGCGCACCGGGAAGCAAGAGATGGCGACGGCCATGGCACGGGGCGCGGCATGATGAGATCATGAACTAGTATCAAAACCATGACAGGGAACCCGATCTCCCAATGAGCAATACAGACCGACAGAACGAGGACGAGATCACCCGGCTGGTGTTCGATGTCTCGCGCCTGTGGCGCGTGCAGGTCAACGAGACACTCTCCGAGCACGGCCTGACCGCCTCGGCGTGGGCCGTGCTCCGCATGCTTCGCGACGAGGGCGAAGGCCGCACGCAGAAGGAACTGGCCGGTGAACTGGCCATCGAGGGGCCGACACTGGTCAAGCTGCTCGACGGGCTGGAGAACGGCGGCTGGATCGAGCGACGCATCTCCGAGACCGACCGGCGGGCGAAGACCATCTGGCTGCTGCCGGACGCGCACGCCCGCATCGAGGAGGCCGACCAGGCCCTGGCCGGATTCCGGCACCGGGTGATCGGCGCCCTGACCGAGACCGAACAGGCGTCCTACATCGAACTGAGCCGAAAGGTGCGCGACCTGCTCAACCAGGTCTGATCGAGAATCCATTCCGCGAGGTCGTTCGGACGAGGCCAGCCATGCCGCGCAAGTTTTTCCGTCGCCTGACGCCGAATCGCCATCGAATCGTCTCGCAGCCGATTCTCAAGCCCATCGCGCAATTCCTGGGCGACCCGAACATCTGGCACCTCAACCGCCGCTCGGTTTCCGGCGGCGTCGCCCTGGGTCTGTTCCTCGCCTTCATCCCGCTACCCGGGCAGATGCTGATGGCCGCCGCCGGGGCGATCGTCATGCGCGTGAATATCGCACTGGCCGTGGCCGTGGTCTGGGTGACCAATCCGCTGACCATCCCGCCCCTGCTCTGGATCGCCTACCAGGTCGGCGCGCTGCTGACCGGGGCTTCGCTCGACCCGCCCACCGGCGAACAAGGGGTGATGAGCATCAGCTACGCGATGAGCCAGCTGCCCGCGATCTGGCTGCCGCTGGGCGTCGGCCTGCTGACGCTGTCCTTCGCCAGCTCGCTGATCGGCTTCGCCACCATCCGACTGCTCTGGCGCATCCACCTGACCCGCCACAAGCGCCGCCGGCGTTTCCAGCGAATCGTCCGGAACAGGCGACACCGGCCCGAGCGGGAAGAGTCGAAGCGATAGGCCATTCCCGGGCGACGCAACACCCCTGCTGCGTTATACTGCGGGGCCTTCGAGACTCCACTCATGAACGGGCCGCCGAGTCGTTCTCGCCACGGTCCGAAAAAGCACGCGCAGTCGCCCATGAAACCGACCGACCAGGACCACCCCGTCTTCCATCGCCTCCGCGAGCTGATGCGCGAGCGCATCCTGCTGCTCGACGGCGCGATGGGGACGATGATCCAGAACGCGAAGCTCGAGGAAGCCGACTTCCGCGGCGAGCGCTTCGCCGACTGGCCGGTGGACCTCAAGGGCAACAACGACCTATTGGTGCTCACCCGCCCGGACGTGATCGAGGGCATCCACCACCAGTACCTCGACGCCGGCGCGGACATCATCGAGGCGAACACCTTCTCGGCCACCCGCATTGCGATGGCCGACTACCGGATGGAGGATCTCTCCCGGGAGATCAACGTCGTCGCCGCCGAGATCGCCCGCAAGGCCGCCGACGAGAAGACCGCCGAGACCCCGGACAAGCCGCGCTTCGTCGCGGGCATCCTCGGGCCGACCAACCGCACGGCCTCGATTTCCCCGGACGTCAACGACCCCGGCTACCGCAACGTTCACTTCGACGAGCTGGTCGAGGCCTACCGCGAGTCGGCCGAGGGGCTGCTGGAAGGCGGCGTCGAGATCTTCCTGATCGAGACCATATTCGACACGCTCAACGCCAAGGCGGCGGTGTTCGCGCTCGAGGAGCTGTTCGCCGACCGCGGCCAGCGCTGGCCGGTAATGATCTCCGGGACGATCACCGACGCCTCGGGGCGCACGCTCTCGGGACAGACCACCGAGGCCTTCTACAACAGCCTGCGCCACGCCCGGCCGCTGTCGATCGGGCTGAACTGCGCGCTCGGCCCGGACCTGCTGCGCCAGTACGTCGCCGAGCTCGCGCGGATCAGCGAGTACCCGGTCTCGGTACACCCCAATGCCGGGCTGCCCAACGAACTGGGCGAGTACGAGCTCGAGGCCGACCCGATGGCCGAGTCGATCGGCGAATGGGCCAACGCGGGCCTGATCAACATCATCGGCGGCTGCTGCGGCACCACCCCGGCGCACACCGCCGAGATGGCCCGCCGGATCGACGGTGTCGCGCCCCGCCGCCTGCCCCAGCCCGAGGTCGCCTGCCGCCTGTCGGGGCTCGAACCGTTCAACATCACCTCCGACTCGCTGTTCGTCAACGTCGGCGAGCGCACCAACGTGACCGGCTCGGCGCGCTTCCGTCGCCTGATCAAGGAAAACGACTACGACACCGCGCTGGACGTCGCCCGCCAGCAGGTGGACAACGGCGCGCAGGTCATCGACGTCAACATGGACGAGGGCCTGATCGACGGCGTGGAGGCGATGCAGCGCTTCTTGAACCTCGTCGCCGCCGAACCCGACATCTCGCGGGTGCCGATCATGATCGACTCCTCGAAGTTCGAGGTGATCGAGGCGGGCCTCAAATGCGTGCAGGGCAAGGCGGTGGTCAACTCGATCTCGCTCAAGGAGGGCGAGGAGGCCTTCCTCGAGAACGCGCGCATCGTGCAGCGCTACGGGGCGGCCGCGGTGGTGATGCTGTTCGACGAGAAGGGCCAGGCCGACAGCCTCGAGCGCCGCCGCGAGATCGCCCGGCGGGCCTACGATCTGTTGACCGGCATCGGCTTCCCGCCCGAGGACATCATCTTCGATCCCAACATCTTCGCCATCGCGACCGGGATCGAGGAGCACAACAACTACGCGGTGGACTTCATCGAGGGCACGCGCTGGATCAAGGAGCACCTGCCGCATGCGCTGGTCTCCGGCGGGGTCTCGAACGTCTCGTTCTCCTTCCGCGGCAACGAGGCGGTGCGCGAGGCGATCCACAGCGTGTTCCTCTATCACGCCACCCGCGCGGGCATGGACATGGGGATCGTCAACGCCGGCCAGCTCACCGTGGTCGACGAGATCCCCGACGAACTGCGCGAGGCAGTCGAGGACATCGTCCTCAACCGGCGCGAGGATGCCACCGACCGCATGCTGGAAATCGCCGATCGCTACCGGGATTCCGGCGGCGAGAAATCCTCCGGTCCGGACCTGGCCTGGCGCGAATGGCCGGTGGAAAAGCGCCTCGAGCACTCGCTGGTCAAGGGTATCGACGAGTACGTGGTCGAGGACACCGAGGAGGCCCGACTGCGCGCGGAGCGCCCCCTGCACGTGATCGAGGGGCCACTGATGGACGGCATGAACGTCGTCGGCGATCTCTTCGGCGCCGGCAAGATGTTCCTGCCGCAGGTGGTCAAGTCCGCGCGGGTGATGAAGAAGGCCGTCGCCCACCTGCTGCCGTTCATGGAGGAAGAAGCCTGCGAGGCCCAGTCGGCCGGCAAGGTGGTCATGGCCACGGTCAAGGGCGACGTCCACGACATCGGCAAGAACATCGTCGGCGTGGTGCTCCAGTGCAACGGATTCGAGATCGTGGATCTCGGCGTGATGGTGCCCGCGCAGAAGATCCTCGATACCGCGCGAGAGGAGAACGCGGATCTCGTCGGCCTGTCCGGGCTGATCACCCCCTCGCTCGACGAGATGGTCAACGTCGCCGCCGAGATGCAACGACAGGGCTTCGACGTCCCCCTGATGATCGGCGGCGCCACCACGTCCAAGCTGCACACGGGACTCAAGATCAACCCGGTCTACGACCAGCCGGTGGTCCACGTGCTGGATGCCTCGCGTGCGGTGGGCGTGGCGAGCAAGCTCCTCGGCGAGAACAAGGGGGCGTTCGTCGAGGAGATCGAGGCCGAGTACGCCCGGGTCGTCGAGCGCCGCCAGGCCAACCAGAAGGAATCCAAGCGCGTCTCGATCGAGACCGCACGCGACAACCGCCAGCGGGTCTCCTTCGAGGACTACACGCCGGTGGCGCCCGAACAGCCGGGGGTGCACACCCTTGAAGACTATCCGCTCGGCGAACTGGTCGAACGCATCGACTGGACGCCGTTCTTCCAGAGCTGGCAGCTGTTCGGCAAGTACCCGAAGATCCTCGAGGACGAGAAGGTCGGCACCGAGGCGAAGAAACTCTTCGATGACGCCCAGATCATGCTCCGGCAGATCGTCGAGGAGAAGTGGCTCACCGCCAACGCCGTCTACGGCTTCTGGCCGGCGGCCTCGATCGACGACGACATCCGCGTGTTCACCGACGAGAAGCGCCAGGGCGTACTCACCACCCTGCACCACATCCGTCAGCAGATGCCGCGCCCGGCGGGCAAGCCCAACCAGTGCCTGGCCGACTTCGTCGCGCCGACCGGCACCAAGATCAAGGACTGGATCGGCGGGTTCGCGGTGACCACCGGCATCGGCATCGAGGAGCACGTCAAGCGCTTCGAGGAAGCGAACGACGACTATCACGCCATCCTGCTCCAGTCGCTGGCCGACCGGCTGGCCGAGGCCTTCGCCGAGCGCCTGCACGAACGGGTGCGCAAGGAATTCTGGGGCTACGCGGCCGACGAGGCACTGTCCAACGACGAGCTGATCGCCGAGAAGTACCAGGGCATCCGCCCGGCACCCGGCTACCCGGCCTGCCCCGATCACACGGAAAAGGGCCTGCTCTGGGAACTCCTGGACCCGGAACGGGTCGGAATCACATTGACCGACTCGTACGCCATGTACCCGGGAGCGGCGGTGTCCGGCTGGTATCTGGCCCACCCCGAGGCGCGCTACTTCGGCGTCGGCCGGATCGGGCGGGACCAGGTCGAGGACTATGCCCGGCGCAAGGGCTGGAGCCGCTCGGAAGCCGAGCGCTGGCTGGCCCCGATCCTCGGCTACGAGCCGGACTGATGTCCGCGCATTGTCGGGGACGGATAGTCGGCATGGATAGTTGCCTTGTGTCCCGACCGGCCCGAGAATGACGGACAGGGCTCCCGCCAGCGTGGCGGGCCATCACCGGAATCACATCGGCATCCAATGGATCGGAACCCATCCCTGAAAATATTCGAGCAGCCGCTCAACGAGCGCATCCGCGCCTGCCTGCGTCTGGACCACCTGTTCGCGCGCATCGACCACCACCTGCAGAGCGCGTCCCGAAACGACACGCTGTGCACGGTCCTGCTGCTGCTCGAGGCGGCTGACGTCCTCTCCCGCATCGACATCAAGCGCGAGCTGATCAAGGAGCTCGAACGCCAGCAGGGTCGCCTGATGGGAGTCACCGACGCCCCCGGCGTGGACCGCGAGAAACTCGACAAGCTCCTGCGCCAGCAGAACGACCTGATCCGCGCCCTGCACGGCTACCATGCCCAGCCGGGCGCCCACCTCAAGAGCCACGAACTGCTCAACGCCGTGCGTCAGCGGGCCTCGATCCCCGGCGCGCTCTGCGAATTCGACATCCCCGGCCTGCACTACTGGCTGGGCCTGTCCGAGGAAGAACGGCGGAGAGACATCGACGCCTGGCTCGAACCCTTCAATGACATCCGGGCGGCCAACGAGCTGGTGATCAGCCTGATCCGCAACAGCGTCGACACCATGTCCGTCACCGCAGACGAGGGTTTCCTCCAGCAAAGCATCGAGAGTGCCATGCCCTACCAGTTGTTGCGGGTGATGGTGGAGGACGACGCCGATCTCTATCCCGAGATCAGCGCGGGCAAGCATCGGTTTACCGTCCGCTTCATGACCCTCGATCGCGAGACCGGCCACCCGTACCAGGTCGACGAGGACATCGAGTTCCGCCTGGCGCTCTGCCGCCTTTAGGAACATCACGCGAGACCAAGGACCACGACGAACGTCCAGGACGACTTTCAAGATCATGACCCTATCCCCGAGACAATCCGCATCGCGCGCCAACCCGGCGCTGGAGATCGACAGCCGGCCGCTGGACGTCACCCACGTCCGACTGCACGAGACCCATCTGCTCAAGCTCACGCGCAGCCTGAGCGAGCGTTTCGGCAATCCCGGCGTCGCCGAGGAGCGCGACCCCTGCGTGATCGACCTGGCGGCGATCGAGTCGGGCGGCAAGTGGATCGACTTTCCCGCGCTGGTCAGCCTGCTGCGCAACTACCGGCTCGAGCCGGTGGGCGTGGTGCACGGCAACGACAAGCAGAAGGCGCAGGCCCGCGAAGCCGATCTGCCGGTATTCGAGGATCAGCCCGAGCGGCAAGCCGCGCCCGCCACGGAGAGGCCGGAGCCGGAAACCGAGCCACGGCCGGAGCCGGCCCGGGCAACGGAGCCGAATCCCGAACCGGTGCCGGCGACCGGCCCCGTGCCCCCCATGGTCCTGCGCCACCCGGTGCGCTCGGGCGCGGAGATCTACGCCCACGGACAGGACATGGTCATCATGAACACCGTCGGCGCCGGCGCGCGCGTGGTCGCCGACGGCTCGATCTATATCCACGGCACGCTCAAGGGCACCGCGGCAGCCGGCGCCGGCAACATGGCTTCGGCGCGGATCTTTTGCGAACAGTTCGAGCCGGAGATCATTGCGATCTGCGGCACGTTTCTCGACGGCGAGCAGCTCGCCCGTCACCCCGCCTGGGGCAAGCGGGTGGTGGTCGAGCTCGAGGACGGCCACCTGGTCGTCCATCCGTTCGATTGATCATGCAGTACACCGAGTACGCCGGTAGGATAACCGGCGGCTTTATGGCAAAGTTCAGGCAGGTCGAGAACGCTGTCGACACCCGTTTCGACGACGTTCGGTCCGCCCGGACGACTGTCAAAATCTCATCGCGATAAGGGAGTGGAATTCGTGTCCAAGATCCTGGTGGTAACTTCCGGCAAGGGTGGCGTAGGCAAGACGACGACCAGCGCCGCGATCTCCAGCGGGCTGGCCATGGCCGGCAAGAAGACCGTGGTGATCGATTTCGACGTCGGCCTGCGCAACCTCGACCTAATCATGGGCGTCGAGCGTCGCGTGGTCTACGACCTGGTCAACGTCATTCAGGGCGAGGCCGGCCTGAACCAGGCGCTGATCCGGCACAAGGAGGTGGATAACCTCTACGTGCTGCCCGCCTCGCAGACCAAGGACAAGGACGCGCTCACCGAGGAAGGCGTCGGCAAGGTGCTCGACGAGCTGAAGGAAGAGGGCTTCGACTACGTCGTCTGCGACTCGCCGGCCGGCATCGAGCGCGGTGCGCAACTGGCGATGTACTACGCCGACGAGGCGATCGTGGTCTCCAACCCGGAAATCTCCTCGGTACGCGATTCCGATCGGATGCTGGGCATCCTGGCGAGCAAGTCGCGCCGGGCGAAGGACGGCGAGACCGCCATCAAGGAGCATCTGCTGGTCACCCGCTACGCGCCGGATCGCGTCGGCACCGGCGAGATGCTCTCCGTCGAGGACATGCTGGAAATCCTGGCCGTGCCGCTGCTGGGCGTGATTCCGGAATCCAACGCCGTGCTGCAGGCATCCAACGCCGGCCGGCCGGTGATCCTGGACGACAAGACCGACGCCGGACAGGCGTACCAGGATGCCGTCGCGCGCCTGCTGGGCGAAGAACGCCCCATGCGCTTCATCGAGACCGAGAAGAAATCCCTTTTGGGTCGCCTGTTCAGTCGGAGCTAAGCAATGGGACTGCTGGATATCTTTCGTTCACGTTCCGAGGACACCTCGGCCAAGCGGGCCAAGGAGCGCCTGCAGATCCTGATCGCGCACGAACGCGCCCAGGGCCAGCACGGCGCACCCCACTACCTGCCCGAGATGCAGAAGGAGATCCTCGAGGTCATCCGCAAGTACGTCCACGTCGAGGACGACGCGGTCAAGTTCGAGGTCGAGCACAACGAGCAGTTCGAACTGTTCGAGCTCAACATCACGCTTCCCGAAAAGGGCGAGGGATCCGGGCGCCAGGACGACTGAAGCCACCGATGACCCCCTCCTGCAAACGCCCGGCCCACCTTCACCGTGCCGGGCGTTGTTCGTTGCGGTTCCCCGCCTTTCGCCCAGGTAATGGGGCCAGAAAAAACATTCGTTAGCCGGAATGTCCCCGCGTCGTTATCGTTTCCTTTCCGCGATAAAGGACGACAACGACCATGCCGGATCTGCTGACATCCCTGCTCGACGGGCTGGCCGCCCCGTACTGGCCCCCGGTGCTTGCCGGCCTGCTCATCGGCCTGCTGGCCTTCGGCCAGCGCTGGGCAACCGACGAACCCCTGGCCTGCTCGACCGGCTTTGCCCGGCTCGCCCAGTGGCACGATCGGCCGCGCGAGGATGACTGGCGGCTGGTATTCCTGCTGGGCATCGTCCTGGGCGGCGCGATCGCCGGTCTCACCGACGGCATGCCCGCCTGGGAGGGCACCGCCGAGGAATTCGGTGCCTTCTACGCCGCCCTGGTCCCCGACACGGCAATCGGTTCGGCCGCCTGGTGGCTGGCCGGCGGGGTACTGATCGGGCTGGGGGCGCGTCTGGCCGGGGGCTGCACGTCGGGGCACACCATCGCCGGGGTCGCCATGGGCGCCCCGGCCAGCCTTACCGCCTCGGCCGTGTTCTTCGGCATCGCCGTAGGCACCGCCCAGCTCGCCGCCTGGATTCTGGGGGTATAGGACCATGCTGACACCGCGAAACCTCGCCTTTCTCGCCTTCGGCACCGGCTTCGGCTTTCTCTTGAGCCGCGCGGGCGCGACCAGCCCCGACCTGATCGCCGGGTTGCTGCTGTTCGACGACCTGCGCCTGCTGTGGGTGATCGCCACGGCGGTGACGGTCGGTGCCCTGCTGAGCTGGCTGGCCTGGCGGTTGGGCTGGCGTGCCGTGGGCACCGGCGCGCCGATCTCGCTCAAGCGAAAGCCGTTCAAGCGCGGGCTGGTGACCGGTGCGGTGCTGTTCGGCATCGGCTGGGCCGTGACCGGGGTCTGTCCCGGCACGGCACTGGCGATGCTCGGTGAAGGCAAGTGGTTCGCCGCCTGGGTGGGAATCGGCATTGTCGCCGGCGCCGGGCTGGGCTCCCGGCTGAATCGGCGGCTGGGCGGGCCGGCGGGCGGCGGCTGAGGCCAAGCCGCCCGTAGAAGGGCATCAGCCCGGCTCGCCGGACTCCCCGGTCAGGTACTGCTGTGCGTACCAGCCGTCCTGCTTGCGCAGCATCTCCGGGAACAGCGTCTCGAAACCCTCCGGCAGGGACTCCCGGATCACTGCCTCGGCGACCAGGCGCTCGCCCCAGCGGTGCGTGGCCGGGAACTGCGACCAGTCGAGCAGCGACTGCGGCAACTGGTACAAACGCTGGAACAGCGGCGCGAAGGACGTGTCCACCAGTGACAGGCTGTTCCCGGAGAAGAACGGCATCGGCGGGTAGGTGCTCAGGTGCCGCTCGAGGTGGCGGAACTGGCGCTCGAGCTCGTTGCGCTTGGACGCGCTGGCCTCCTCGGTCGGCGCCGTGATGGCACCGAACATGGCGAAGATGCCCGCCGAGCTCAGCTCGATCCAGGCACGCTGCTGGGCACGCTCGAGCGCGTTGGACGACAGCATGCGATCGCCGAAGGACTCGTCGAGAAACTCGTTGATCACCGCCGACTCGAACAGCACCGTGTCGTCGACCTTGAGCACCGGCACCTTCCCCAGCGGCGAGATGTCGCGGAACCACTCCGGGGGATCGTCGAGCTGGATGAAGGTGGTGTCGAACGGCACTTCCTTGTGCGCCAGGGTGATCACGGAGCGCTGAACGAAGGGACAGAGCTTGAAGCTGATCAGTTCGAGTTGCATGATGCCTCCAGATGAAATGGGTCGCGCATCGCCCGGTGCCGGGCTCGCCACGCGTCCCCCGAGCTTAACGCACCTGTGCCGGAACCTCAGCCCGATCCCGTGAAAAAACGCCCTTCTCCCTCGCCCGATCGCAACCGCCCTGACACCGGGAATGACAGCCAGCGCCTGGACACCTGGCTCTGGGCCGCCCGCTTCTTCAAGACCCGCCAGCTGGCCTCCGCAGCAATCGACGGCGGCAAGATCGAGCTCAACGGCCAGACCGTCACCAAGCGCGGCAAGCCGGTCCGCGTCGGCGACCGGCTGGTCATCGGCAAGGCCGGCATGCGCTTCGAGGTCGACGTCGAGGATCTCAATCCAAAGCGCGGCCCGGCCAGCGAAGCGCAGCAGATGTACCGGGAAACCGAGGAAAGCCGGGAGAAGCGCAAGCTGGTCGCCGAACAGCGCCGCGTCGAGCGCGAGCTCAATCCGCATCACAAGCCGGCCAAGCAGGCCCGCGCCCTGCTCCGCGCGTTGCGCGGCAAATCGTTCTGATCCGCGGGCGAATAGCGACTAGACTCCCGACCACGCATCCATCCACCCCCACTAGGAGAGACGCATGCAGGTTACCGAGGCGATCGAGACCCGCCGGGCCATCAAGGCATTCGACCCCGAACACCGACTCGACGAGACCGAGCAGAACCGCCTGATCGATCTGGCGATGCACTCGCCAACGGCCTTCAACCTGCAACACTGGCGCTTCGTCGTGGTCCGCGACCCCGAACTGCGCAAGCGGATCCGGGAAGCGGCCTGGGATCAGGCCCAGGTGACCGATGCCTCGATGCTGGTGATCCTTTGCGGTCGCCGGGACGTCTGGAAGCGCGATGCCGCGCGCGTCTGGAAGAATGCCCCGGCCGAGGTGAAGGACATGATGGCCGGTGCGATCGATGCCTACTACCGCGATCTCCCGCAGGTCGAGCGGGACGAGGTCATGCGCAGTTGCGGCATTGCCGGACAGACCCTGATGCTCGCTGCCCGCGAGATGGGACTGGACTCCTGCCCGATGGACGGCTTCGATTTCGAAGCAGTCGGGCGACTGATCAACCTGCCCGACGATCACCTGATCAGCTTCATGGTCGCCATCGGCAAGAAGGCCAAGGATGTCTGGCCGCGCCCGGGGCAGCTCTCCCGCGACGAGGTCATGCGGGTCGACGGATTCTGACCTAGTCTCCCATTAGTGCCTCCAACGCCACCGCGGTCGTGTTGAACCGCCTTGCGGCGGACGCCACTCCGTCACACGAGTCCGAGAAGCAACCGCCGGTCACGCCGGCACGATAGGGAGAGAACACGATGAATGCACGCAATGCACTGATCGCGCTGATGATGGCCCTGGGCCTGACCGTTGCCGGCTGTGCCGATGAACAGGGCCCGGCCGAAGAGGCCGGCGAGCAGATCGATCAATCCATGGAAGAAGCCGGTGACACCATGGAAGAAGCCACCGACGAGATCGGCGGCCAGGTCGAGGAAGCGGGCGACGAACTCGAGGAAGAGACCGACTACTGATCGCCCATTATGTCCGCGACCCGACAGCCCCGCGGGACTCCGATCCCCGGGGCTGTTTTCATGGCAAGGCCCATAATATCCCGGCATCCATCCCCGAATCCGGGTCGAATTCCCCAGCTATCACGTCACGGTAATTCCGGATGCGCTGCACATACTGGACCGGCTCGTAGCCGCGGGCATAGCCGTATTTCGTTCGCGGGTAGTAGCGCTTGTCCGCCTTGAGCGGCAGCACCTCGCGCATGTCGGCCCATGCATCCGGATCCCTGCCCAGTTCGCGTGCCAGTCGGCGGGCGTCAAGCACGTGCGCCCGGCCGAGGTTGTAGCTGGCCAGCGCCAGGTAGGTGCGATCCGGTTCGGGAATGTCCCCCGGCAGCCGGTCGTGCCGGTCGGCCAGATAGCGTGCGCCCCCCAGTACCGACTCGACCGGATCGAGCCGATCCTCCACGCCGAGCGATTCGGCGGTATTGCGGGTGAGCATCATCATCCCGCGCACGCCGGTGGGCGATTCCGCCTGCGGATCCCAGTGGGATTCCTGATAGGCCACGGCGGCGAGCAGATCCGCCGGCAGGCCGGTCTGCTCGGCCGCTGAGTCGAAAAGCTCCCGGTAGCGCGGCAACCGCGTGTCGATCCGGCGCTTGAGCGCGCGCATGTCGACGAAATCGAACTCGCCGATATGGGCGTAGTAGCGCTCCCGCATGGCGGCAAGGGCCCGCGCGCCCTCGCCGGCCAGCCAGTGGCGCGTTTTCTCGGCCAGCGCGGCCTGCCCGGCGGGGAGATACCAACCAACGGGCCTGGCATTCCCCAGATCCATGGCAACCTCGAGGTAAGGCCACTGCCGGCGCAGCATCCGGACCATGTTCGAATCGGCCACGGTGCATTCCACCTCCCGCTCGGCGACCCGGGTCAGCAGTGTCTCAGTGCTCTGCTCCGGGTCCTCCTCGAACCGGATCCCGGGATGTTCGGCGGCCAGGCTGGCCAGCGTGCGGGCATAGCTGGAATCGGCGGTCACGCGCAGTTCCACTTCGGCGAGTTCCGCGGCTGTCTCCGGCAGCGGGCGATCTTCGCGGTGGCAGACCACCTGCTCAACCACCTCGCCGTGGACCAGTCCCGGCTCGTAGCGCTCGTCGCGACCGGGCAGGTGCGTCAGCCCCGCCGCCGCCAGGTGAACGCGTCGCTGATCGAGCGCCTCGAGCACCTCGGCGGTGGCCGGGAACACCTGCCAGTCGACCTCCCATCCACGGGAGGCGGCGAACGCCTCGACCAGATCGTGCTCCGGTCCGACAGGCATCCCCTGCCGACCCAGATACCAGGTCGCCGGCCCGTTGCGCGTGGCGACTACCAGCACCCCGGTCTCGTCGGGGGACACCACCCCGGCACGCTGGCCCGGGTCGCACCCGCCCAGGGCGACCGCGATGGCGACGAGGAAGACCGCCGGCCATTTCTTCATCGGTTCGCTCCGGCTCTGTCCGGACCGTCATCGGCAGGCGACCCGGAACGGCTCGCCGCTTCGTTACGGAGCAGTTTCTCGAATCCCTCGGCGGGCAGCGGGCGGGCGCGGAGATACCCCTGATAGGCATCGCACCCCACCTGAGCGAGGAAATCGCGCTGCCCCGGCGTCTCCACACCCTCGGCCAGGGTGGTCAGGCCGAGGCGCTCGGCCATCGCGATCACCGCCTCGACGATGGCGCTGTCATCGCCGTTGGCAGTGATGTCGGCGATGAACGACTGGTCGATCTTGAGCAGGTCGATAGGCAGGCTCTTGAGATAACTCAGCGACGAGTAGCCGGTGCCGAAGTCGTCGATCGCCAGCGACACTCCGCGGGACTTGAGCGCGTGCAGCGTCTCGATCGCTTCGCGTGGCTGGCGCATCAACGCCGTCTCGGTCACCTCCAGCTCCAGCCGGGAGGCAGGAAGCCCCGTCTCGGCCAGGATCGCGTCGACCTGCTCGAGCAGGTCGACGGCCTGCAGTTGGTTGGGCGAGAGGTTCACGGAAATCGTTCCCTCCCAGAGACCGTCCCGACGCCAGGATTCGGCCTGCCGGCAGGCCTGCTCGAGCACCCAGCGACCCAGCGTCACCACCAGGCCGTTCTCCTCGGCCAGCGGGATGAACACCCCGGGAGACACCCGGCCCAGCACGGGATTGTTCCAGCGGATCAGGGACTCGGCGCCGCGCAACCGGCCCGTCCGGAGATCCACCTGGGCGTGGTATTCCACGCTGAACTCGCCGCGCTCGAGACCGCGGCGCATGCGGGTTTCCATCTCCAGCCGGTCATAGGCCCGGCTGGTCAGGTCGTCGGTGTACCGCACCCAGCGCTCGCCGCCCAGCTCCTTGGCCCGGTACATCGCCGTCTCGGCGTTCCTCAGCAGGATGATCCCGTTCGGGGCGTGCTCCGGGTACAGCGCCATGCCGATGCTCGCCCCCACGATGACCTCCCGCCCGCTCAACTGGTAGGGCTGGATCAGGGACTGGATGACGCGCCCGGC
Organism: Pseudomonadota bacterium; assembly: GCA_051746865.1. Lineage (GTDB taxonomy): Bacteria > Pseudomonadota > Gammaproteobacteria > Halothiobacillales > Halothiobacillaceae > Guyparkeria. The sequence continues at coordinate 7,983 of JBNJFM010000014.1, read as the reverse complement.
GATCTTCTCGGCGCTCCCCGCGTCGGCGCCCTCGAGCAGGATACCGAAACCGTCACCGCTGATGCGAGCGAGCGTGTCGTCCTTCTCCAGGCAGTCCTCCAGGCGACTGGCCACCTGCATGAGCAGGCGATCGCCGGCCGGGTGTCCCATGGTCTCGTTGATGGTCTTGAAGCGATCCAGCCCCACGAACAGCACGGCCACGTTGCCGCCCCGACGCTTGGCCCGTTCGATGGCGTGCTCGAGTCGATCCTCGATCACCATGCGGTTGGCCAGACCCGTCAGCGGGTCCTGGTGGGCCAGCCGCTCGAGTTCGTCGCGCGTCTCGCGTATCTCGCTGAGATCGGAGAACACCCCTACGTAGTTGGTCACGTGGCCGGCGTCGTCCCGGATCGCCGAGAGGGTGAGGAATTGCGGGTAGATCTGCCCGTTGCGGCGGCGATTCCAGATCTCGCCGCGCCAGATGCCGTGCGTTTCCACCGCCCGCCACATGTCGACGTAGAACGCCCGGTCGTGACGGCCGGACTTGAGCAGGCGGGGTGTGCGGCCGATGGCCTGGTCCCGCTTGTAGCCGGTGATCCGGGTGAACGCCTCGTTGACCTCGAGGATGTTCTCCTGCGGATCGGTGACGATCATGCCTTCCTCGGAGTTGCCGAAGGCGGTGGTCACCTGGGTCAGGCGTTCCTCGGTGCGCTTGCGCTCGGTGATGTCGCGGAAGACGGTCACGGTCGCCGTGATCCGCCCGTCCACCTCCATGGGCGTGCTTACCACCTCCACGGGGATCAGGTGCCCGTCACGGTGACGGAAGCAACCCTCGCTGGACGAGTAGAGCTCGCCGCGCAGCGGCCGGTCGTGCAGGGCGCAGACCAGGTCGTCCGAGGCATCCGCCTCGCCGTCGTGGAAGAGCTCGTGCGCATTGCGTCCCTCGAGCTCGGCCGGGGTGTAACCGAGGATCTTTCCGGCGGCCCGGTTGGCGTAGCGCACGTTCCCCTGCCGATCGAGCACGTAGAGCCCCGCACCGAGATGCTCGGCCACCGTGCGCATCTCGTGGCGCGAGCGGCGCAGCCGGTCGTGGATGAGCAGCACCAGAAGGATCATCACGCTGCCGCCCAGCCAGAAGACCATGGTCAGCAGGAACATTTCCTGGTGGGTGTCGTCCGGCGTATAGGCGACCAGGTAGCCAACCTGCTCTCCCTCGCTGTCGGTCACCGGCAGGAAGTTGACCGCGAACGTCCGGCCGGCCTCGCTGGCGAACAAGCCGAAGGCCCGGCGTTCGGCCATCCCGGACTGCACGGCGCCCTCTTCCGCCAGCCGACGATCCAGTCGCTTGATGATCCCGGGCAGCGTGTGCGTGGTCGGCTCGTTGCGCAGCGTCGAGCGCGGATCCTCGACCAGGTAATCCGCGCTCAGCCGGGCCGGCGCATACAACGTCTCGAAGGCGGGAAACAGTTTCGGTTCCACCCGATCCCGCCGCACGATGAACTGGTAATGCGTGCCCTCGAGGACCGCGACGCGTTCCATTTCCTCGCGGATGGCAGTAAACGAGAGGCTGAACTCGATCGTGCCGAGTACCCGGCCCTCCCGCTCGACCGGGTAGACATAGCGGAAACCCTGCTGCAGCCGTCCGGTCTCGAAGCCGCTCATGGGTCGGCCGCTGCGTTGCACCTCGGCGAGGATCGGGCGCACGTCGAACACCGGATCGCCGTATTGCTCGGGGCGATGCATCCGCAGGAAGGACCGCCCGTCATCCAGAGTCACCTGGATCTGGCGCACGTACAGCGACTGGAGCTCGCGATAGACGGGATGGAGCTCCCGGTAGAGCAATCCCCGGGCGAGACTCCGCCGTTCGGCCGACTCCGAACCACCGTCGACGAGGCTTTCGGCGAGCCGGTCGGTGTCGACCAGTTCCTCGTAGGCCAGCTGCGTGATTCGACGCGTGCCGTCGAGGGTCGAGCCGTACCCGGCGGTCAGTTCGGCCTGGCTAATGTCCAGCCGCTGGCCGGAAAGCTCCTGGTAACGGGCGTAGATCAACAGGCTGAGCAGGGACTCGAGCAGCAGGAAGACGGCGAGATAGCGTCCGACACGGTTCATCGATCGATCCCCGGGATGCTGTCGGGCAGACGATCGAGAAGCCGGCGCACCGGGTCATAGGCCGAATCCTCGACCGGGATCGCCCCGTGTCGGATGCTCTCCCCCCAGTTATCCAGCCGCTCCCGGTCGGCCGGATCGGCGGGGTCCAGGCCAACCAGGGCCTGGCGGATCCGCTCGCGCTGGGCCTCGGTCGTGGTACTCGGATTGGCCACCAGGAGGAAACCCGGCAGGGGATCGGATTCGGCCACCGGAACCACGCCGAGGTGGGCGAACTTTTCGACGATGGACGTCTTGGCGCCACCGGCCGCGTGACTGCCGCGGACCACGCTCAGGATGGCTTCCGAATGGCTGCCGGTGTAATCGAACCCGCCGGCTTCAAGCGCTATCCCCGCCTCGCGCAGCAGGGACTCCGTGACCAGGTAGCCGCAGGTGGAATACGGCTGTGTCAGGGCGACCCGGCGCCCCGCGAGATCGCCAAGATCCAGCCCGTCACCGGCGAACACCACCACGGAACAGGTATAGCGGGCCTCGCCCGCCTCGTTGAGAAAGGTAACCAGCGGCACGAAACCGTCATCGCGGGCCGTCAGGCGGACGTAGGGCAAGGGGCCGAGGTAGGCGAGATCCACCTCGCCGTTCCATAGCGACTCGAGGATCCGGCCGTAGTCCTGGTAGAAGCGGAAGTCGTAATCCTCGCCGGTCGCCTCGTGCAGATAATCGAGAAACGGCTCGTACTGCGAAAGCAGTATCTTGCGATCCTCCATGGGCAGAGGCGCGAAGCGCAACGGCGACTCGGCCGCCAGGGCGACCGGCGCGAGGAAAACGGCGAGCATCAGACAGACAAGCCAGGCGGGGAGGATTCCGAAGAGGACGCCCCGTCGACTCGCTACGCCTCGATCTACCCCTGACTGGCGCTGACGCGTCAATTTTCCCCCTGCTGCGCTGTCTTGACGTTGCCTGCCCCAGTCTAGCCGTGAAGGCGCCTGCCGACCATGACGGAAGTGTGGTTTTCAGTCGTGCAAACGGCGTCAGTCCAGGTCCAGACCAGCGAAGAAGGCCACGAGCTGCAGCTCGGTCTCGCTCAGTTCGAGACCGTGCGATTCCGCCAGGCGACCGGCGGTCAGGAAATCTAGACTCATACCAGGCGACTCCAACCCCGCAGCGACTCACCACATGCAACCCTTCCTGGCACTCGCACTGCTTACCTTCACCCTCGGCGGATGCGCGCACGTCTCGCGTATTGATGCGGGGCACCTGACCGCGTTTGGCGAGCCGCTCGAAAAGGCGGACCAGTACCTGTACTACCTGGTGCGAATCGACAACCGGGGCCGGCCAGCGGACGAGCTCCCCCCGCTCGCCATCCGCTTCCCCGAGGCAGACCGACCCATTGCGTTCGATGCGCTCACCCCGAGCGTTACCGCGCGCTATCTGCCGGCCTTCGTGCCGCCACCGCAGTGGCCGCCCGCGTGGAAGGAAAAGGCAAGCCGACGAACGGCGTTCGAGGGAGGGGGCATCTACGTGGGTTTCGAAGCGCAGGGGCCGGCCTTCATCGAACTGTGCTCGCATTGTCACCGCGGTCGGCATTCGCCGGTCCTTTGCGCGGCGGACGGTTCGGTCTGCCACCAATTGCCGGTCACGTACGAGGGGCTGGTCGAATTGATCGGGCCACCCGACCGGGTCCAGAAGGTGCGCGAGGTGACCTACTGATCTCCCTGGCCCCGTTTTAATCCCTACCGAGACGGATGTCGCGGAAAAGCAGGACGCGGTCGAGTTCGGCCTCGTCCAGCCGCAGGCCATGGTCGGCAGCCAGCCGGGAGGCCGCCTCCTCACGCGTGGTGGGCGCCGGCTCCATGTCGAGCAGGAACTGGCCGGCGTCCTCGACCATCGCCCAGGGATACAGCATCCAGCGCCACTCGCGGATGAACCCGGAACGGTAGTCAGCCTGGCAGGAGGTGTTGGCCTTCTCGTGGAGTACCGCCATGCGCAGCTCCGCCGGGTCAAGGTCGTCCAGGTACGGCCGCGCGGCTTCCAGGGTGTCGCCGCTGTCGTTGACGTCATCGACCAGCAGTACGCGGCAACCGGCGATCGAGCCGGCCAGCGGTTCGCTGACCTCGGCACGCCGCTCGGCCTGGCCACCGGAGCCGTAGTGACGCACCTGCAGACTGAGCAAACGCGAGACCCCGAGAAAGTCGCAGAGGAACCGCGCCGGGGTGAAACCACCCCGGGCGACGGCGACGACGGTATCCGGCCGGAAACCGCTTTCGCGCACGGCTCGGGCGACGTGGTCGCAGTGCTCGACCACCTCGTCGAGGGTGAGTCGCTGGACGGGCATGGTCTCGCGACCGGCCATGGCTGTGCCTCCGTGAACGATCTGGATCAGGCTTTCTTGACGAACTCGGACTTGAGCTTCATCGGACCGTGGCCCTCGATCTTGCAGTCGATATCGTGGTCGCCCTCGACAATGCGGATGTTCTTGACCTTGGTGCCCACCTTGACCACGCCGGAGCCGCCCTTGAGACGCAGGTCCTTGATCACCGTCACGGTGTCGCCGTCGGCCAGCGGGTTGCCGTGCGCGTCACGGGCTGCCGGGGCATCCGCCTCGGCCTCCGGCACGGCTTCCCCCGACCACTCGTGTCCGCACTCCGGACAGACGTACATCGTGCCGTCGTGATAGGTAAGCGTGGAACCGCACTCGGGACACTGGGGCATATCACTCATCTAAAATCCGCCAATTCGCGTGAAAAACGCTCATCTTAACGCAAATGGGCGTGTTCTTGTGCCCCGCGGCACAAGCGCGAACTCCACCGCCCCCGGGCGAGGTCCCTCACGAATCCGCGACGCTGCCCCGAACCGGCAGGGACATGAAGGTCCGCCAGAGCAACCTCATGGAAAACCGTTCCCGGCGGTTCCAGGGGAACAGCGAGACCAGGCGCGCCATCGCGCAGTAGCCCACCAGCACCTGCGCCCAGGTACCGATCATGGGAATCCAGAACAGCCAGCGCATGGGCTCGGGCGCGGCCACCAGCAACAGCAGGAGATAGAAGAACCGGACCTGTACCGGAAAGGCCGTGATCCGGGGCTCCCGGATCGCGAAGTGCAGCAGATTGACGACGGTAAGCCCCACGGCCAGGTAAAGCCCGAGCGGGTCGAACAGTACGCCCCAGGTGAGCAATATCGCGGTAATCAGCCAGTACCACCAGGCCAGCTCCCTGAACTCCAGCATCAGCATCTTCCGTCTCCTGTTTCGTCCATTGCGGATTGAAGCGTGCGACCGGATCGGTCGACCTCACCGCCGACGATACACTTAACTGGCTAATCATTTCCATCCTTGCTTTCACCGGGCCGGGATTGACCGCAGGTTTTTCAGGCAAGGATGCCGGCCATTCGCTCGAGTCGTTCGACTCCCTCGGCGTCCAGGGCGAAGCGGCGGACCTCGACCGTCAGCGGCGTGTCCGCCAGCACGGATTCCCGTTTCAGGTCGTCGCTCCCGAGCGGACAGGGTGCCGGAGCGAGAACGACGAAATCGTCACCACCCACGCGGAAGACCTGTGCCTCGGGGCATCGCTCGACCAGGAAGGTGGCCAGCTCCCGCAACACACGATCCCCCTCGTTCCAGCCGGCCTCGAGATTGAAGGAGGCGAAGCCGTGCAGGAGGACCACGCCGGCATGCCGGGCGAAAGGGGCATGGCCGCGCAGCAGGAACTTGAGGTACTGGGCGTTGTGCACCCCGGTGAGCTGGTCGGAGAAGAAATACGCGAAGCGCTTCTGTTCGACGGGCGTGGAAGGCAACTGCTCCGCCGCGGCCGGCGGTTCGATCCCGGCCAGCGCCCGCGTGGCGGCCACGACCACCTGGGCGTCATACTGCTTCCCGGCCATGTCCCGCAACTCGTCGAGCGCACCGGCAACCGACTTGCGCCCCTTGTAGATCCGGTCGGAGGTCATCGCGTCGAAGGAGTCGGCCACCGCCATGATGCGTCCTTCCAGCGGGATGGCGTCGCCGGACAGGCCCTGCGGATAGCCCGAACCGTCCTGCCGCTCGTGGTGGTAGAGCATGATCTCGGCCAGATCGCGGTACATGGCGATGCGCGAAAGCGTCTCGTAGCCGGCCATCACGTGGCTCTGGATCAGCTCGAACTCCAGGTCGGTCAGCCGCGCGGGCTTGAGCAGCACCGCATCGGGAATCACGATCTTGCCGATGTCGTGCAGGATCGCGGACTGGTAGAGCGTCTCGACGCGCCTGTCGTCCAGACCCACCTCCCGGGCAATGCGGGCGCAGTAATCGGCCACGCGCCGGCTGTGACCGGCGGTGTAGGTATCGCGCTTCTCGATCAGGTCGACCATCGAGAGGATGGTCGCCTCGTAGTTCTCGATGCGTTCCTGCTGGAGCCGCTCGGCCGCTTCGTCGCTCTCGAATGAATGCACGGCGAAGCCGAGATCGCCGGCCAGCTGCTCGAGCATCGCGATCTCCTCGTCCTCGAACCCCTCCGTCCGGGCGGTGAAGACGCAGAGGGCGCCGAAGGGCTCGGCATAGGCGTCCGCCGCGAGCGGGAGGGCCACTACCGCCCGCACCTGGTCATCACCCGAAACGTCGGCCCGGATCAGCTCGCCCTGTCCGCTCATCGCCCGCACGGCAGCCGATTCGTCGGAAAGATCCACCAGCGAGCGAATACGCGCAGGCGACCCATAGGAACGGGCCTTGTCCACGATCCTGCCGTCCGGCTCGCGCATGGCGATCCAGGCAAAGCGGTAGTCGGCGTGCCCGATCAGGCGATCGCAGGCTGCCTTGAGCATCTGCTCGACGTGCTCGGAGGTAATGATGATCTGGTTGACATCGGCGACCGTCTCCACGATCGCCCGCAGGTGCGTCTCGCGCTCCAGAAGCGTCCCGATACGCCCGGTACGTTCCGCCACGCGCGTCTCGAGCGACTCGTTGAGCTCCGACAGTTCCCGCTGTCCGCTGCGCAACCGCCGGTTGATCCGCAGCACGTAGGCCAGCATCACCCAGGCCAGCGCGAACAGCAGCACCCCGGTCAGCGCCCACTGCCAGTAGCGGATCAGCAGCTCGCGCCACGAGACGTCGCGGAGATATTCGTAGGGCCCGACCTTCAGCTCGCGCAGCAGGTCGTGTACCGGCTGGTAGTTCAGCGGCAGCGTCCAGCGCGTCGTGCCCTCCTCGCGCTCCTGCATCAGGAGCACCGCCAGCTCCACGGCGAGATCCTCCGGCACACCCGGAACGCGGGCCAGCGGCCACTCGGGGTAGAGCGCGGTGCTCAGCCGATAGGGAAAGCCCGCCACATGGCGCGAGGCCAGCACGTGAAAGGCCGATATGTCGATGCGCCCCTCGCGGTTCAGGGCCTCGAGTACGCCGGTGCGCACGATGCCCACCTCGGCCTGTCCCTCCAGCACCGCCTCGACCACGGCATCGTGCGTCCCGGCGAACTCGATGGGCGGGCGATACCCCGCGGGGTCGATGCCGATCTCGCGCAACTGCGGAACCGCCATCAGCCAACCGCCCAGGGAAGAGGCATCGACTGCGGCAATCCGCTTGCCGCGGATATCCGAAAGTTCGTCGATGTCGTCGTTGTCGGCCCGGGTGAAGAACACACCGCCGAATTGGCTCACCCCGCGCTCGACCCCCTCCGCGTCGGTCACCCGACGCTGCCGCGTCACCACCGGGCTCACGCCGTAGCGCATCTCCAGCTCGACATAGAACGCGGAATTGGCCAGTACGAAATCCACCGAGCGGCGGCGGACCGCCACGCGGATCTCGTCGAAATCCAGGGGGACGATCGAGACCTCCAACGACTCGGAGCGGGCATTCACCGACGCCGCCATCGGCGCCCACTCCTCCCGCGCCTTTTCCTTGCCGCGCAGGGCGAGCACCCCGATACGGACCGA
>JBNJFM010000013.1:33646-47486 GCA_051746865.1 Pseudomonadota bacterium | reverse complement strand
GGATATCGTCCAGTAGGACCTTGTCCTCGGCAAAGTACTCCTCCAGTTCCCGGGTCATTTCAGGATCAATGGGAACTCTTTCTCGCTCCTTGCGTAGGTTCTCGTTGAGGTAGCTGGTCAGCCCAAGGCGGATGTGTGGAATACCGACCCCGTGTAGGAAACGGTTGATGCGCCGGACAGAGTGCATAAGCAATGGCGCACGTCTTGCTTTGGCGGTGTTTTTCACGGGGAAGTGCCCGCGCCCGTCGTCGTCCAGCCCAAGGAATTCAAGCAGGATCCGGTATTCCCGCCGAGGGTCCGCCTGCAGATCTTCAAGGCGGATGACGTGTACCCGTTCTTTCGGGACCTGTCTGTACAGTCGGGCTAGCTGCTCTCCCAGCTTGCAACGCGCTCCGTATTGGAGCAGTTGCGGGTCTCGGCAGTGTTTGGGCAGCGATGCGCCGTAAAGCCGCTCCTCTTGCAGACGCCACGCTTTCGAGAAGTCGGTCTCATCTTCGTCGCCGTCGTATATCGACTGCTCGTGCAGTGAAGGTGCCATTCTGGCCGGATCCCTGATCATGACGACAAACTTGGGATTGTCGGCGTAAGCCAGGATGGCGGGTACCGCTGTCCGGGAATAGAGATATGCCGTAGATCCCTCGCATACTGCCAGATGGCTTTCGGATGCTTTGACAAACAGCTGTTCGTACCTTGGCAGTGTCATCGGAGGACGCCTGAGTGAGAAGTCGAAACTGAAGAGTTGTGGTTCTTTGATAGGAGAGAAATATACCTGCGGGTGCTCGGCGAGCCAGTTCGCCAGCGAGGTGGTGCCGCACTTGGGCGCCCCGATGATGAAGACGTTCGGCTTTGTCATGACGCTTCCCTGAGTTCGCCTCGGCGCGTTTCGCATGTCACCCGGTTACCCGAATCGCGCCTTGATCAAATACGCGCGGGTCCAGGGGCGCTCGGTCCTTGTGATATGCCGATTGTTGCCCGCTTGCACGGTCCTCGAAACAGCTGCATGCGTTGTGGTCCGAAGGGCAAGCGACGGAGCTTAGCGTACCATGGCGAACCAGACGAGCTCGCCGGTCACGGCGCATGACGAGGGAGAGACGGACTTGTCGGATAAGCGGAACCTGGGCGACGACGAGCGCCAGATGCCATGGAAGAGCAATGGTCTGGCCGCGCAGTTACTGCGCGGTGGTTCCGGGAGCCTGCTCGCCAAGGGGGCGGAAGTCGTGCTGGGTCTGCTTGTGGTCATGTTGCTCGCCCGCCTGCTGGGCGCGGCGGGGTACGGTGTTTATGCATTCGTCCTTGCGCTGATGTCGTTGGCCTCTATGCCGGCCATGGCGGGTTTGCCGCCTCTGGTGGTGCGCGAGACGGCGCGTGGCCAGCGACGGGGTGACTGGTCCGCCGTGCGCGGGATCTGGCGCTGGGCCAATGGCGTTGCGCTGTCGTTGTCGCTCTTGATCGCGGCTGGCGGGCTGCTCGGCTTGTGGCTGGGTTGGGCGCGGGGCGAGGCGCTGCGGGAGACACTGGCCTGGGGGCTCGGACTGGTGCCCCTGCTGGCACTTGCGGGGGTTCGTTCGGCGAGCCTGCGCGGTTTGAGACATGTGCTGGCGGGGTTGTTTCCCGAGCAGGTCCTGCGTCCGGGGTTGCTTGCCGTTGCGCTTCTGGTGGTGCTGACGTGGTCCGGAAAGGACATCTCTCCCCCCGATGCCATGGGGCTCACCGTTGTGGCCGCGTTGGTGGCGTTCGTGGTGGGTGCCTGGTTGCTGCGCCGTTATCGTCCCGACGAGATCACCGGGGCGGTGCCGCGTTATCAGCACGGTGCCTGGATGGCGGCGGCCTGGCCCATGGCCCTCACGCAGGGGTTTCAGCAGCTCAATCGCCACGCGGATGTGTTGCTGCTGGGTTTGCTGGCGGCCACGGTGGATGTGGGTGTGTACCGGGTCGCCGCGCAGGGGGCGTTACTTGTATCGCTGGGTCTGACTGCCCTGAACATGGTCGTCGCCCCGTTTGCCGCGCGTCTGCATGTCGATGCCGAACGCCACAAGTTGCAGAAGCTCGTTCGGCGTACCGCGCAGGCGGCGCTGGCCTTCGCCGTGCCCGCCACGCTGCTGTTCGTCGTCTTCGGCGACTGGCTGCTCGCTACCCTTTTCGGAGACGAGTTCCGCGGTGCCTACTGGCCGCTGGTGGTGCTGGCGGTCGGCCAGCTGGTCAATGCCTGGTTCGGCCCGACCGGCATGCTGCTCAACATGACCGGCTTTGAGCGCGCGGTGACCCGGGCCGTCGCCGTGGCGGCCGGGATGAACGTGGTGCTAAACCTGCTGCTGATTCCGCCGTTCGGTGTGATCGGCGCGGCTATTGCCACCAGTGCGAGCCTGGTGTTCTGGAATGTCTGGCTGTGGCTGGTGGCGCGCTGGCGGTTGGGCGTGAGCTGCTCGGCGTTCTGACGAACACCGAGCAATGTTGATTGTTGAATTTTGAATGTTGAATTGGTTTTCAAGGTGTAGGAGCGGCTTTAGCCGCGAAGGGCTCTGTCAGCGTTTGTGTTTTCGCGCCTGAAGGCGCTCCTACGGGTGGTCCTGGTTCGCCGCTCGTCTGAGTGGTTTCACCGGAGAGGTGTGTTGGTTGGATGGTGGCGCCGGGTGTCGACTCCTCGGTTATGGCAGCCCGTAGGATGCGGTGAGGTACGAACCGCATCATTCGTCTTCACACTCCCCAGCCCCCGCGTCGACGCCTTCTCTCGCCGGGATGCCGCCAACCCAGCTTCAACTCCGTCCTGCCGCGGGAAACAATATGGCCCCGGGGCGGATTTGATCGGACTGGACGGTCACGATATGGATTGCCGCTTTGTCTTGCGGGTCAGGGGAGCTCGGATTCAGGGATGCCGAGACGGTCGATGATATCGGTGCGGAGCCGGCGGTCGATCGGTTTGATTGGCTGTGATGTCACACGGGCTCACCCGTTTGCTGTGCCACGTCGTGTATGGGCTGTCGGGGCATCCGGGGGGGGGGCAGAACGATTACGTCGATAGCCCGGTCAGCCAGTTTCCGCTGCAGATGGGCGATCAGGGTCAGGCTCAGGCGCAGCCCGTCGTCCACCGGCTCGGGTAGGTCGACCAGCAGGTCGATATCTTTGGTCGTTGGTGCGCGAGCCGAACAGGCTCACCCGGGCCTGCGGGCCGAATACCTCTTTCGTGGTTTGGCGAATGATCTCGCGGGTTTGGTCCGTGAGTCGCATCGTCGTCAGTCGCGCTCCACGTCCTCGTAGATGGCCTCGACCGGCAGATCCATGTCCAGGCAGTCGAGCTGGATGGCGCCTTCGGTGTGGGTTTCGTGCACCCAGTCGGTCTCGGTGCGGCGGTAGACGTCCACCCGGCGGCGGTCCTGGGCGACGAGGAGGTATTCGCGCAGGCTGGACAGGCCGGCGGTGTAGGCGAACAGCTTTTCGCGGCGGTCGATGCGTTCGGTGGTCTCGGAGAGCACTTCGACGATCAGGCAGGGGCGTTCGCAGTAGTAGTCGGCCCGGTCGTCGGGGTCGCAGGTCAGGACCAGGTCGGGGTAGTAGAAGGCGTCCTCGCCGGCCTGGTGGACGTGGACTTTCATGTCGTTGGCGAAGAGTTGGCAGCCCTTTCCGCGGGCGTGGGGGCGCAAATGGGCGAACAGTGCGCCGGCGATCAGCCCGTGCGCACGGCTCGCCCCGGTCATGGCGTAGACCTGGCCGGCGACGTACTCGTGCCGGACCTCGCCGTCCTTCTCGCCGGCGAGGTAGTCGTCGATGGAGATGCCCTGCTCGGTGGCTGGCAGATTCATGGCCAATTTCCCTCTCTGCGGAACGGACGGCGTCAATGATGGCACGTCGAACGTGGGAGTTGAATGAAAGAACATCGAGTGGAGGGGGCGGCGTTAGCCGCGAAGGGCGCTGTGAGCGTTTGTTCTTTTCGCGCCTGAAGGCGCTCCTACGGGGGTATCCCGCGTGATTCAGGGAATGCGGGAATGGTCCATTCGGCGGAGGATGGCTTCTCGGCGGGTTTGCAGGCCGCGGGCACGTGGGTTGTCCTGGTAAAAGCGCGGGTTGGGTAGCATGGCGGCCAGCTGCGCGGCCTCGCGGCGGGTCAGGGCGCTGGCCGGCTTGCCGTAATAGTGGCGGGCGGCGGCCTCGATGCCGTAGAGCAGGTTGCCCCACTCGGCGTAGTTCAGGTAGAGCTCCAGGATGCGGCGCTTGCCCAGCACGGCTTCCATCATCAGCGCGATCACGGCCTCTTCGCCCTTGCGCCAGAGCGACTGCTCGGCCGACAGGAACAGGTTCTTGGCCAGTTGCTGGGTGATGGTCGAGCCGCCGGCCACGATCCCGCCGGCCTCGATGTTTCGCTCCATCGCGCGGCGCAGCCCGCGGGTGTCCAGCCCCCAGTGCATCATGAAGCGGTCGTCCTCGGAGGCGACCACGGCACGGCGTGCCGGCTCGCTGATCGACTCGTAGGGCACGTATTGCTGCCGGGCCTGGATGTCCGGGCGAATCCCCCGCAGCAGCTCGACCCGCTCGCGCATGAAGGCGCTCTGGGCGGGGTTGTGATCCCGCAGGTGCCAGACCTGGACGAAGAACCAGAGCTGGACGAGCAGAAAGGCGAGCAGCGCGGCGACCAGCAGCCGCCATAGCCAGCGGCGGATGAAACCGGGTTTGCGCTTAGGTCGGCTCATGGGGTCGCGGGGTGTGGGTGGTCGTGAGTGCGAATGATAGCGCGGGCGGGATGATAGCCGTCAGCGATCACGGTGCTATCCGTTTTACGGGGGTAGCCTCTGGCGCGGCTTTCGCGAGCCGCGCCTGATCGCACCGGTAGGAGTGGTTCCCGATTTTTTTTGAACCTGCGTCGCAAACGCATCGCGCCCAAAGGTGCTCCTACGGCATTGATGTATTGGTAGGAGCGCCTTCAGGCGCGAATGAGCCAACGATCGATTTCCCGTGGTTGCGGGCGGTCGGCTCTACTTCGCCCCGTCCTTGCCGAAGCGCTGGGCGAGGCGGTCGAGTTTTTCCTCCAGGCTGAGGTTCTCGAGCTCCGGGTCGGGCTGGGGTTGCTTTTCCTTGCGGGGTGCGCGGCGCTTGTCGTTGCGCGGCTTGGCGGCCTTGCCCTCGGCGCGGCGTTCCTTGCGCGGTTTGCCGCCGGCCTTGCGCGGCTTGCGGGGTTTCTTTGCCTCGCCGTTCTCGTCCTCACCCTGCTCGGCACGCTTGGCGTCCCGGGCTTCGTGGATGGCCTTGATCTGCTCGTCGGCGTGGGCGCGGGCCTTGTCGTCGACCGCTTCGGCCGGCTCGCCCTTGAGATCCACGCGGTGCTCGGCGTTCTTCATCGCGTAGTGGTAGGACAGGCGCGAGGTGTAGAACTTCATGCCGGTGCGGATCTCGCGGGAGTTCAGGCCGTCGAGCTCCGCCGGGCGTTCGGCGAGGATCTGCTGGAGGATGCCGATGGCCAGCGGCTTGACCTGCTTGGGGTCTTCCGAGAAGGCCTCGGGCCAGGCGGCGGCGAAGCGCTTGACCGCCTCGCGCGGGTGCACGCGCGGCTTTTTCGCCTGCTGCCCGTTCTCGGCCGGTGCGGTGTCGGAGGTCTGTGCCTCGGTGGACTCGGTCCGTGTCTCGGCCTGCTCCGTCTGCGGAGTGGCATCCCGGGATTCGTCTGCGGTCATTTCGTCCGTCGCTGGCTTGGCGTCAATGGCAAACCGGACCGGCGCGATCGTCGACGCGCCGGTCCGGTAAAAACCGAATCTTAACGGTTTAGCACGTCATAGACCACATCCCGGACCACTTCCCCCGCCATGTCGGCGATCACGACATCGGTGCCGACGCGGTAGTAGTCCAGGTGATCCGGCAGCGGGCCCAGCTGGCGGACCAGTTCGCGCGGCAGGGGTTCGTAGTCCATGCCCTGCGGCGGCCAGGACTCGCCGCGTGCCAGCCGCTTGGCGTGGCCGGGCGGGATCTTGCCCTGCTTGGCCAGGCCCGGTGGCAGATTGCGGTCATACCAGTCCTGGATGTGTTCGCGGTCGCGATCGGTGAAGCGGTAGTCCCGGCCCCGGGGGTGGCGCTCGTCTTCGTACTGCCGTTCCCGTGCCTCGTCTCCGTAGCGTCGTTGCGGCGGCTCGTCTCCGTGCTGGCGTTCCGGTGGCGAGGCCATGCCCATGGACGGGCCGCCGCGTTCGGCCTGCGGCGGTTTGCCGGCGTGCTCGGGTGGTTGGGCATGGGCCGGCAGCTGTCCCAGCGACAGGGCCAGGCCGGCGGCGATGGTCATGCGGGCAAAGCCTTTCATGGCGATTCCTCCCGTGGGGTGTTCGCCAAGTGTAGATCGTTGTCACGCGGACGCGGTTTTGGGCCTTCGCTGTCAGTCGAGCCGTCGAATGGTTTCCCGGGCCCGCCACAGTAGCCACAGGCCGGGCAGGGCGGCGAGGAAGGTGAGGATGAAGAAGATCGTCCAGTCGACCCACTCGACCAGGAATCCCGCCGTGGGACCCAGGTATATGCGTCCCAGCGCGGCGATGGCCGAGAGCAGGGCGTACTGGGTGGCGGAGTATTCCTTGTCGCAAAGCGCCATCAGGAAGGCGACGAAGGCGGCGGTGCCCAGCCCGCCGGCGAAGTTTTCCAGCGAGACCACCGCGACCATCAGCCCGTAGGCGTTCCATTCGTACAGCCAGGCGTAGCCGAGGTTGGTGATCGCCTGGAGCACGCCGAAGAGCATCAGGGCGCGGAACAGGCCCAGCTTGACCATCCACAGTCCGCCGAACAGCCCGCCGATGATCGTCGCGATCAGCCCGGCGCCGTTGTTGATCAGGCCGACATCGGTGGCGGTGAAGCCCGCGCCGCGGATCAGGAAGGCGGTGGTCAGCGTGCCGGCGAAGGCATCGCCGAACTTGTAGAGAACCACCAGGAAAATCAGCGCCCAGGCCTCGGGGCGTGAGAAGAACGCCTTCATCGGCCCGACCACCGCCTCGCGCATGGTCTGCGGTGCGAGATCGCGCGTGTCCTTCTCCGGGGCGAACCAGGCCGTGACCATGCCCACGCCCATCAGCAGGGCCATGATGGTGTAGGTCAGCGGCCAGCCGAGATGGTCGCCCATCACCAGCGCCGCCGAGCCGGCGACCAGCATGCCGATGCGGTAGGCCATGACGAACACCGCCGCGCCGAGGCCGCGCTCGGGCGCGTCGAGGGTGTCGGTGCGCCAGGCATCGATGGCGATGTCCTGCGTGGCCGAAAGGAAGGCGACCATCAGGGCGAAGATCGCGATCTGCCAGATCTGCGTCTGGGCATCGCTGATCGCCAGGCCCAGCAGCCCCACGGCAATCAACACCTGGGTTAGCAGTATCCAGCCGCGGCGGCGGGCGAAATGGCCCACGGCGAAGCGGTCGAGAATCGGCGCCCAGAGGAACTTGAGCGTGTAGGGCAGGCCCACCAGCGCGAACAGGCCGATGGTCTTGAGGTCGATGTCCTCCATCGTCAGCCAGGCCTGCAGGGTGCCGGAAGTCAGCAAAAGCGGCAGGCCGGAGGCGAAGCCCAGGAACAGCACGGCCAGCTGCTTGGGCGAGGTGGCCACCGCGCGCATGCGCTGGAGACGGGTCATGCCTTGCCTCGTGGATGGAAGGTGAGTTCAATCGCCCCGTTGGTCTGTCGCGCCAGCCCTTGGTTCAAGAGCCACTCGACCGCACGGTCGGCATCCCGCGCGAACCAGTCGGCCGGCGTGCCCACGCGGAAGGTGTAGCCCCAGGCCTGCATGTCGGCCAGTGCCCGCTCGCGACCGAAGCCTTCCAGGTGCTCGGCCATCAGGATCTGCAGGTAGCAGACCGCTTCTTCCTCGACGTCGTCGCTGCCGGCGTCCGTGTGCGCCGCTGCCCGTCGCGCCTCATCCATGCAGACGATGTGCGCGAACTCGTGCAGGGCCGAGTGCACCGCCGTGTCCGGGCGGACGTACAACGTCGCGCCGATGATCCCGGCCTCGTCGTCACCCCAGAAGCTGCCCGGGATCGCTTCGCCGGGCGACACCCATTCGAGCGGTAGCCCGTAGCGTGCGACCAGCGCATCCAGCGCGCCTCCCGACAAGTCCGAAAGGCGCAGCGCCGCCGACTCGTCGACGACGAGATCCTCGGGCGGCGGGGTGAAACCGGGCTTGATGGTTTGGCTGGCGGACATGGCCGGGCATTGTGCCATGAGTACCCGCGGTTGCTATCGGGGTGGTGCGATAACGCGCCGATTCAGGTCATGCCCATTTCCGCGAGCGCGAGCCGGTGGCAATGGTCGACGATTTCGTGAGCCGCGGCGTCGACCTCGTGGTAGCTGTCCGCGCGCCACTGATCGAGGGGCATCTTTCGGTCGAACGTCCCGGAGCAGTCGATGGTCTTGAGCCGTCGAGTCGGTTCCTTGGTGGCCGTCGATTCGGTTACATGCACGTCGATGTCATAGTCCAGTCGATAGTCGCTGCTGGTGAGAAAGGACTCGTAGCCCAGCTCCCATTTCGCGGCATCCACCTTGATGATGATCTCGGGGCCGTCGGATGGCGACACATCACGCTCGAAGTGTTGTGCCAGGCGATGGGCCAGGGCCCGATCGATCCCGTTGCCCGCCTGGATCAGCTCGGCCTCGGGGAGGGTCCGCGCCATCTGCGTGCCCAGTTCGGATGCGATGGTCTGGTCGGCCTGCATGCTCCGCATCGTGGTCGCACCGCCCATGTTGGCGGCTGCTGTCGCCGTCATGCTGGCGATGACCGTGTTGGCCACGGCGCGCCCCTTGGTGCGTTCGGCCAGTGCGACCGGCTGTTCAACAGGTCGTACGGCAACGGGCTGGGCAAGCAAGGCCGAGCGGACCTCGTCGGTGGTGGCCTGTTGTTGCTCCGGAGTGGTGACGCAGGCGGCCAGGGACACTGCGGCCAGAGAGATGGGTAAGACCTTCCGTGTGTTCATGTTGTCCTCGTCCAGGTTGAGAAAAGGTGCTGGTGTGGCAAAGGCCGCATCGAGCGTGCCCGTGCGAGCCCCTTACAGCTGGTATCGCAGCGAAAGCGACAGCTCGTGGGCGCGGACGTCGACAGTCAACGGTGAGTTCAGCTGGAGTGATCCACCGCGCTCGTACGCGCTTCGACTCGATTCCGCCTCGCCGTAGTCGGCATAGGCGTACGACGCATCCAGGGACAGGCGCTCCCCGAGCGGGTAGGTCGCGCCCAGAACGGCCTTCCAGGCGAAGCCACCGCTGGTGTGGCCGTCGATCCGGGCGCTGTCGTTGGTGATGGTGAACCGGTCCATGTCGTGTCTGGCGTATCCCAGCCCCAGGCCGACATACGGCTCGACCGGCCAGGACGTATCCAGCACGGCGGCCACGTCCACGAGGCCGAGGATCATGATCGAGGTCGTGTCCAGCTCGGTGCGACCGGTCTCGCCGGAGGCGCTGCCGTCATCCTCGTAGGGGCCGCTCAGGTCGAACCCGGCGATGTGGCCCAGGGAAAGCTCCGTGTCCAGCCAGTCGGTCAGTCGATACCCGATGCCGAGCTGGTAGGCGATCGAGCCGTCGGAGTCGAAAGCCACCCGGTCGGGCGGATCGACGAGGTCGCCGATGGTGGCCACATCATCGTCGCTGTATGCCCAGCCGATGCCGCCCTTGAGGTAGATGTCGCTCACGGCGAAGGCGGGATTGGTGGCCGCGATTCCGAGTGTCGTCAGTACGGCCAGTGGCAGTTGCTTGTTCATCAATCACTCCTTGATCGGTGGGTTGGGAAGAGTGCGCGACACATCGTGCGCAGGGTCCGTTTGCCTGTCTCCGCGATCGGCTTCGGCTGCCGGACGAGGAGAGGGCGGCGCGTCAGCCGCCGGTACGCGTGAAAATGAGTTCGATTCCGTGTGAGGTGGCCAGGGTGCGCAGATCCTCTGCCCTGTCTGCACTCGCCGCAAGGCAGACCTCTCGCGCATGCTGATTGTCGGGGAGAGACTTGAGCGCCGCACGCAACAGCGCCGTGTTGTTGGCTTCGTTCCTGCCGAAGACGAGCACAGGGCGCCCCTGCCGATTGCTCAACGCCGCGGTCAGTTGTTCCGCCGCCGGGGACTGGCCGGCGAGCCCGTTGACGATGGCGTTGGATAGCGGGTTGTTCGCAACCGGGGCCTCGACCAGCAGTAGGTCTTTCTTGCTATCTAGCTGGGCGAGGCAGGCCGACAGATCGTCTTTCATCGAATGGCCGGGGTGAGTGGAGCCGGCGGTGGAGCAGCCGCCCACGAGCGCGGCGAGTGCGAGGTAAGCAAAAGGTTTCTTCATCAGGTTCACTCCTTTGAACGATGGGTTGTGCTGTCAGTCAACGACAGCGGTGCGGGCTTTCCGAGGGGTGCTGTTCCCCGGTTTCGAGATCGATGGTGATCAGCGTGGCGTCGGGATGTGACATGCACAGGGCGTTGCGCACGGTGTAGACGTGACGGCCTTCCGCGTACCAGACGATGTTCGGATCCAGTCGTTTGCCGGTCTGGTCATAGGCCTGGATTTCGTAGTTGCCCGACATGGTCAAGCAGCCGGAAAGCAGGGCTCCGCCGCTTACCAGCAGGGCAAAGGTCAGTAGTCGTTTTGGCATGGTCGTTCGCTCCTTGAACAGTTGAGTCATTAGGGCAGGCACTCGGGTGGCGGGTGCTTGTGATCGTCGGGATCGCAGGCCGATGGGTTCACAGCATGATTTCGACAGAATTCATAATCGGTATGGATACGGCACCACCAGCTGTTGAGGCGGCGTTCGACCGAGAGCTTTGGCACGTTGGCATTCGGTTGGCACGCCTCAAGCTTTTTGTACTGACGCTGCAGACCGCAGGATTCCGACAACCCTCCCCACCGTGCGCGATGGCCGGCGGACTCCATGCATGCCGTGACGATGAAAGCGCGATTGAGCTGGTCGTATAAATCTATTAAGCCAACGGCTTGATAGGTCCAGCCTGTGGGGTCGGGGCTCGGGGCCCCGCATTCCAGTAATGCCTTTCTTGCATCGAGCCGGGTGGTGTCACCCGTCATCCATTTCTCGTAAGTTTTGGGCGCTGGCTTGTCGATATTGCTCAAGCTATAGGCTGTGCAACCGGTTAGTGCGCTCATAGCAAAAAAAAGCAGGAAAAGAGATGGTGTTTCCATATTTCAGGGGGTAATGGCTCGGCTGCGGCCAAGGGCGAAGCCGATACGATTGCCCCTTTCGCGCTCTAGGTGTTGTGGATTTTGTGTTCCATGGCTGAGCGGCCTTGCCGAGCATTCCCACGCTCATCACAGGGCCCGCTCAGTTGCCCGCCAATGAAGTCATGGCTGCCGGCGAAGGCTTCGATTAACTTGTCCTGCCAGCTCCCCGGTGTCGTATCAGGGCTTTGCTTCTTGTCGCAGTGGCCGGCCAGTCCAAACATATTCGTAACCCTTTTCCTTCATGCAGTCCCCCCATTTATCTCGGAGCCGGTTGATAGCGGGAACATCGGTGGTCTCATGCGCTTGTTTCTCGCTCTCCAGGACCTTGTCCGGAAAAATGACATGCTCTGCGGCGAGTTCGGTTGGCGCGGCCCCACACTCCCATGAATCCTGCCGCTGGCTTTCCTCGGTCATGCCGGGTTTGACCCAGTAGTGGAGGTATGGCTTGATGGATTCGGGATAGTTCGGGTTCATGCACTCATAAAGTGGTGTCTGTGGCCCGCAGATTCCTCCTGGGCCGATGGCACACGAACTCAGCACTAAGGGCGACAGGCTTGAGAGCCCGATCAATATTTTCCAGGTGTTCATTGCGCGTTATCCAGAAGGATCGAGATGGCTTTCCATGTTTCAGGAGGCAATAGCTCGGCTGCGGCAAAGGGCGAAGCCAATACGATCGCCCCTGTTGCGCTCCAGGTGTTGTGGATCTTGTGTTCCATTGCTGAGCGGCCTTGCCGAGCATTCCCCTGCTCGTCATAGAGCCCGCTCAGTTGCCCGCCGATGAAGTCATGGCTGCCGGCGAATGGCTCGATCAACTGGTCCTGCCTGCCTCTTCAATTCAGGGGTTCCAACGTGCGACCGGCGCATGCGGGTGAAGAGCGACCTATCTCGTTGTCATAGCACTTGCCAGTGAAGCGATAACCCTTTCCAAGCATGCACTTTTCCCATTCGTGAACCAGCCGGAGGTAGGCGTCCTGCTCTTTTTCCCCTGGGCGAACGGCGTTTTTAAATTCCGGTCGATGTATTTTTCCAGGACTTACACCTCCTATTCTGCATTCTCGGGAATCCTGCCGCCGGCTTTCCTCGGTCATGCCGGGTTTGACCCAGTAGTGGAGGTAGGGCTTGATGGAGTCGAGATACTCCGACCGAGCCTTCCCACTCAGTGCCGGCTCGATGCCGCAACCGGCCACGCTTGAGCTCATGACGGCGATGAAAAGAAGAGAAATCGTTCTTGTCATCGGGCGCTCTCCAGGACGATGGAAATGCCGTTCCAGACTTCGGGAGGCAGTAGCTCGGCGGCGGCGAACGGGGTGGCGACGGGGATGGCGGTTCCGCTCCAGATATCGTAAGCCTTGCTTTGTGCATCCGACATGCCTTGGCGAGCATTCCCCTGCTCGTCATAAAGCCCACTCAGTTGCCCCCCGATGTAGTCATGACTGCCGGCGAAGGCTTCGATCAACTGGTCCTGCCAGCTGCCGGGGGCGTACGGGACGCCGAAGAGCGTGCCTTTCCACCCTTGGATGCCGCCGGTGAGGCCGGCCATGTCGCGGCCCTCTGGCGTTTCAAGGAACTCGTCAAGTTCCATCCCGGCAGCAATCGGGTCAAATTGCACCATGCCTTCGGAGTTCAGTTCCAGTTTTGGCATTCCGTTTTTATCCAGAATCGGTTCTCCATTTGCGTCAGTCTGAGTTTTGCACCGCATGTAACCTGATCCGCACAACGTATCCAGATCCAAGCGCGTCCCCCCGAGCTTGGTGCCGTCGCCCCGCACGCCGACGCTCTCGCCGGAGAGGTTGGTGAGGGTGGTTTCGCCGTCGGTGACGCCGGGGAAGCGCGAGGAGTTTTCGAGGCTAATGCGGCGCATTTCCTCCGCGGCGGCGGAGAGGGCCTCCTTGCCGGTGGCGGTGCCGAGCTGACCGGTGACCGCGCCGACGAGGACGTTCATGACGCGCTCCTCGAGGTTGACCTGGCGTATCTCATCCCGGAGGGCCTTGCGGCGATCGTCGGTCGTCGCGTTCTCCTGTGCGCTGCGCAAGGCGTGGCGGCGGGTCGCGCTCCACTGCCGGACGGTCGCGCCGGCGCGCTGGCCGAACTCGCGGGTGATGCTGACCTGGGCACGGATCTCGTCATGGACCCGTTCGGCGTCGAAAATGGGGTCGATGGCGCCCGAGTCGTCCCCGCTTCGTACCTCGCGGTGGCCGGCGATGCCGGTGATGCCGGCGCGGGTGGCCGAATCGGCCCGGCCGTCGTCTTCGCCCACACCGGCGTTGCTGTCGGCGATATCCGCCCCGAGGCCGACGGTGACCCCGTAGGATTCGCCCTCGTACTGGGCGCGATTCTCCAGATCGGCGAGCCGTAATTCCCCGCCGGTCTCGAAGTGGTTGCGGCCGGCATCGACCGCGCCCTGGGAACTGGCGATCACGCCACCGGCGAGATCGGTGTCGCCTGCCACCCTTACGTCGAATCCGCCGTCGCCCGCTTCGATACCGGCGGTTTCCGTGACCGACGCATAATCACTTTCGATGCTGGCCTCCCCCAGGTTGAGGGAGGCCGAGGAGGCGCCGTAACAGAACGGAGGAATGCACAGGCTGAGGGCGGCGCCGGCCTCGCGTCGATCGCTGTCGTACCGGCTGACGTCCTGAACGTTCTCGATCACCAGGTTTCCCCGGCTGTCGATGCGAGCCGTCTGCCCCTCGACTCGGGC
>JBNJFM010000013.1:0-33546 GCA_051746865.1 Pseudomonadota bacterium | reverse complement strand
CTTGATCCCAGGGAGAGCGAGACTTCGAGCCCCCCGGCCTTTTGAGCCACGTTGCCATTCTCGAGTGCCAGGCCCGTGTCGATTCGATTGTAGGCATCCATGCCGGCCAGTCCGGCGCTGGCAGCCGCCAATGCTTTCATTCGCCCGCTATCCGTGCGATCCGCGGCGCTCGCCATGCGCTGGATGCTGCGGCCGGCGTCGATGACGGGGCTGGAGAGCGAGACGGCGAGCCCGCTCTGCTCCATTTCCCGCTGGTGTCGACTCGTGGCGGTCTCGCGGGCCTCCGTTATTTCGACGCGCCCGGCACGGATGTCGATGTCGCCGCCCGGAGCCAGCACGTCACTGCCCGTCTGGCGGTAGGTCTCGCCAGCACGGACGGTCACGCCGCCGTCGATGCTGGCCAGGTTCGACGGGGCCGTGGTCTGCCGGGCGAGATCGTCGGTGGCGCTGATGCGCTGGTCGCCCAGCGTCACCGAGAGACCGCCATTGGAAAACAGTCCCGAGCGGCTCTTTTGGTGGAAGTGGTAACGGGTTTGCTCGTCGCGATCGGCGAGCAACTGGACGTCGCCGCCGGCCCCGACCTGCGTGCCGCGGTCGGAGATGACGTGGCTGCCTTGGATGCTGACATCCCTGCCGGCGACCAGGGTCACCTGATCACCGCCGACGGTGCTGGCGACGCTCCGGTCGGCGGTCGACGAGTCGAGGCTGGTGCTGACCTTGCTGGAGAGCAGGCCATCGGTCTCGATGCGGTGGGCTTCTTCCCAGTGGCTTGTCGCGCGGCCGGACTCCAGGCGGATGTCGTTGCCGGCGGCTATCGCCACGTCTCCGGAGGTACTGTCCAGGTTCGCCGCTCGGGCATCGAGGTCGCGCCCGGCGGTCAGCCCCAGGTCGCCTTCGGTGTCGATGGTGGCGCCGATCTCGCGGCTGTTGCCCTGGACCAGGCGGTTGTCGGGATCCCAGACGATATGCTCGTCCCGGCTTTCGGTAGCGGTGGCCAGCTCGATGTCACGACCGGCGGCCAGGGTGGTCGATCCGCCTTTGCCTGCGTGGGTAATCTCGGCCGCCTGTAGGCGGATGTCGCGTCCGGCGGTGACTGACAGCACGCCATCGTTGCCGGTGACGCCGAGCCGGCCTCGGTCGACGACGTGGTCGCGTGTAAAGTCGCTGGCGTCAACGCGGTTCTCGCCCTTGCGGGTGTCGGCTTCCAGGGTGATATCCCGGCCGGCGGCCAGGGACAGGGCCTGTTGCCCGCGGATCGTGCCACCGCGCTGGCGGATGTCGGTGCCAGCCGTCAGACGGGTGCGCCCGGCGCGGATTTTGCCGCCGAGGTTCTCGATCCGATTGGCGGAGAGGGCAAGCGTGTCGCTTGCCGCGAGGTTGCCGCGGTTGGTGGCGGTGCCGGCGACCGTCAGGTTGAGGTTCATCCCTGCGATCAGGCCCTGGCGACCGCCCAGATGAGTTGGTTCGTCGGCCAGGTGGAGGTGCGGGACAAGCACTTGCCTGGCTTTCCCGTCGACGGCAACCGTCTCCTCCTCCAGCCAGACGATGTCGGCGGTGAGTTGCGCGAGCTGTTCGGCCGACAGATGCACGCCGGGTGCTAGGTCGAGATCGCGACCGAACGAGATGCCGGCGTCGATCAGGGCGCGGAACTGGGCTTCGTCGTCGGCAAAGCCGTCGAGGTGGCGTTGTCCGGTTTCTTCAACGATCTGCTGGCGGACAATGGACTGTTCGTAGAAACCGTCACCGAGTCGTTTTTGGGTGTAGGCGGGATCGCGGGCAAGGGCATCGAGCATGGCCTCGGAGCCATACCAGTGGCGGTAACTGGCAAAGCGAGGATCGGTCTCGATCAACGGGGTGTTGGGGTTGCCCCGTTGGATGTGAAACAGGCTGGCTTTGGGGAGCGTAGGGTTCTTGGAGGGTGAGGTTCCCGCGGCCCCGGGGATCGTCGACAAGGCCGGGTTGGTGCTCTCCTTATCGATGTAGGTGACGGTCGGGAGGTCGTAGGGCGTCCCGTATTCGGGTGCAGGGCGGTAAGAGCTGGTGCCATGCCATTCGCGGCAGTGATCCGAGCCGAACAGGCCGCAGGACTCTACCGTCGTGAACCTGGAGGTGCCCACGCGCCGCGTGATGTCCTGTCCCCGGGTCGCTCGGTTGTCGAGGTCATCGAGGTCGGCGAGCAGGTCGCCGCCGGCGATAACGTGGCTGTCCTCGTTCATCAGCTCGCCGCCGGTGAGGTGAAGGTCGCCACCGGAGCGGATGGTGGCCGGGTCGGTCTTGGTGACTTTGGTGCGGGACGTGGTCTCGTTGAACTGGAAGAGGGTGTAATCCTCGAAGCTGCCCGGGTATCCGTTGCAGTAGTTGTCGTCCTGGCCACCCCCGATGCCGTGACACTCACTTCTTGGGTAACGGTGATGGCTGCCTTTGGGCTGGACGAATTGGCGGTAGACGGTCGGCTCGTCGACCTGGGCGGTGACCAGTCCCCCATTGCGGTTGTCGATGTGCCCGGCGGTGATGGAGAGATCGCCCAGGGCCTCGATGCTGGCGCCCTCGTTGAGGAGGTGGTCGACAAAGGCCTTGTCGTGACCCTCGATGAGCATGTCGCCGGCACTGAGGATTAGCGCCTCGTTACGGTTCTTCAGCTCGTCGGTGGCCAGGCGTAGCTGGCTGCGAGCGGCCAGGGTCGCGGCGCTGCCTTCATTACCGAGGTTGAGGAGATGGTGGGCGGTTACGGAAAGCTGATCGCCGTAGATTCGTCCATCCGCGGAGTTCTCGATGGTCGTGGCGGCAACACGAATTTCATGGCCATCGATCAGTCCGTGGTTTTCCAGGTCACTTTCGGCGGTGATCTCGAGGGCCCCGGCGGTGATTTCGCTGCTGGCGAGGTTGTTTACCTCGTCGGCTTCGATCCCGGCTTGACCGGCTGCGGTCAGCCGGTCCGCATTGTCGAGGGTGCCTTCGACGGTCAACGACAGGTTTCTGCCGGCCGCGATCTCACCCTGGTGGCGGTGATTACCCCGGATCGTGGCCTTGATGTCGCCATCCGAGAGCCACAGGCCCTCGCCGGTCATCAACGGGGTGGACAGGGTCAGGTTGTGTCGGCCATAGAGCAGGCCCGCCCCGTTCCGAAGAGAAGTGTCGAGTGTCAGGGTCAAGGCGTCTCCGGCCAGTATCTCGCCGTCTCGGTTGTCGATCACCCCGGCATCGGTCGTAATGTCTGCTTGCCCGGCGATACGCCCCTCACGGTTGTCCAGCGTGTTCACCCTATCGAGCGAAAGCCTGCGCTCTGCATGAATCGCGCCGGTATTCGTTATGCCCTCGGCCCGTAGCGCGGTTGTCCCCGCGGCGGTCGTCGTTCCAGAGTTGACGAGTTTCCCGTCCGCCGTAATGGACAGGCCGTTTGGCCCGGCGGCCACGTCGCCCGCATTGCGCACTCCCACCCCGTGTTCATTGGCGACCAGGCGGATCTTGCCGGCGTACATGCCACCGAGGCGAGCGGTATCGATCCCCCACTGGGGCGAGGAGGTGTCGGTGTTGATCGGGCCAATGAGTCGACCGAATCGGTCGTAATGACCCGCGCCGGCGGTGACATCGAGGTCGTCGGCCCATATGCCGGCATTGATCTCGACGGCGCGTGCCAGTAGGTCGGCCTCGGCGGTCCGGCTGGCATCCATGCCGTCCCCCTCGATGCGGATGCGTCCGTCGCGCACCTCCAGTCCGGTCCAGCGCTCGTTATCGAATGACGGGCGGCCGGTGGTCAGCATGGCCCGTTCGGCATTGATGAATCCGCAGCCGTTGCAGGTGATGCCGGCGGGGTTGGCGATGACCAGATCCGCCGCGTCACCGCCGATTTCCAGATAACCGGCGAGCTGGCTGGGTGAGGCGGCGCGCACCTCGTTGAGAATCAGGTCGGCCGTTCCGCCGGCGAGGGCCGGGTTGGCGCCAATCTGGCCGGCGAGCTTCGAGGTGCTTACCCGGCGCCCGTTGTTGAACACCACACCGGCCTTGTCGACGTCGAGCTGCTGGTAGACGTTGTGCGAGACGCCATCCTCGCCCGGGGAGGTAATGTCGACGACGGGGATGCCGTTGGCGGATTCGCCGACGACGGGCCGGTTTTCACCTGATGCGTCCGGGTGAGACTGAATGTTGCTGGCGGACGAGGGTGAAATGGCGAGCAGATAGCCAATAAGGGCGGCCAGCGGCCCGAACCATGGGGAATGCGAGGTGTTGTGTGTCATGACTTGGTCCCTGTCGTGCACATGATCAAGCGGTCAGAACCGGGTGCCGGCATGAAATCCCACCTGAAGCCCCGGGTCCGGATATGCCGACGGTCGATCGATCGCCCGGGAAGCCCAGGCGTCGAGCCAGGTGTTCTTCCAGCGCCATTGCAGGCCGAACGCACCGCCCAACAGGTGCCGGCCGGGCAGATCGCGGGCGGACGGGCCATCGACCCGACCGGCGTCCAGGGCCAGGTATGGGTGCAGCGGGCCGGGAAGTTCCAGGTGGAGTTCATTGCGCCAGTAGGCGCCCCGGTCACCGCTGAGTAGCAAGTCGCCGCCGAAGCCCCGTACCGAATGGCGGCTGCCGATGGCGAAACGGTCCTGCGGAATCAGCCGGGTGTGGTTGTACTGGGCGCGGATCTCGCCGCGGTAGCGCAGTGATCGATCATCGAGAGTGAAAGGGGCATCGAGTCGTATATCGAGAGACGTGATGCGGGGACGTGCCGTGCCCTCGCCGAATGGTTCCTCAGGCGCGGGGCGGGCTCCGAGCATGCCGGTGCCCCAGCGATGGTCGAGAGCAAGATTCAGTACCTGCCGGCCGAAGAAGTGTCGGTGCGCGATGCCGATCGAGTACCCGGCCATGCGGCGGTCCTGAACAGATAGCCGGGTCCGGTCGATGGCGTTGGCGTAGGTTTGCAGCCAGGCGGTCGCTTTCAGGCGGGTTCGCCCGGTGGAGGTGCGGCGGACCACCCGGGATATGTCGATCTCGCGGCGTTCTCCTTCGCCGCTGTAGCGGTGATCCCGGTTGATGCCGGCGATCGTCTGGTGATACCGGAAACGGCTGGCCGTGGCGCCGAATCGCCAGAGGCCCAGCGGGAAGGAGTAGTGCAGGGTCCAGGAGTCGGTGCCGCCGGGCAGATCGGATTCCTCGAGGCCGAGATCGCGGGTCAAGCTGACATACAGCAGGCCGTTGAAACCGAAGAGATGGTCCCCTGACAGCGTAGCCGTTCCCAGATAGCGCCCTGTCTTACGGCTGCCGGAATCATCGACGGAAAGGGTGAGATGGAGCGGGAAATCTTGCTGCCAGTGGACGACGACGTCACTCTCGCCCTTCTTGTGACCGGGTTTGATGTCGATATCGGCAGTGACGCTGGAGAGCCGTTCGAGATTCTCGAGCCCCTGTTCGAGGGCTCTGAGGTTCAGGACGTCGCCCGGGCTGGACGGAAAGGCGGGGCCGGGACGGGCGCGTTCGCCCGAGGTCTCGCTCGCTCGGATGGTGCTGATACGGCCCGGTAGGGCAACCAGTTCGAGCTGCCTGTCGGTAAGATCCTGTGGCGGGGCGTTCATGCGGGAGGTAATCAAACCCGCGTCGATAAGGTTTTGTTGGACTTCGCGTATCACGGCCCGGATGCCGCGCTTGCCCAGGCACTGGGGGGCTGACCATTTCAGTCGGGTCAGCGCCTTATCCAGTGCCTTTTCGAAGACCGGGGAAGGTTCGCTGGGCAGCCGGATCTCTTCGATTTCGACACAGGGCGTCTCCTTTTCCGGCAGCCGGACAGAGGGGCGGCTCGGTTCGGTCAGGCGGGTGTCGGGATCGGTCTCGATCCGATCACGTAACTGTTGCTGGCGCTCCTGCTGGAGGAGTGTCTCGTCGGCAAGGTCGGCGCCATTGGCCGGGATGGCGAGGCAACTGAGCAGGAGCATCCATGCCGGTCGTCGCCACCCCTGTCGAGATATAGGTCGGATGTATGTCACGTGTCTCGTCCTTGAGAATCATGAGCTTCTATTTATCAGATATACCTAATATAGGTTGCGGTCGAGATCAAGGGGCAGTTGGGTGCCTGCCTGTCATTGCGCGGATGGGCTGGGCAATGGTGATGCCGTCGCTTTGTGGCACCCCGGAAAGCCGACATAATGCAAACGAGCACATGCAGCCATGACAACATCATTCCGGCCCGCGGATTTCGGGTGGGCCCGAATCGGACGAGATGCCTTTGTATGCAAGACGGTGAGGTGATCGCCTCGGTGGACCTCGGGTCCAACAGTTTCCACATGCTGGTGGCCCGCGTGGAGGCGGGGCAGTTGCAGGTGATCGACCGGATGAAGGAGATGGTCCGGCTGGCCGGGGGGCTGGACGAGGACAGCCGGCTGTCCGAGGACGCGATCGAGCGCGGCGTCGACTGCCTGCGGCGGTTCGGCCAGCGCCTGGCCGGCATGCGCCGGGGGCGGGTGCGCATCGTGGGGACGAACACCCTGCGCGCGGCGAAGAACGGCGCGGAGTTCATCCGCCGGGCCCAGCACGCCATCGGCCACCCCATCGAGATCATCGGCGGGCGCGAGGAGGCGCGGCTGGTCTACCTGGGCGTGGCTCACAGCGACGTGCCGGTCGATGGGCGGCGGCTGGTGATCGACATCGGCGGCGGCTCGACCGAGCTGATCATCGGCGAGGGCTTCGAGCCGGTGCGCATGGAGAGCGTGCCCCTGGGTTGCGTGCGCCTGACCAACGACCATTTCCCCGACGGCAAGTACGACAAGTCGCGGATGCTCAAGGCCGAGCGGCGCGCCGAGCTGGAGCTGATGAGCTACCAGCGCGCCTATCGCAAGATGGGCTGGGCCCGGGCGGTGGGCAGCAGCGGCACGGCGCGCTCGCTGGCGACGGTGGCCGAGGCCAACGGCTGGGGTGACGGCAGTCTCACGCTGGCGGGCCTCGACAGCATCCGCCGCGCGGTGCTCAAGGCCGGCAAGCTCGACAAGCTTTCCCTGTCGGGGGTCTCGGACGACCGGCGGCCGGTGTTCGTCGGCGGACTGGTCGCCATGCGGGCGATCTTCGAGGCGCTGGGCATCGAGCGCATGGCGATTTCCGACGGAGCGCTACGCGAGGGGTTGATCTACGACTGGGTCGATCGTGACGACTTCGACGACGTGCGCGATCTGACCGTCGGGCGTCTGCAGCGCATGTTCAACGTCGATGCCGAGCACGCTGCTCGTGTGGCCAACACCGCCGCCCATCTCTGGCGGCAGGTGGAGGCCGACTGGGGGGCGACAGCGGAAGAGACGGCCGAGTCCCTGCCGCTGGATGCCTGGCTGGACGTGGCCGCCCGGTTGCACGAGGTGGGCCTGGCGATCTCGCATTCCGGCTATCACCATCACGGCGCCTACGTGCTGGAGAACGCGGACATGCCGGGGCTGACCCGGCTGGCGCAGGCGACGGTCGCCTCGCTGGTGCATGCCCATCGGCGCAAGTTCAAGCCGGCGCGTTTCGAGCCGCTCGACGAGGAGATGAAGCCCTTGGCCCAGCGGTTGGCGGTCATCCTGCGCCTGGCGGTGCTCTTTCACCGGGATCGTGGCGAGGGAGCGGTGCCCGGGGATCTGACATTGTCGGCGCGTGGAAAGCGCCTGGAGCTGATCTTTGGCGGCGGGTGGCTGGCGGATCACCCGCTGACGGCCGCGGATCTCGAACGGGAGCAGGACTACATCGCCAACTGTGGCTTCGGTCTGGCGTTTTCCTGACTTCCGCCGTCAGGGTCTATGCTTGCCCGTGAATCCGAAAACCAAGGAGAAAGGAATGACACCGAACCCGATGCAATCGCATGCCGGCCACCGCGGCCTCCCGGCTCGTGGCCGGCTGATGACCATCCTGGCCGCGATGCTGCTGGCCGTGCTGCTGGTCGCGCCGACCGCCCAGGCCGACGACACCCAGCGCGTGGTCTACCACGTCGACTTTGCCGACCCCACCCGCTATTCCGCCACGCTCACCTCGATCAACAACCTGATCAACGATGCGGAGCAGAAGCTGCTCCCCTGGGACGTGCACCTGGTGCTGGTCGGTTTCGGCATCCGCTTTGCCACCGACGACCCGCTGGAAGGCACGCCCTATGCCGCCGGCGAGGCGTTGAAGGAGCGTCGCGACGAGCTCAAGGGTCGCCTGCAGACGCTGGTCGAGATCCGCGACGTCAAGGTGCATCTGTGCGACGTCACCCGCAAGGAGATCGATCTGTCCGAGGACAAGCTCTACGAGGGCGTCGACCTGGTGGGTTCCGGCGTGGCCAAGATCGCCGACCTGCAGCGCGATGGCTATGCCTACCTGAAGATCCAGTAAGCCCGGACGGGCGGCAAGGAGCACGGCCTCGGGAGGCATGGTCTTCCCGGGGCCTTTTGCATTTGAGGCCTTCAGCTTCGGGACAGTTCGGCGGTCGGGAAGGAAGGGTTTCTCTCCCGGTCACTGTCCGCGGGCAGCGGGGATTCGGGGGTGATCTCGATGATCTCGGCATCCTCGTTGAAGTGCACGGTCACGATGCGCTGACTGGAGATCTCCTCGGCCTCTTCCGGCGAAATGCAAAACCGGCGTGCCAGTTCCCGGGAACTGATCGGTGGCGGGGCATGCCGCCGCTCGCGGTTGTGAAATCGCAGCCAGTTGTAGGTCGCCCAGCCGATGAAGACCACCCCGGCGGCCAGGATCACCAGCACGTAGACCTGCACGGCCTGCAGGGTGCCGATGGGATCGTCGAGGATGTAGCGCTGGAAGAGTTCCACGCCCAGCAGCCAGCCGATCAGTGCGATGAGGGGCGTGAACAGGTAGATCCAGAGCGCCCAGGCGATCAGGCTCACGACCTGGCCCACGCGGCGCCGGCCGGTGGATTCCAGGTCGTTGCGTTCGATGATGTCCGGGAGGCGGGGACGGGAATGCTTCACTGCCTCATTCCTCCGGTGGTCGCAGTCCGCGGTCGGGGCTGACCCAGCGGGCCCGCTCGCCCGACCGCTTGAGAATGGCCCTGGGCAGCGCCACCACGGTGGTCGCCATCGACAGCAGCCAGAAGGCCAGCGGATACCAGATCACCCAGAAATAGTTGCGGAAGAAACGCCGGTCGGCCTCGTAGCGCCGGTCGATCAGCAGGCTGACCAGGAACTGCAGCAGCGCGGTGATGCCGAGGATGACGCCCGCCCACTGCGGGATGATGCTGGGGCCGTCCCAGCCCGGCGGCAGCCCGAAGGCCAGGCCGAACAGGTAGATCGCCAGCACGGCGGCCATGGCATAGGCCCAGAGAATGCTGACGATGTACTCGATGGCCACCGCCCAGAGCCGGCGCTTGGTCCAGCGCAGCAGGCTGCCGGAATGCCTGAGGACCGTTTCCACGCCGCCCTGGGCCCAGCGCAGGCGTTGCTTCCACAGCCCGCGGAGCGTCTCGGGCATGTAGATGTAGCACAGGGCGTTGGGTTCGTAGCGGATGTCCCAGTGGTCGAGCTGCAGTCGCCAGGAGATGTCGATGTCCTCGGTGACCATGTCGCTGCTCCAGTAGCCGACACGGTCGAGCGCGGTGCGGCGGAACCCGGCGATCACGCCCGAGACGGTGAAGATGCGGCCGTAGACTCGCTGGGCCCGCTTGATCAGGCCGATGGTCGCGGAGAATTCGCCCACCTGCAGCTTGCCCAGCAGGGTGCTGCGGTTGAGGATGCGCGGATTGCCGGTGACCGCGCCGACTCTCGGCCCGGAGGCCAGGTGGAACATCATCCAGCCGACCGCCTTGGGGTGCAGCAGGGCGTCGCCGTCGATGCCGATCAGAAACTCGTGCTTGGCCGCCAGAGCGCCGGTGCGCAGCGCGATGGCCTTGCCCTGGTTGGTCGCCAGGTGCACCACCCGCAGGCGCGGGTATTCCCCGGTCAGTTCCTCGAGGATGCGGCCGGTATCGTCGTTGCTGCCGTCGTTGACGGCGATGATCTCGAAGTCCGGGTACTCGCTCGCGTGCGCGTAGTGCACGGTGTCCCGGATGTCGGTGGCCTCGTCGAAGCAGGGAATGATGATGCTGCACGGCGGGGTGCGGTCGCTCGGCGGCGGATGGTCCGGGTCGCCGTGCTTGCCGCGCTCCCAGCGGAAGAAGTACCAGATCCCGCCGATCATCCACACCCAGGCCATCACCAGGGGGTAGAAGAAGACGAAGTCCAGCAGCCAGTCGATGTTCATGCCCGCGGCCTCCTATTGCCGATGCGGGAAGGCATCGAGCGAAATCCCTTCCCGGGTGGGTTCGAAGCGGGGGCGGTCGTTGAGGAAATCATCCGGGTAGTAGGCCAGGTTCAGCACCCCGCGGCGCATCAGCCGCTCCATCCAGCCGCGCAGGGTCTCGCCCTCCACCCAGCGGCCTTCGCCGCGCCAGTCGCGCGCCTGCAGCTCGAAGACCACGTCCTCGAAGCCGCCGGCCTGCATCTCCACGGCATCGGCGAGCCGGTCGAGCCAGACCTCGGGCGGCAGTTCGGTGCCGTCGAGCCAGGGCATGGCCATGAGCGCGACCTCGTCATAGGCCGCCAGGAACGCCGGCAGCGACTGGGCGAAGCGTGCCTCGGCCTCCGGATCGAGCACCACCCGGGCGTACAGATTGCGTGCCACCCGGAAGCCGCGTGCGTCATTGACGTGTCGCGACAATCGCTGCGTGGCTGCCTCGCCGAAGTCGATCAGTGCCTGCGTCTTGTCTTCCGGGGACAGGTCGCAGTCGGCGATCGGCTCGTCCGTGCCGGGCCAGCGCGCCTTCCTAAGGCAGGCGGTGCGGTCCTCGTCGGCCGCGAGATAGGCATCGTCGTGGATCAGCACCCCGGCGATGCCGCTGGCCGCGCGGCCGAGATCGGCGTAGATCTCGCCGACGATCCGCTCGGACTCCGGCAGGAAGGGGCTCAGCCGCCGGTAGTCCCGCGCGGCCGGCACCGGCTTGCCGTCGGTCCCGGCGCGGGTGACCGACAGCGCGCGCTTGCGTTCCGCGTCGGGCAGGTCGAAGGCCAGCAGCGGCATCCAGGCGTAGACCTGAACACCGGCACGGGTGCGCAGTTGCCAGGCGACCCGGTTGAACAGGTCGGCCCGCACCGGCAGGTGGCGGTTGGGGAAGTACAGCTCGGCGGCGTTGCCGTCCCCGTCGGGGTCGGCGAAGGCCTGCAGGTAGACGGTGCGGACCTGCATGGCCTTGATGCGGTCGAGCAGCTTGCCGAGGTTGGCGTTGGCTTGCTCGGGGTCGGGATCGTAGACGTAGTCCAGGTCGACGTGCACCGCCCGCTGCGGTGAGGGCTGGTTGACCGGCGGCTGGTCGGCCGGCCGGGCCTCGGCGGCCACCTCGACCGGAGGCGGGTCGTCCACGATCAGCGCGCGGGAGAATGTTTCCGCCTGCGGTGTGTTCAGCGCCGTGCCGCCCAGCGAGAACGACCAGGGCATGCCGATCTCGGCGGCAATGGCGTCCACTTCCCGGCTGTGAGCGCCGTAGGGCCAGACGATGGCCCGTGACACCCGGCCGGTGAGCGATTCGATCATCGTCCGGCTGCGGTCGAGGTCCTCGCGGATGCGCTGGCGGAAGGCCGCGTCGGTCTCGTATTCCCCGGTCTCCGGGTCGAAGCGCCGGGTGATGGCCGCCGGTTCGCTGTTGCCTTGCGGGTTGCCGAGGATGCCGCGGTGCAGGTCATGGCTGTGGCTGGCGTACTCGACCAGCCCGGAGTCCCGCATCTCGCGGATCTGCGCCGGGGTGACGAAGCCTTCCGGTCCGAGCGGCCGGCCGTTGTAGGTGATCGTGCCGGCGGCGGTCTGCGTGTCGGCCCCCGGCTCGCCGAAGGTGTCCGGCGTGTAGGTCACCTCGGCGCCGCCCCAGACGGTCTCCAGCCAGCCGGTCTGCAGCGCGACCAGGGCCGGGTAGTCGTAGGCCTCCAGCAGCGGGAAGACGTGGCTGTAGAGGCTGGCCAGCCCGTCGTCGAAGGTCAGCAGCACGGCGTTGTCCGGCAGTGGCGTGCCGCCCGAGCGCGCCTCGACGATCCGGTCGAGCGAGACCGGCTGCCAGTCATTGGCCTTCATCCAGTCGAACCAGGCGACCAGGCGGGCGGTGCTGACGGCATAGGGGTCGGCGTCGAGCCCGGCGATCACGTCATCGCGGACGTCGTGATAGCACACGGCCATGAAGCGGCCGTCGGGCACCTCGGGGCCGGCGGCCGGGGCATTGCCGGCAAGCAGCAGGCCGAGGATCAGGGCGGTGAGTCGTGTCATCCAGCGTGGCATCAGAAGATCCCCTCCACTCCGAGCAGGCCGTACAGTCGGCGTTCGCGCTCGCCGTCGTAGGCCATGCTGGACCAGCCCACCCCGTAGCGCACGGCCCAGCGACGGCTGAGGTCCCAGCGATGTTCGTAGCGCAACTCGATCGTCGGATCGCTGCCGAAGTCGGCCTGGTAGCCCATGCCGGTGGCGGCGTGGAAGTGCTGGGTGAAGGCGCGATCGTAGCGCCGCCAGGTGATCCAGTCGTGGTCGACCCGGACCGTGGCGCTCCCCGAGGTCTCCGGGTTGTAGTACGGCCCGCCCGGCTGGCTGTTGTGCTGGTAGAAGAGATCGCCGCCCAGGTCGGTGACGTGGTGCGGCCCGGCGGAGATCCGGCGGGTCGCACCGGTGCCGAACGACAGGCGGCGGTTGCCGTCGTCGATGGCGAGCAGGCCGGTGTTGGCGTAGGCCGACAGCGATTCGGAGGCGCGCCAGTCGACCGAGGCGCCCGCCGACCAGCCTTCCAGCCCCGCCTCCCTGGCGCGCAACGGGGTCTCCAGCGAGTGGGAGTCGCCCTCCACACTGACCTGCCAATGGTCGTTGAGCCATTGCGACCAGCCGGCGGCCACGCCGGGTTCCGGGCTGCCGAGGCGGTTGCGATGCACGGCCGCCCAGGCGCGCTTGCGGTCGGCGGTCCATTCCATGCCGACCGCGATCCGGTCGTGGGTTCCGTCGGTCTGGTCGAAAGTGGCCGTCTCGCGGCGGTGCTCGACGAAGGCGCGAACGTCGTATGCCGACCACGGCGAGTTCAGCCGCGTGCGCCAGCTCTGGTCACGGCTGCCCGAGACCAGCGCCTCGCCACCACGGCTACGGCCGAAGGTGACCTCGCTCTCGATCGAGAACCGATCCCGGTCGTCGAGTTCCTCAAGGTGTCGCCGGACCCCGGCGTCACGGGGGAAGTCCTCTACCAGTCGGTCGACTTCCGTTTCCCAGGCATCCCAGTGGCCCAGGTCGCGGGCAGCGGCCGCGCGCGAAAGGCGCGTTTCCAGTGCCTCGGGGGCCCAGGCCTCGGCCCGTTGGGTGAAGGTGCTCGCCCGCTCGGGCCAGCCGCGCCAGCGGGCGATCCGGGCGCGTTGACTCCACAGTCCGGAATGCGCGGGGGCGGCATCGACCAGTTCCCCGCTGCGCCGCCAGGCCTCCGCATTCTGTTGGCGGTAGGCGGCGTCGTCGACCAGCAGCTGGTCGATGCTGACTCGTTTCCAGTTGGGTGCCGGCTTTCGTTCTCCGCCCCTTGTCAGCCAGGCCGGCGTCTTGTCCGCTCTTACGAGTATCTGCGCTGCCCGGTTGTAGTCTTCCAGCGCGATCAGGGTGTAGTAGAGATCGAGCAGCAGGGTCAGGTCGGCAGGCCCTTTGGGGGGCAGCAGCGACTGGTAAAGGGGCAGGGCATCCTCGGGGCGCTCCTCGGCCAGGTAGGCATCCGCGACGGCCCGGCGGACGAACGGCGGTCGAGTCGGTTCGGTCGGCAGGGTTTCCCAGGTCGCGATGGTTTCGGGCATCCGTCCCCTCTCCCGCAGGAGATAGATCCGGTCGTGGAGTGCGCGGCGGTGTTGCGGATGGTCCTCGGGCACGAGCTCGAGAAAGGCGTCGAGTCGCTGCTGCGGGGCGGACATGACCGCGTCGGCCTCCTGCGGTCGGGCGTCGACGAGCAGCTGGTCGCGCCGGTCGATCGCCTGGCGGATGTCGGCAGCGATGGCGTCGGCCTCGACTTGCAGCCGGACGTCGGGTTCGAACCGCTCCGGGTGGGCGCGGACGGCGGCCAGCGCGCGTTCGGCGGCGCCCAGCTGCCAGAGGGCCAGGGTCTGTTCCACATGGGGGAACGGTGCCGCGGGATCGGCCCGGCGGGCGCGGTTGGCCAGTGCCAGTGCCTCGCGGGTACGGTTGGAAAGGCGCATGCCGTAGGCCATCATCGCGAGTTCCCGGGCGGAGTCGGGCAGTGGATCGATGCCTTCGAGGGCGTCGATGGCGGTGGCCGTGTCGCCGGCCTCGGCGCTGACCACCCCGTAGCGCACCCGGCCGGTCGTGCCGAGACGACGATGGGAGTCGCGCAGCACCAAAGCGGCATCCTCGAAACGGCGGGCGTCACGCAGGGCGCCGGCCCAGGCGAGATGGGCGTATTCGGGTACTTCGCCGGGAGAGAGCCCGGCGGTGCGCTCGAGGATGGCGGCATTGTCGCCGGCCCGGCGATAGAGGATGACCAGGTCGGCGAGAATGCGGCGGTCGCCCGGGTGGGCGGCGTCCAGGGATTCCAGTCGCGATATGGCGCGGTCGAGCTGCCCTTCGCGGGCCAGTTCCACGGCCGCCACGCGGCTGGTGTCGACCGGCCCGGCGGCCAGAAGGAGGTCGGTCGGGGTGGTCAGCAACAGGGGGGCGAGAATCAGTCCCGCGGTGGGTCGAAGCCGGACGATGCGCTTTTTGTCCGTTTCCATGCGTTTGCCTGCGTTCCCCTGCCTGATGCTGTCCTTTCGATGCGTTATAGCATAACCGACCGGGGCGCCATCGAAGAACCGCCCGGGACGGTGGGGCGCGAAGTCAGCGCCCGGAGACGCCGGGCCAGTGCCAGTTGCGGATTTCCGGGAGGTCCTCCCCGTACTCCCGGATGTAGTGGTCGTGTTCCACCAGCCGGCCGTGCAGGTGCTGGCGGAAGTGGGCCGCCCGCACGGCGAGCCTCGGCACCCGCTCGATCACGTCCATCACCAGGTGATAGCGGTCGATCTGGTTGCGCACGGCCATGTCGAAGGGCGTGGTGGTCGTGCCTTCCTCCTTGTAGCCGCGCACGTGGATGTTGGGGTGGTTGGTTCGCCGATAGGTCAGTCGGTGGATCAGCCACGGGTAGCCGTGGTAGGCGAACACCACCGGTCGGTCGAGGGTGAACAGGGAGTCGAAGGTCCGGTCCGACAGGCCGTGCGGGTGTTCGGCGGCCGGTTGCAGCTTCATCAGGTCGACCACGTTGACCACCCGGACCTTCAGTTCCGGCAGGTGCCGGCGTATCAGGTCGACCGCGGCGAGCGTCTCGCCGGTGGGCACGTCGCCGGCGCAGGCCATCACCACGTCGGGTTCGCTGCCCTCGTCGTTGCTGGCCCATTCCCAGATCGAGATGCCGGCGGTGCAGTGGCGGATCGCCTCGTCCATATCCAGGTACTGGGGCTGCGGCTGCTTGCCGGCGACGATCACGTTGACGTAGTCGCGGCTCTCGAGGCAGTGGTCGGTGACCGAGAGCAGGGTGTTGGCGTCGGGCGGGAGGTAGACCCGGATCACCTCGGCCTTCTTGTTGACCACGTGGTCGATGAAGCCGGGGTCCTGGTGGGAGAAACCGTTGTGGTCCTGCCGCCAGACATGGCTGGTCAGGAGGTAGTTCAGCGACGGGATGGGCGCACGCCAGCCGATTTCCTGGCAGGTCTTCAGCCACTTGGCGTGCTGGTTGAACATCGAGTCGACGATGTGGATGAATGCCTCGTAGCAGGCGAACAGGCCGTGCCGGCCGGTCAGCAGGTAGCCCTCCAGCCAGCCCTGGCAGGTGTGCTCGGAGAGGATCTCCATCACCCGCCCGTCGGGAGAGAGGTGCTCGTCGGTATCGAGCCGCTCGGCGTTCCAGCAGCGCGGACTGGCGTCGAAGACATCGTCCAGGCGGTTAGAGGCGGTCTCGTCCGGGCCGAACAGGCGGAAGTTGGCCTGTGCGGCGTTGCGTTTCATCACGTCGCGCAGGAAACGGCCCAGCACGCGCGTGGACTCGGCGAAGTCGTGACCGGGTGATTCCACGGGCACCGCGTAGTCGCGGAAGTCCGGCAGGTCCAGCGGGCGGCACAGCAGCCCGCCGTTGGCGTGCGGGTTGGCCGACAGTCGCCGGGGCCCGGCCGGGCTGCGCCGCGTGATCCACTCCTGCGGTGCGCCGGTCTGGTCGAACAGCTCTTCCGGGCGATAGCTCTTCATCCAGTGCTCGAGCATCTCGCGGTGCTCGGCATCGTGGCGGGCATCGTTGATCGGGACCTGGTGCGAGCGCCATGATCCCTCCATCGGTTTGCCGTCGACGCTGTCCGGCCCGGTCCAGCCCTTCGGGGTGCGCAGCACGATCATCGGCCAGCGCGGCCGGCTGGTGTCGTCGTTCTGCCGGGCGTTGTCCTGAATGGCGGCGATCTCGTCGAGCACTTCGCCCAGCGTGGCGGCCATCTCGCGGTGCAGTCGCGCCGGGGCGTCGCCGGTGACGTAGCGCGGCGCGTAGCCGTGGCCGCGCAGCAGGGCGTCGAGCTCCTCCTCGGAGATGCGCGCGAGGACGGTGGGGTTGGCGATCTTGTAGCCGTTGAGATGCAGGATCGGCAGCACCGCCCCGTCGCGGGCCGGGTTGAGAAACTTGTTGGAGTGCCAGGAGGTGGCCAGCGGTCCGGTCTCGGCCTCGCCGTCGCCGACCACCGCGCAGACGACCAGGTCGGGGTTGTCGAAGGCCGCCCCGTACGCGTGCGAGAGCACGTAGCCCAGTTCGCCGCCCTCGTGGATAGATCCCGGTGTCTCCGGGGCGACGTGCGACGGCACCCCGCCGGGGAAGGAGAACTGCTTGAACAGCCGCTGCATTCCGATCCGGTCGCGCCCGATTTCCGGGTAGACCTCGGAATAGGTCCCGTCGAGCCAGGCCGCGGCCACCAGCCCCGGCCCGCCGTGACCCGGCCCGGTGAGGAAGATGGCGTCGAGGTCGCGGGCGGTGATCTGGTGGTTCATGTGGGCATGGACGAAGTTGAGTCCCGGGGTGGTGCCCCAGTGGCCCAGCAGGCGCGGCTTGATGTGCTCGGGGCGCAGCGGTTCGCCCAGCAGGGGATTGTCCAGCAGGTAGATCTGGCCCACGGAGAGGTAGTTGGCCGCGCGCCACCAGCCGTCGATGCTGGCGAGCGTCTCGTCGCTGGGGTGTCCTGGGTCCGGTCGGCGGTTCTCGCTGGTCATCGTCGGGTCCTTGTGGGCGTCGTGAACGGTTCAGTCGGCTGCCGGTGGCGGGGCGAGGTCCGGCAGTTCCTGCAGCTGGCGGACCATCTCGATGTCCTCGTCCGCGGGCAGCACCCAGATCCCCGCCGGGCTGTGGGGCTGGTGAATCGCCCGCCCGCCCCCCGAGGGCTCGCGGTTGGCGGCGGGATCGATGGCCAGCCCCAGGAGGCCCAAGCCGTGGCAGACCTCGGCGCGGACGTCATGGTCGTGCTCGCCCACCCCGCCGGTGAACACCAGCGCGTCGAGCCGGCCGAGATTGACCAGATAGCCGCCGAGGTAGTGACGGATGCGGTGGATGTACATGTTCAGCGCCGCGCGGGCGTCGGCATCGTCCCGGTCGATGGCCGCGTGGATCTCGCGCAGGTCGCGCGTGCCGCACAGGCCGGTGAGCCCCGACTCGCGGTTGAGCAGATGGTCGACCTCCCCGGGGGACAGCCCGCCGTGGCGTTCGAGAAAGCCGGGGATCGCCGGGTCGATGTCCCCGGCCCGGCTGCCCATCACCAGGCCTTCGAGCGGGGTGAGCCCCATGGAGGTGGCCACGCTCTGCCCGCCGCGGATGGCGGTCAGGCTCGCGCCGTTGCCCAGATGCGCGACGATCAGGTTCAGCC
Organism: Pseudomonadota bacterium; assembly: GCA_051746865.1. Lineage (GTDB taxonomy): Bacteria > Pseudomonadota > Gammaproteobacteria > Halothiobacillales > Halothiobacillaceae > Guyparkeria. The sequence continues at coordinate 15,706 of JBNJFM010000013.1, read as the reverse complement.
GTTCGGCCGGATGGCCGAGGCAGTCGGCCATCCGGCGGACCACGCTGGCGACCGACAGGCCATGGAACCCGTAGCGGCGGATGCCGAGGCGCTCCCGGCACCATGACGGCAGGGCGTAGTCGCGGGTCTCCGGGGGCAGGTCGTGGTGGAATGCCGTGTCGAACAGCGCGTAGTGGGGAGGCTGCGGCAGGTGCTCGCGGGCCGCCTCGATGCAGGCTACGGCCAGCGGGTTGTGCAGGGGGGCGAGGTAGTCGATCTCCCGCAGTGCCCCGAGCATCTTCTCGTCCACCCGCGTCGGGGCGTGGAACCGCCCGCCGCCGTGCACCACCCGGTGGGCCACGGCGCGGGGCGGTCGGTCCAGTTCATTCGAAAGACGGTCGAGTTCCCCGGCCAGCGCGCGGGCGTGGGCCGCGCCCGAGGGGTCGTTCAGGTCGTCGACATGCCGTGAGACCAGCCGCTGGCCGGCACCGTCGAAGACCGATAGCTTGAGCGAGGACGAGCCGGCGTTGACGGTCAGCCAGGGGGCGGACCCGCTTGCCTGTGGGGATTGGGCTGTCGCCATGCGCGCTCCGTGCCTGCTCCTGTGGGTGAAAGCGGGGCCACCCCGAAAGTGACGTGATCCGGCGTTTTTCCTGTGGAGCCTGCCCAGCGGCAGGCACGTGTTCTCGTCACCAGTATCACGTGTCGGCGTGACTCCGGCGTGACACGCCACGCCGAGTCGGTTTCGAGCCCCCGTTGCCGTCGAGACTAGTTCAGGACCCGGGGGTTGTCAGGGTGGTGCGCGGTGCGTGCCCATGGGGTGCCCACGAAAAAACGCGCCCGGTGGGCGCGTTCTCGATGGCTTGCCGTTCGAACAACGACGATCTTACGAGGATTCGCCCTCGGCGACCGCTTCCTGAATGGCCTTCAGGATGCGCTCGCCGCGCGGGCCGGCCATGTCCACGAACTGGTCGTAGATCGGCTGCACGGTCTCGCGGAAGGCGGCGACCTGCTCGTCGTTCAGGCGCACGAAGGTGGTGTCGCTCTCGGACTTGATCTCCTCGGCCGCCTCGGCGTTGAGTTTCTTCTGCTCCTCGTAGATGTACGGGCCGAGCTCGTCGATGATCTCGTCGAGGCTGGCCTGCATCGGCTCGGGCAGGTTGTCGATGAAGTCCGGGCTGGAGATCACGGTCGACACGAACTGCGCGTGACGCGCCTCGACCAGGTAGTCCTGCACCTCGTAGAAGCTCATGTCGCGGTGGGCGAACATCGGCTGGACCTGGGCGTCGATCTGACCGCGCTCGAGACCGCCGTAGACCTCGGAGTAGGCCAGGCCCTGCGGGCTGGCGCCGTAGAGCTCGTAGGTGGAGAGCAGCAGGTCGGACGGCATGACGCGGAACTTCACGCCCTCGAAGTCGGACGGCTGGGTGATCTCCTTGTTGGCACTCCAGACCATGTAGCCTTCCGGCACGATCGAGAGCAGTTCCAGCCCCTTCTCGTTGTAGGCCTCGCCCAGCTCGGTGTAGACCGTCTCGTTGCTGGTGAAGATGTCCTTGTTGACCTCATTGTCCTGAGAGAACAGGAAATGCAGGGAGAACACCTGGGCCTCGGGAATGGTCGAGCCGACGTGGCCCGCGGAGGCGAAGCCGAACTGCAGGGTGTCGGTCTGTACCTGCTGGGTGACGTCCTGGGAGGTGCCCAGCGTGCCGTAGGGGTAGATCTTGACCTCGACGTTGTCGTGCGCGTTCTCGACCAGTTCCTTGAACTTGGCCGCGTACTGCCACTGCACGCCGCCCTTGGTCTCCTCGAGGGCGAACTTCCAGACCTGCTGGTCCGCACCGGCCTCGTCCTCGGACTGCTGGCCGCAACCGGTCAGCGTCAGGCCGGCGGCGAGCGCGAGCGAGCCCATCCACAAGGCCCCCTTGTTAAGGAAACGTTCTTTCATGCCGTCTCTCCCTGATTGGTGTCTGCTTGTGTCATTCACGGAATCGTGTCGGTGGACCCGGTCGACCGGGCCGAACCCCATTGACCTTAGCATGCCACCGCCGCCGTGCCATCCGGGGCGTGGACATCGCCACACAGCCCCGTCTACACTGAATCGAGTCTATCGAGGCCGGTCGGATGGCCGGCGGAAAACAACCACAACGCCGGGACGTGGAGTGGGCCCAGCCACGGACCCGGCCGGGAGCAACGGATGTCCGAAGTGCAGGGAAGTTCGTCACGATCACCGATCATGCGCGCGATCGGGGGGCTCGACTGGCTGCTGGGCTGGTTCGAGAACATCGTGCTCTCCGTGTCCATCATGGCGATGGCGGCGATGAACATCGGCAACGTGCTGGGCAACAATCTCCTCGGAGAGGGCATCATGTTCACCGTGGAGATCAACCAGGCGCTGCTGGTGATCATCACCTTCATCGGGGTTTCCAAGGGCGCCCGTCACGGCCGCAACATCCGCATGTCGGCCATCTACGACCAGGCGAAGGGCCACTGGCGCAAGGCCATGAACGTCATCATCACCACGGGATCGGCCGTGGTGATGTTCTATCTGTGCTGGTACGCGGTGATCTACGAGGCGCAGGTCCGCTCCATCGGGCAGACCACCCCCAATCTCGGCATTCCGCTGTGGGTGCTGTATCTCACGGTGCCGCTGGGCCTGTTCCTCGCCGGCTTGCAGTACACCCTGACCACCCTGCGCAACCTGACCTCGAAGGATCTCTACCGCTCGTTCAACGAACTGGAGGTCTACGAGGAGGCCGATCTCACGGCCGTCGAGCAGCAGAAGCTCGAGGATGAGGATTCCGATTCCGACTGGGCCGGTCGCCAGAATGGGGAGGGCCGGCACTGATGCTTACCATTGCCTTCGTGTTGATGTTCCTGCTGCTCCTGCTGGGGTTCCCGATGATGGTGCCCCTGCTGATCGGCGCGCTGGCGCTGATGTTCATGCTGCTGCCGGGGGTCGACCCGACCAGCCTGATCCGGGCGATGATCTCCGGCGTGCGCCCCTCCGTGCTGGTGGCGGTGCCGATGTTCATCCTCGCCGCCGACATCATGACCAAGGGGCACACCGCCAACCGGCTGCTCGATCTCGTCCACGCCTTCCTCGGTCACCGGCGCGGCGGTTTGCCGATCACCACGGCCGTCTCCTGCACCCTGTTCGGCGCGGTCTCCGGCTCTACCCAGGCCACCGTGGTCGCCATCGGCTCGGCGCTGCGGCCCAAGATGCTCAAGGCGGGCTACAAGGACAGTTTCACCATGGCCCTGCTGGTGAACTCCTCGGACATCGCCCTGCTGATCCCACCGTCGATCGCGGCGATCATCTACGGCGTGGCGGCGAGCGAGTCGGTGGGCGAGCTGTTCATCGCCGGCATCGGCCCGGGCGTGCTGATCATGGTGATGTTCTCGGTCTACAGCTGGTGGATCTCGAAGAAGCTCGACATCCCGCTGGGCGAGCGCGTCGGTTGGATGGGGCGCCTGCGTGCGCTGCGCGGTGCGATCCTGCCGATGGGCTTTCCGGTGGTGGTGCTCGGCGGGATCTACTCGGGGCTGTTCAGCCCCACCGAGGCGGCGGCAATGTCGGTGTTCTATGCCCTGATCGTCGAGATGCTGGTCTACCGCTCGGTCAAGTGGGGCGACCTGCCGTCGATCGCCCTGTCGACCGGCCTGATCACCGCCGTGGTCTTCATCCTGGTCGGGGCCGGTCAGGCGTTCTCCTGGGTGATCTCGATGGCGCAGATTCCCACCGAGGTGCTCGGGCCGGTCCTGGACACCGTCGCCGACCATCCCACCATGCTGCTGGTGGTGATCGCGGTGTCCTTCTTCGTCGCCTGCATGTTCGTCGACCCGATCGTGGCGATCTTCGTCCTCACGCCGATCTTCATCCCGGCGATCGACGCCTCGGGACTTGATCCCATCCTGGTGGGCACGCTGGTGGTGCTGCAGTCGGCGATCGGCTCGGCCACGCCGCCGTTCGGCTACGACATTTTCACCGCGATGGCGGTGTTCCGGCGACCGTACATGGAGATCGTCAAGGGCACGCCGCCGTTCATCGTCATGTTGCTGGCGACCACGGTGCTGCTGATCATGTTCCCGCAGATCGCGCTGTTCCTGCGGGACCTGGCGTTCCGCTGACCAGCAGGGGACTCAGCTCGACGACAAGCGACGCCTGGCCTCGGCCAGGCGTTCTTTCGTTCCGACATCCAGCCACTCGCCCCGGTGATGCTCGCCGGTCACGCGGCCGGCGGCGATCGCCTCGCGCAGCACCGGACCCAGCGGGCGCCGGCCGGGCGGCAGGTCGGCGAACAGCCGTCGTCGGAACAGCCCGATGCCGGAATAGGTGAGCCGGTCGGCTCCGTCGGTTTCCAGCCGGCCGCCGCTCAGGGTGAAGTCGCCGGACGGATTGTGCGGCGGGTTGTCGACCAGCAGCAGGTGGGCCAGTACCTCGTCCGGCAACTCGCGGCGCAGCAGGTCGGCATAGTCGATGTCGGTCAGCACGTCGCCGTTGACCAGCAGGAAGACGGGGGGCAGCTGGTCGAGGGCCTCGCGGATGCCACCGGCGGTTTCCAGCGCCTCCTCGGCGCAATCCCCTTCGACGGAATACGCGATCGTCAGGCCCCAGCGCCGACCGTCGCCGAGGTGTTCGCGGATCCGCTCGCCGAGATGGGCAAGGTTTATCACTACCCGTTCGATCCCGGCGGCGGCCAGGCATTCGAGGTGGTGCTCGATCAGCGGACGGCCGCCCACGTCGATCAGCGGCTTGGGCGTGGTGTCGGTCAGCGGGCGCAGTCGTTCGCCGCGGCCGGCGGCGAGGATCATGGCCGTACGGGTGATCGGTTCCATCAGGCGCGCTCCGGTTGCAGTCCGTCGACCAGCTCGGCGAGCGGTGCCAGCTCGGGCACGCGGGCGAGCGCCCACTGCAGGTGCCGCCAGGTCAGCGGGAGGTCGTCGAGGTAGCCGTGCTTGCCGTCGCGCCGGCTCAGGCGGGCGAAGATGCCCAGCACCTTGAGGTGGCGCTGTACTGCGACCCAGGCGAAGTCCTCGCGGAAGGTCTTCAGCGGTTTTGCTGTCAGCCCGGCGGCGCGGGCCTGCTCCCAGAACGCGTCGATCTCGCGCTCGACGATTTCGCCGGCCCAGTCGATGTAGCTGTCGCGCAGCAGCGAAACCAGGTCGTAGGCCAGCGGACCGGCCACGGCGTCCTGGAAGTCGATGATTGCCCACCGTCCGCCTGCGGGCATCAGGTTGCGGCTGTGATAGTCGCGGTGGACGAAAACCGGTTCCATGGCGGTCAGTCGCTCGGCAATCCGCGTGACGACCTCCTGCCAGCGGTGGCGTTCGTCGACCGACCAGTCGTGGCCGAGCAGCCGGCCGCGGTACCAGTCGTCGAACAGCTGCATTTCGGTAATCAGCCGATCGGCGTCGAAGGCTGGCAGGCCGCTGCGCTCGACGGCGGCCAGCGGCACCAGCTGCGCCCGGCACTCGGCCAGTGCCCGGTGGCGATCGTCGGCCGACGCCCGCGACTGCCAGGAAAACAGCGTGTCGCCACCGAGATCCTCGAGCAGCAGAAAGCCGTGCTCGACGTCCCGGGCGTGGATGCGGGGGACCGGCAGCCCCGCGCGTTCGAGCCGCGCGTGCACGTCGAGGAAACTGTCCAGCGGTTCCCGGTCCGGGGGCGAGTCCATCACGATCCGGCTGTCGTCCTCGCGCACGGCGCGCCAGTAGCGCCGGTTGCTCGCGTCGCTTGAGGCCGGGACGAGCGGACCGAATCCCGGGGCGTGGCGCTCGAGAAACGCCTGGGCCAGTGCGTGTCGTCGGTCGATGGGCGTGGTTGCGGGCATGTCGGACTCGATAAGCGGTTGGAGTGCGCCGGCAGGGTAGTCTGTCTTCCCGGGCGTCGATAATCGGTCCCCGGATGCGGGGAAAGGTTCGATTCTACCTGCCCGGAGGAGGGTGCGGCAGCCGGCCGATCCTTCCGGGGAGAGTGAAGGAAATGGCAGTGTGTGGGAGAAGATGACCAGGTCGAGACGTCGCGCATCGCCCGTCGGTCAGTGGGTGTTCCGGTGGCTGATCTTTCTTGCCGCGGTCTCGCCGCTGGTCTGGATCGGCTGGGCGCTGGCCACCGGTGGGCTGGGCGACGAGCCGGTGGCGGCCGTCCTGCAGCTGCTGGGTCAGGCCGCCATCTGGCTGCTGCTGATCGTCCTGGCGATGAGGCCATTGCACCGCTGGCTCCCCCGGTTGAGGCTGGTCCGCTACCGGCGGATGGCCGGCTTGTTCGCCGCGTTCTATGCCCTGGTTCATGCGATGGTCTGGCTGGTGGCCGACCGCGGACTCGACTGGGCGGCGATGGTGGAGGACGTTTCCGAACGGCTGCACATCGGTTTCGGCATGCTGGCCTTCCTGCTGCTGGTGCCGCTGGCGGTCACCTCGACCCGGGGATGGATGCGCCGGCTGGGCAGCGGGTGGCAGGAGCTGCATCGGCTGGTCTACCCTGCGACGGGGCTGGCGTTGCTGCACTATTTTCTCGCGGTGGCGCCGGAGGTGCGGTGGCCGTTGTCGCTCATGGCGCTGTTTCTGCTTCTGCTGGCGACCAGACTGCCCCGCTAAGCAATAGAATAAACTTATGCGAACATAATCATACTGTTTTCGTTATGCTACCGGCGTGACCCACGCCATGAATGAACGGAGGGAACGAGTGATGAGGCTGACGGTAATCGGTGCCGGGTTCGGTGCCCTGACGGCGATTCGGCGCCTGCGCAAGCAGAGCCCGGAGGCGGAGATCACCCTGATCTCGCCGGAACCCACCTTCCAGTACTACCCCAGCCTGATCTGGGTGCCCTCCGGGCTGCGGCGGCGCGATGACATCCTCTTCGACATTCGTCCCCTGCTCGAGCGGCTGAGCGTCACGCATCACCCCGGTCGGGTGACGGGCGTGAGCGACGACGGCCGCCGGGTGTTCACCGACAACGGCGAGGTCGAAAACGACGGGCTGATCGTCGCCAGCGGCGGGCGTTTCCTCAAGAAGCTGCCCGGTATCGAGCACGCCATCACCGTCTGCGAGGGCATCGATGCCGCCGAGGAGATCTCCGACCGCCTGGCGAAGATGGCCGGCGGGACCATCGCGATCGGTTTTGGCGGCAACCCCAAGGAGCCTTCGGCGGTGCGCGGCGGGCCGATGTTCGAGTTGCTGTTCGGCATCGACCGGTTGTTGCGGCGCGAGGGGCGGCGGGACAAGTTCCGGCTGGTGTTCTTCAATCCCTCCCCGAGGCCGGGCAATCGTCTGGGCGAGAAGGCCGTCGACCGCCTGCTCGAGCGCATGGAGAAGTTCGACATCGAGACGCACATCGGCGCCAAGCCGCAGCGTTTCGAGAAGAACAAGGTGGTCACCGAGAAGGGCGAGATCGACGCCGACCTGATCCTGTTCATGCCGGGCATGACCGGTCCGTCCTGGCTGGAGAACGCCTCGTTTCCCACCTCGCCGGGCGGCATGATCCAGGCCGACGAGCACACGCGGGTCGCCGGCTTCGACCGGGTCTACGTGGCCGGGGATTCGGGCAGCTATCCCGCCCCCGACTGGGCGCCCAAGCAGGCGCACATGGCCGACCTGATGGCCGTCGCTGCGGCCGACAACCTGCTGGCCGAGATCGCGGGCGAACCGGTCGAGGAGACCTTCAAGTGGGAGCTGGTCTGCGTGATGGACATGCTCGATCGCGCCGTACTGGTCTTCCGCAACGACAAGCGCCAGTTCGTCACGCCGCCCTGCCGCCTGCTGCACTGGGCCAAGCGCTTCTTCGAATGGTGGTACCTGCGCGACCTGCGACGCTGATTCAGCCTGCCAGGGGGTGCGCAAACCGGTATCGCGTCAGGCACGCCTTGATCCCGGGCGGCCTGTCAGGCCGGCGCGGCATGGGAATGATGCCGACCTGTCCCGGAACGCAGACGGCGGGGCTGGTTTTGCGCTAGGCTTGCATCCGTCCGGGCACCCGCGATTCCTCTACCCGCCTCGCAGGGCGAGAGCGCCGATCGCGCGTGCCACCGTCGACCGCCCGCCGGGCGGCCGTGCAGCCACAACGGGTGCGCCGTTTTGTCTCTGATACGCCTGTTCTTCCAGTTGATCTTCCTTCGGGTCGGCCCCGAGGACATGCCGCCCGGCGCCCAGCCGGCGTATATCGCGCTGGGTTTCTACCTGGTGGTGGGCCTGTTGCTCGACCGGGCCGTGGCCGGCGAGGGCGGGGGTGGCGTCGGCACCGGCATGCTGCTGCTCGCCGCGGATGCCGCGGTGCTGGCGCTGTACTCCGGTGGCCTGGCCGCCTTGCGCGGCCACAATCCCCGCATCCCGCAGATGCTCACGGCCCTGTTCGGCGCCACCGCCATGCTCGGGCTGGTCGCCTGGCCGTTGGTGGTCATGCAGCCGGTCGATGGTGCGGCGGTGGACGCCGACGGGGCACTGGGCATCTGGTCGATGCTGATGATCGCCCTGTTTGCCTGGAACCTGGTGGTTCTCGGCCAGATCTATCGGCGCACGCTCGACTTCGGGGCAGCGATCGGCATGCTGATCGCGCTGGGCTACTTCGTGGTCAGCTCGCTGGTCTACACGGCGCTGGCCACTCAGCTGCTGCCGGGCGACACGGGGCTGCCGTCATGACCGACCCGTCCCGCCGGCTTCACATTCTCGGCATCGCCGGCACCTTCATGGGCTCGCTGGCCCTGCTGGCCCGCGAACTCGGCTACGAGGTCACCGGCCGCGACCACGCGATCTATCCCCCCATGAGTGATCAGCTCGCCGCGGCCGGCATCGCGGTGGAGACCGACATGGACGCGCCGCTGCCCGAGGATGCCGAGATCATCGTCGGCAACGTGATGCGGCGCGACATGCCGGTAATCGACCGACTGCTGTCCGGCTTTTACCGGTTCCGTTCCGGGCCGCAGTGGCTGGGCGAGGAGCTGCTCTCGACCCGTTTCGTGCTGGCCGTCTCGGGGACCCACGGCAAGACCACGACCGCCTCGATGGTCGCCCACATCCTCGAGCGGGTGGGCATGGAGCCCGGCTTTCTCATCGGCGGCGTGCCCGGGGGCTTCGGCGTCAGCGCCCGGATCGGCGGGACGCCGTTCTTCGTCATCGAGGCCGACGAGTACGACACGGCGTTCTTCGACAAGCGATCGAAGTTTCTGCACTACCGTCCGCGCGGGCTGGTGATCAACAACCTCGAGTACGATCACGCCGACATCTTTCCCGACCTGGCCGCCATCGAGCGGCAGTTCTCGCACCTGCTGCGCCTGGTGCCCGGCAACGGCAAGGTGATCGTCCCGTCGGGCGAACCGGCAATCGACCGGGTGCTCGCCTCGGGCGTGTATTCCCCGATCGAGCGCTTTGCCGACGCCCCCGGGACGGCGGCTGACTGGTGCCGCGACGGGATGGAGGTGCTTTGCGAGGGGCAGTCGATCGGCCGGCTGCCCGACTCGATCGTCGGGGAGCACAATCGCCACAATGCGCTGGCGGCCCTGGCGCTGGCCCGCTTCGCCGGCGTGCCGGCCGCCGAGGCACTCGCCGCGCTGGCGGATTTCGGCGGCGTCGCCCGGCGGCTGGAGGTCAAGGGCGAGGTTGACGGGGTGCGGGTGATCGACGATTTCGCCCACCACCCCACGGCGATCGCGGCGACCGTCGCCACCGTGCGCGCGCAACTCGACGCCGCGGGCGAGGGGCGACTGATCGCGGTGCTCGACCCGCGCTCGAACAGCATGCGCGCCGGCGTGCACGCCGAACGGCTGGCCGCTTCGCTGGCGGCGGCTGACCGGGTGTTCGTCCACGCCCCCGCCGGGCTGGGCTTCGATCCCGCCGCCGCGCTGGCCGACCTGGGGGAACGCCTGACCGTGCTCGGTTCGGTGGAGGAACTGCTGGCGGCGGTTCCGCGCGAACTGGCGCCCGGTGACCGGGTGCTGTCGATGAGCAACGGCGGTTTCGGCGGCTTCCCGGCGCGGCTGGTCGAGCGACTGCGGGAGGTGACGGCATGAGGCGCGTGGCACCGACCGAACACGTGGTGCTGGCGATGACTGGGGCCTCGGGGCTGCCGTACGCCCTGCGATTGCTCGAACAGCTAATCGCCGCCGGCTGCCGCGTGAGCCTGATCGCCTCCAAGGCCGCGCACGCCGTCGCGGCGCTGGAACTCGACGAGCCTTTCCCCGCCCGCCACGATGCGTTGGCCGCCGAGCTGGGCGGGCGATTCGGTGCGGCCGAGGGCCAGGTGACCGGCTTCGCCCGCGAGGACTGGACCGCGCCGTTCGCCTCGGGCTCCAATCCGCCGGACGCGATGGTCGTCTGCCCCTGCACCACCGGCACGCTCGGCGCGATCGCCAACGGGTTGTCGGACTCGCTGATCGAACGGACCGCCGATGTCTGCCTCAAGGAGCGCCGCGACCTGGTGATCGTCCCGCGCGAGGCGCCGCTGACGGCGATCGCGCTGGGTCAGATGACCCGCCTGGCCGAACTGGGCGTGGTGATCCTGCCGCCGGTGCCGGCCTTCTACCATCGTCCGAAGACGATCCAGGACCTGGTCGACTTCACCGTGGCGCGCATCCTCGACCAGATCGGTGTCGAGCACGCACTGCATGCCCGGTGGGGCGATCCGGCCGGTTGAAAAAAGGCCATCGGCCCACAGGTCGGAGGGTCGGGGCGGCAGGCCGGACTGTCGCCCATTGCGTTTTCGTGGTCCGGGCCGGCGCCCGGGCCGATATGTCGACACGACGACAAAGGTGTCTCTATGACCGTTCATACCGCGACCGCGGACAATCTCGAAGGCCTTCTCAAGGACAACGACATCCTGCTGCTGGATTTCTGGGCGCCCTGGTGCGGTCCCTGCCAGTCCTTCGGACCGATCTTCGAGCAGGCCGCCGAAGACAACCCCGACGTGGGCTTCGCCAAGGTCAACACCGAGGAGGAGCAGGCGCTCGCCGGGCATTTCCAGGTGCGCTCGATCCCCACGCTGATGGTGTTCCGCGAGCGGATCCTGCTGTTCAACCAGGCCGGTGCCCTGCCGCGCCAGGCGCTCGACGAGCTGATCACCAAGGTCAAGGACCTCGACATGGACGAGGTGCGCGCCGAAGTGGAGAAGGCCGAGCAGGAGGCCAATGACCAGGGCTGATGGCCCGGCCGCCGGCGCCGGCGTCTGCTCTGACCGCCGTCCGGGGAGGGTCGGGGCGTGATCTCGGTGATCCTGCAGATGGCCGGGACGATCGCGTTGGGCCAGATCTGGCGGCACGTGCGCCTGGGCGGCTGGACCGCCGATGCCGCGCGTGGCGCGCTGACCTCCTCGGTCTACTACCTGTTCCTGCCCGCGCTGGTGTTTTCGGTGTTGTGGCGAGCGCCACTGGGCGCCGACACGCTGCGTATCGCCGGCACGGCTGCCATCGCGGTGATCACCTCGATGGCGCTGATGATGCTGGCCGGGCGCTTCATGCGCATCAGCCGGACCCAGTACGGGGCGCTGGTGCTGGCGGCGAGCTTTCCCAATGCCACCTACATGGGACTGCCCCTGCTGGGCAGCCTGTTCGGTGACGACGGCCGGGCGGTGGCCATCCAGTACGACCTGTTCGCCTGCACGCCGCTGCTGCTGTCGGTGGGCATCCTGCTGGCCGCGCGCTTCGGTAGCAGCGACGAGCAGGTCCACCCGGTCAAGACACTGCTCAAGGTGCCGCCGCTGTGGGCGGCGGTTGCCGGGGCGGGGCTGAACCTGGCCGGGGTGGGCCAGCCGGACTGGGCCGCCGAATGGCTCGACCGCATCGGCGCGGCCGTGGTGCCGGTCATGCTGGTCGCGCTGGGGATGAGCCTGCGCCTCGAGACCCTGACCCGCCGGCAGCTGGTCACGGTCAGTCCGGCCCTGGCGATCCAGCTGCTGTGGATGCCGGCGGTGGCGATCGTCTTCGCGCTGGCGGTGGGCACGAGCGGTCAGACGCTGACCGCCGTGGTGCTGGAGGCGGCGATGCCGACGATGGTGCTGGGACTGGTGCTCTGTGACCGTTTCGGTCTCGATACCACCCTGTACGCGACCACGGCGAGTGCCTCGACGCTGCTGGCGCTGTTGACGTTGCCGTTCTGGCACGGCCTGGCGGTGTGACAATCGAAGGAGATTTGGCGATGAACGAATCGGACAAGCGAGAAGACGGACAGCCGCGCGTGGCCAAGGACCGGGTGGTGCGCGTCCATCACGTGATGCGTGACGATGACGGCCAGGTGCTGGCGGAAACCCAGGTCGACGGCTTCGAGTACATTCACGGCCACGGCAATCTGATCCCGGGACTGGAGGCGGCGCTCGAAGGGCACGCCGAGGGTGACGAGATCGAGGTGACGGTCGAGCCGGAGGATGCCTACGGCCTGCATGATGCCGAGGCGGTGGTCGATGTGCCCATCGAGCGCATCGACGCGAAGGCGGAGCTCGTGCCCGGCAACATGGTCGAGGCGCATGGCCCCGAGGGGCGCATCGAGATGCTGATCCTCGAGGTGGGCGAGAACACCGTGAAGGTCGATCTCAACCACCCGCTGGCCGGCTTCCGTCTGCACTTTTCCGCACGCATTGGCCCGATCCGTGACGCGCACCCCGACGAGATCAAGCACGGGAGGGTCCACCCCGGCGGGCATCACCTGATGACCAGCGACTCCTCGGTTCCCGACCTGCCGGAGGACGAGTCCTGATGGGGGGCGGCGAGCACCCCGTCGAGCCGTTCTACCGTCTCGGCTTCGCCGGGCACAACAGTCGCTACATCGACGTTTCCCTGACCCTGCCGGCCAGCGAGTCCGGCTACCGGCTGAGCCTGCCGGCATGGATTCCGGGCAGCTACCTGGTGCGGGACTTCGCCCGGCACCTGGTCGGAAAGCAGGCACACGACCGTGACGGCAACGCCGTGCGGATCGAACCGGTGGACCAGCAGACCTGGGACGTGTCGCCCACCGAAACGGCGGTGGAGGTCAGCTACCGGGTCTACTGCGCCGACTTTTCGGTGCGCAGCGCGCACGCCGACTCGACCCACGTGTTCTTCAACGGCACCAGTGTGTTCCTGCGGGTGCACGGGGCCGAGCATGCCCGCCACGAGGTCGTGCTTGACGGGGCCGGCCTGCCGGAAGCCTGGAGGGTGGCGACCACGCTGCCGGATATGGCGATCGACGAGCGCGGTTTCGGCGATTACGCCGCACCCGACTACGAGGCGCTGATCGACCACCCGGTGGAGATCGCCGACTTCGTCGAGCGGCAGTTCACCGCCGGCGGGGTGCTGCATCGCATGGTGTTCACCAACGCGTTTCCCGATACCGACTTCGACCGCATCGCCAGTGACGTGGCGCGCATCTGCGAGACGGAGATCGAGCTGTTCGACGGCGCGCCCTTCGACGAGTACCTGTTCCTGGTCGCGCTGGACGAGAACGGCTTCGGCGGGCTGGAGCACCGCGACTCCACCGCGCTGATCTTCCCGCGTTCGCACCTGCCGTCGGTGACCGCCGCGGGGGTGAGCAAGGAATACCAGCGCTTCTTGAGTCTCTGTGCGCACGAGTACTTCCACAACTGGAACGTCAAGCGCATCCGCCCATCGGCCTTCGCCGGCCTGCCGCTCGATCGCCCGGCGCACACCCGCCTGCTGTGGGTGTTCGAGGGCTTCACCAGCTATTTCGACGACTGGCTGGTGCGCCATGCCGGGCTGATCGACGAGGAACAGTATCTCGCCGCGCTCGAGGAGACGCTCAACCGCGCGATGCGGGGCAAGGGCTGGTCGCGCCAGACGCTCGAGGAGTCGAGCTTCTACGCCTGGACGCGCTTCTACCAGCAGGATGCCAACGCGGTGAACGCCATCGTCAGCTATTACACCCGCGGGGCGGTGGTCGCGCTGATGCTCGACCTGATGCTGCGCGAACGCGGCGCGAGCCTCATGGACGTGATGCGCCGCCTGTGGGAGCGCCACGGCGAGCAGCCGCTGCCGGAGGGCGAGTCGGTCGAGCGGCTGATCGAGGAGTTCATGGGCGAGTCCCTGGATGCCTTCTTCGAGCAGGCGCTGCGCTCGACCGAGCCGCTGGACGTCGCCGGGTTGCTGGCGCGCTTCGGCGTGGCGATGGTGCCCCGTGGCGAGATCGAGGGGCCCGATGCGGGCATCCGGGTCGACGAGAGCGACGAGCGCTCAGCCGTGGTCCGGCTCGTCTTCGAGGATCGCCCCGGAGCCGACGCCGGCCTGGCGGTGAATGACCGGATCATCGCCGTCGACGGGTTCGCCGTCTCCGGGCGTGATTGGCAGGCACGGCTGGCGCGGCGCCGGCCCGGTGACCCGCTTTGCCTGCACGTCTTCCGCGAGGCGCGTCTGCTCGAGATGACGCTCGAGCTGGGGCCCGAATGCCACAACCAGCACCGCCTGGAGCGAAAGCCGGGCGACGTGCAGACCGAGTCGCGCTTCGCCGACTGGCTCGCCGTGCACGGCGACTGAGGGGGCTCGACCGCGGACAGCCCAACGACGACCCGAGTCGTGGCAAGATGGCGGACCTTCCAGGGTGCCCGATCCGCGTCACTGTCATGCCATCACCTTCCCCCGCATCCTTCGACTTTCCGGCGCTGGCCGACCGGCTGGCGCGTTCGGCGGTATTCGCCGACTGGGGCTGCGCCTGTCCGTCCCGTATCGATTCGACCAACCGGCTGGTGCGCGACCTCGCGCGTGAGCGGCTGGCGGCGGGACAGGACCCCCGCAGCCTGGCGGTGGCGGACGAACAGACCGCGGGCAGCGGCCGGCGGGGGCGGCCGTGGCAGAGTCGGGCCGGGGCGGGATTGTGGTTCTCGCTGATCCTGCCTTCCCCGGGGGTGGAGTTCGAGGCGCCGCCCGCCCTGGTGCTGGCCGGAGCGCTGGCCGATCGGCTGGAGGCCGCCGGGGTGCCGGTGAGCGTGAAATGGCCCAACGACCTTTTCCTCGACGGTGGCAAGGTCGGGGGGCTGCTGATGGAGGGACTGGCGGTCGGCCGACGGCGCCTGTGGATGGCGGGTGTCGGCATCAACTGGCAGCCGCCCGAGGGGGGGCTGCGGGACGAATACGCGGGCGCGGGGATCGGGGCACGGCTTGATCCCGCCATCGATTCGGCGGAGTTGGCCGAGGCGCTGATCGAGACCGCCGCCCGGGTGCTGCGAGATCCGGCCCGGTGGGGAGGAATCATGGCGGGCCTCGAGACGCGTCACTGGCTGCATGGAAAGGCCGTGCAGGTGGAAGGCGAGCGGGGAGAGCGCTACCGGGCGACGGCCGGCGCCATCCGCCCGGACGGACGGCTCGAACTCGTCCTCCCGGGCGGGGCGCTGCGGCTGTCCGGAACGAACGATCGCGTCCGCCCCCTCGGGTCGGACGAACAGAAAACAAGGGAGTTTCAACGTCAGTGAATTGCTACATCGATGCGGGCAATAGCCGGATCAAGGGGCGTCTGCAGCGGCGATCGCGCCAGCCTGATGCGCCGTTTGCGGTCGACTGGCCGGCGCCGGCCGATGCCGATCGGCTCGTCGAGCGCCTGGATGCGCTGTTGGTCGACGACAAGGGGCGGCGACCGGCGCAGATCGCGGTCGCCTCCGTGGCCGACGAAGCGCGCCGGGAGGCCCTCGAGGCGGCACTGGTGCGGCTCTGCCCAGAGGCGAAGCTGCGCTGGCTGGGCGTGCCGAGACGCTGCTGCAACGTCCGGGTCGGCTATCGCGACCACGAGGAACTGGGGATCGATCGGTTCTGCGCGATGATCGAG
>JBNJFM010000012.1:0-52285 GCA_051746865.1 Pseudomonadota bacterium | reverse complement strand
TCGGGTGATGTCGCTGACCCTTCTCTTGCCGAACTCGGGCCGGAGGTACAGGTTCACGATGTCGATCTGCTTCTTTTGATAGGAGCGCTTCCACTCGACCTCCTTCTCGCCCATCCATTCGTCGATGACCTCATGGAAAAGCGGCGTCTCTGAGCCATCAGACTGCAATGGCGCAACGGCTTGCGCAGACGCTGGCGCTTCTGATGCGGCAGGATTGGCCGGCCGTGGCTGAGAGAACCTCTCCGCTCGCCGACTACCGGGAAAGGTCTTCCCGTAGTCGAATACCCCAGCGATGATCTCGGCCTCGATCCGCTTCATCAGGCCCTCCATTCGCTTGCGGTTTGCCGGCGTGTCCTGCAATGCCGTGTACTCGCGACACCGCACACCCTTGTAGCGAAAGTCGAAATACAGACGATTGGTTTCTTCGCGCACTCGGACCTTACCCATGGCACTTCTCCCCGTTCGCCATCGGAATATCCGGAACTGCGTCCTCGAACATGTCGGTTTCGATGTTCTCCCAGAGGTAGAGGATCCGGCGCCGACCGAACGGGCGGATGTAGTGCCGTTTTTCAACGAGGACTTCGCGCGTCAGGATGTTGCGAACATAGCGCGTGGTGTAGTTGAGCTTCTCGGCGAGTTGCTCTGAGGTCATGTACGTCATGGTGTTCACCTCTTCTGTGAGTGGATAGCCGCTATGCGACTATCTCCAACGCACACGCACCTCCCTATCCGCCTAATTAATTAAAAGCTAGACTCGAATTGGCGCATGGCGGCCATATACGGGCCACCGATGACCAACCACCCCTGACTGGTTTGGAGACATTGATGAAGACAGGTCGCACCCATCAGAAACAAGTGAACATTCGTCTGGATGACGAAACACTTCGGCGGATCGATAACTGCCGGACAGAACTTTTGAAGACGGAGGGAGAAATCCCGACTCGCGCAGACGTGGTGCGGAGTGCGATCGAAAGCTACCTCGACGAGTTCGAGCGCAAAGTTGCCGCCTCTAGGGAGTGAGCCCACATCAGTGTGGTACTCAGTCGTCACCCACAGGCCGGCTCGCCTGTCTCGGAACGTGGGCCCAATTTGGGCCCAGAGCCAAAATCGGGTCGTTCGCTTCGCTGGCCAACGCCTTCCCGCTTCGCGAGCAGCTAAGCATGGCCCTGACAAACAGCCGCCCATAACATGCTGTTTTACCGGGCCTTAAAATTGCTGTTGACAGGCCCGGACGGGCCGGTAAAATGCGCAGCCATTCGACGACAGGCGCGTAGCTCAGTTGGTTAGAGCACCACCTTGACATGGTGGGGGTCGTTGGTTCGAATCCAATCGCGCCTACCAACACCAAAGCCCGGCAGCATCATGCTCGCCGGGCTTTTTCGTGGGCGGTGGCCGGTCAATCCCCGCTGTAGAGACAAACGCGGTTCCGCCCTGCGTCCTTGGCCAGATACACCGCTCGATCGGCGCGCGCTAGTATCCGCGATAGCGGCTCGTCGCCAGTGGCAAGATAGCCACCCACGCTGATGGTGACGGAACGTCCGCCGCCCCCTTTACCCTCTTCCACGTCCCGCCGCAGGCGCTCGGCGATCGTCGCCAAGTGATCCCCGGAGGACGGGTAGAGCACCACGAGGAACTCGTCCCCGCCCCAGCGCGCGGCCTCGTCGTAGTCGCGCAGCACAGCTCTCAGGCAGTCGGCCACCTGTCTTAGCACGATGTCGCCTGCATCGTGCCCTTCGGTGTCATTGATTTCCTTGAACTGGTCGATGTCGATCCAGATCAGCGCCAATGGCCGGTCCTCGCGACTGGCGCGAGCGAGGGTCTTCTCGAGGACCGACTGCATGCCGCGACGGTTGAGCAGATCGGTTAGAGGGTCCACCCGCGCCAGGCGGCGCAGTTCCTGCGTGCGTTCCTCGACCTTGCGCTCGAGATCCCGGGTATGGGTGACGATCGCCTCGGCCATGTCACCGAAATGACTCACCAGCCACCGCATCTCCCCACTGGCCCGGGGCAGCTGCCGTCGCTCGAACCGGCCCTCTTTTACCGACTGCATCGCGCGCTCGAGCTCGGCAATGGGTCGCAACAGCAGGTGCTGGAGGGCCAGGTGCAGGAGGGCGATGCTCACCAGCACCAGGATCGAAATCACCGCCAGGAGGGGCGCGAAGCGGGAGACCGGCATAATCACATCGAGATCCAGCAGCGTAACCTCGTGCCAGCCGATCCTGGGCAACCAGGCGACCCCCATGAGATGCCGCTTGCCGTCCATCGAGACGAACCCGGTCACGACTTCCCCGGCCGATTGCCGGGCGCGCCCGAGCAGTTCGTTCACCTGCTCACGTTCGTCGGGATCGTTGACCACGCGATCGATACGGCTTTTCTGCCCCTCCGGCTTGACGAGGGAGGCGTAGTCGATCAGCCCCCGGTCTCGGTAGAGCTGGATCGCCCCGCCCTGGTCGACGAAAATGGTGGTGATGCCGGGCTGATCGACGGCAACGGTCTCGGCCAGCGCCGCCTCCAGTTCCAGCCCGGTCCCCACCACGCCGAGGATACCGCCGGTGTCCGGCTCGCGCATGAGGACGTCGATCCACAACTTGGTGACGCCGAGCTCGGTATCCGGGTTCACGTTGAGGTGAAATTCCCGCCCCTGCTCGATCAGTCGGTAGAACCAGGCATCATCCGGGTCGTCGCGGGAAAGGTCGTAGCGGTGCTGCCGTCCGGCGAACTCGTTCTCGGCGTTGTTGAAGTAGTAGGCGCCGTTCGCCTGCAAGGCAACGAAGTAGTTGCCAGCACTGAAGTTTTGCCGGAAACGCTCCATTGCCTCCAGCGCCCTGCGTTCGTGGGCGGCGGAATCCGGGTTGCGGCCCAGGTCGAGGATCTCCGGCGAGTCGGCCATCTGCCGGGCGAGCGCGATCTCGCGCTCCAGCGGCTGAAGCAGGCGCGCACTGTCGTAGCGGACCTGGACTTCGGCCACGCGGGTTCCCCACTGCTCGACCACCCCGGTCGCCAAGCGGTCGAACACCAGCCAGACCGCGAGCGTGGCACTCAGCACCAACGTGACGGTCAGCAGCGTAAACCGCAACTGCAGGCTCATCCCGGCGGCCTCCTTGCTGGCCGAGCCCGAGCCGAGTCCCAGCGCCCTTCCTTCATCCCGGAACCACCCCCTGTCCAACGGTTGCCTGGGAGGGCAACTCACGTCCGAAGATAGCACCATAGTGTATCCCGGCAAGACCGGATCATCGTCCGGTCGGCTCTGGTATCATGTTGGGTCTTGAAAATTTCGTCAGCCGGGTGCGCCAAGGCGGCTCCCAACCGCCGGCACCCTTCGACTCACGCGGATGTTCACGCGGTCTTTGGTAGGGGCCGCCACTGGCATTCAGGATATCTGGAGGGCACATGCCGACCATCACGCTACCCGACGGCAGTCAGCGTTCTTACGACCACCCGGTTTCGCTTGCCGAGATCGCCTCGGACATCGGTCCGGGGCTGGCCAAGGCCGCCGTTGCCGGCAAGATCGACGGCAAGCTCGTCGACCTGTCGCGCACCGTGGAGAACGACGCGGAAATCGCGATCGTCACCGCGAAGGACCCGGAAGGGCTGGAGATCATCCGTCACTCCACCGCGCATCTGATGGCGCAGGCGGTCAAGCAGCTCTACCCCGAGGCACAGGTCACCATCGGCCCGGTCATCGACCAGGGCTTCTACTACGACTTCGCCTTCAACCGGCCCTTCAACGACGAGGACCTGGAGAAGATCGAGACCCGCATGCGCGAGTTGGCCGCCGAGGGCGACGAGCTCGAACGCCGGGTGATCGAGCGTGACGACGCCGTCCACTTCTTCAAGGAGCTGGGCGAGGACTACAAGGTCGAGATCGTCAAGGACATCCCCGGCGAGGAGCAGCTAACGCTCTACACGCAGGGAGACTTCACCGATCTCTGCCGCGGCCCGCACGTGCCGCACACCAACAAGCTCAAAGCCTTCAAGTTGCTCAACGTGGCCGGGGCCTACTGGCGCGGCGACTCGGAGAACGAGATGCTCACCCGCGTCTACGGCACGGCGTTCGCCAGCGACAAGGAACTCAAGCGCTACCTCAAGCAGCGCGAGGAGGCCGAGAAGCGCGATCACCGCCGCCTGGGCAAGCAGCTCGACCTGTTTCACTTCCAGGACGAGGCGCCGGGCCTGGTGTTCTGGCACCCGCGTGGCTGGGCGATCTGGCAGGTGATCGAGTCCTACATGCGCGATGTCTACAAGCGCTCGGGCTACGCGGAGATCAAGTGCCCGCAGATCCTGGACGTGTCCCTGTGGAAGAAGTCCGGCCACTGGGACAACTACCAGGAAAACATGTTCTTCACCGAGTCGGAGAAGCGCACCTACGCGGTCAAGCCGATGAACTGCCCGGGCCACGTCCAGGTGTTCAACCACGGCCTGCACAGCTACCGCGACCTGCCGATCCGCTACGGCGAGTTCGGCTCCTGCCACCGCAACGAGCCCTCGGGCGCGCTGCACGGCATCCTGCGCGTGCGCGGTTTCACCCAGGACGACGGCCACATCTTCTGCACCGAGAAGCAGATCGAGCCGGAAGTCCGCGCCTTCCACGGCCAGGCACTGGAGGTCTACGAGACCTTCGGCTTTTCCGACGTGCAGGTGAAGATCGCCACCCGTCCGGAAAAGCGCATGGGCGCGGACGAAATCTGGGACGAGTCCGAGGAAGCCCTGCGACAAGCGCTTCGGGAAGCTGACGTCGAGTGGGAGGAACTGCCGGGCGAAGGCGCCTTCTACGGGCCGAAGATCGAGTACCACCTGAGTGATGCCATCGGCCGGACCTGGCAGCTGGGCACCATCCAGGTGGACTTCCAGATGCCCGAGCGCCTGGGCGCGACCTACGTCGACGAGAACAGCGAGCGCCAGCACCCGGTGATGCTGCACCGCGCGATCGTCGGCTCGATGGAGCGCTTCATCGGCATCCTGATCGAGCACCACGCCGGCCAGATGCCGACATGGCTCGCCCCCGTGCAGGCCGTGACCATGGGCATCACCGACCGCCACGCCGAGTACGTCGACCAGGTCGCCGAGCGTCTCAAGGCCGCGGGCCTGCGCGCCGAGGCGGATCTGCGCAACGAGAAGGTCGGCTTCAAGATCCGCGAGCACACGCTTGAACGCGTGCCCTACCTGCTGGTGGCCGGCGACCGCGAGATCGATGCCGACTCGGTCTCGATACGCACGCGGTCCGGTGAGGACCTGGGGTCGATGAAGGTCGACGAGCTGATCGAGCGGCTGAAGGGCGAGATCGCGGAGCACCGCTGAGAACGGGCAGGCGAACCGCCGTTGGCAACGGGCGGCGGTTCTGTGCTAATTTTTCGCAAACACTGCCCTCGGGGCTCCACCTTGGGGTACTATTCCGTTCAAACCTTATTGGAGGGTACGAACATCGCTCAACAACGCGGACGGGGTCAAAGCAAGAGTGACGACCCCAGGATCAACGACCAGATCAACGTTCGGGAAGTCCGACTCGTCGACGAGACCGGGGAACAGATAGGCATTGTTCCGACCGATGACGCGAAGAGTCGGGCCCAGGACGCGGGCATGGACCTCGTGGAGGTTTCCCCCACGGCCAAGCCGCCGGTCTGCAAGATCATGGACTTCGGCAAGTTCAAGTATCAGCAGAGCAAGAAGGCGGCCGAGGCTCGCAAGAAGCAGAAGCAGATCGAGATCAAGGAAGTGAAGTTCCGTCCCGGGACGGAAGACCACGATTACCAGGTCAAGCTGCGTAACGCGACTCGCTTCCTGGAGTCCGGCGACAAGGTCAAGGTCACCCTGCGCTTCCGCGGTCGAGAGATGGCCCACCGGGACCTGGGCGCCGAACTGCTGGCGCGCATCGCCGAGGATCTGGACACGCTGGCGACCGTGGAGCAGAAGCCCCGCATGGAAGGCCGTCAGGCCACCATGGTGATGGCACCACGGGCGAACCGGTAGCGCACGTCATCTCGCCTCCGGGCGGCTGACCTGCCAACGACCCCGTCGCATTGCGGCGGGGTCTTTTTACATCACCCCACCGGCCCTCGCGCCGGTGTTCATGCGGAGCGACTCTCATGGACAAGCCACGTATCGTCATTACCGAACTGGATCTCGAACGTCTGGAAAAACTGCTCGACCAGACACCGGCCGACACCTTTCCCGGCAAGGCAGACCTCGCCCGGGAACTGGATCGCGCCGATGTCGTCGATCCGCACGAGATCCCGCCAGACACGGTCACCATGAATTCCACCGTCCGGTTTCGCGTCACCTCCTCCGACGAGGAATTCCGCCTGACGCTGGTCTACCCGAAGAACGTGGCCGAGGATGGCAGCACGATCTCGATCCTCGCACCCATCGGCAGCGCCCTGATCGGGCTGTCGGAGGGCGACGAAATGGAATGGCCACGCCCCGGTGGCGGCACGCTCCAGGTGCGCATCGAGGAAGTGCTCTACCAGCCCGAGCGGGCGGGCGAATATCACCGGTGAAGGGAAGCAGCGGGACCCAGCCGCCTTGCAAAGACAGCCAGGAAAGGCAAAAAGCGCCTAGGCCCGACCGACACCCTGTCCATTGACCCTCAGAACCCGCCCACTCGGCGGGTTTCTTGTTTGCCGGATGCCGTGCAGACCGTCCCTAAAGCGAACCACCGACGGTGTTTGTTCCCTCCGCCCCCTGCCCAAGCGCAGCGATGGAATCGGCATGGAATCGTGCCGCCTCGGCCACCGCGTCACGACCCTCGTCCGCGGGCAGCACGTTGATCCCCTCCACCATGTGGCCGGCAAGCGCCCGGATAGTGGCATGCGCGCTATCCGACAGGGCCTGGGCGTTGTAGCCGCCTTCGAGCATCATCACCAGACGATCGTCGCAAAGTTCCTGCGCCAGGGCGCGCATGTGCTGCGTCAGCGCCGCGAAGCCGGTGTCGTCCATGGCACAGGTCTGGTCCAGGTAGTGGCAGTCGAAACCGGCCGAAATCAGGATGAGTTCAGGCCGAAACGCCCGTGCCGCCGGGCGAACCACCTGATCGAACACATCGAGCAGCGCGGCGTTGCCACTCCCCCGGGGAAACGGAACGTTCAGGTGATAGCCCAGCCCGGCCCCGGTGCCGGTTTCAGCCAGCTTGCCGGTCCCGGGATAGAACGGGGCTTCACAATGGCTGTCGACGACCAGCACGTCGGGCCGTTCGTAGAATATGTCCTGGGTACCGTTGCCATGGTGCATGTCCCAGTCCCATATCATCACGCGGCGATAGCCCAGCACCTCCCGCGCGTGCATGGCAGCCACGGCGATGTTGTTGTACAGGCAAAAGCCCCGGGCATGATCCGTCGAGGCGTGATGCCCCGGCGGACGCACGATGCAGAACGCATGGCGCCCTTCACCGCTGGCAACTGCCTCGATCGCGCTGATGCCGGCGCCGGCTGCCAGTCTCGCCGCGACCACGCTTTCGGGGGATACCGCGGTCGTGTCCTGTGCCAGCCAGCCCGAGCCACCGACAAGCGACTCGATGTACGCCAAATGCTCGACCGAGTGGACTCGCTGGGGTTGGGCATGCGTCGCTTGCATCGGGGTCCGCCAGGCCTGGCCGTCGACGGGCTCGGCCTGCAGCCGTTCGACGATGGCCGTCAACCGCTCCGGGCGCTCGGGGTAGGCGTAGGTCTCCAGACTCGCCTCGGGATATTGATGAGCGATCATCGCCTTGACGGCATCGCTCCATTCCGGGTGCTGGGTGTCCCAGCCTGACGGCTCGTGGCCGAGCATGCGCGCGTCGTAATAAATCAGCACGGCCTTCTTCATCTCAAAAACTCCGGAAGAAGATGGCTTTGCGCCGATCCAGTGGTTCCGCACAAAGCCGGAGCACGACCCTAGGCAGGCTTGCAGTCAAGCATAGCCCCTTGCCCTGCTTTTAACGGCACCCGATGTGACCCCTCCCCCATTGGTCTGCCGCATCCGCGCCTCGCACGCCGCCTTTCACAGGCCACCACGCACGTCGCGGTTTTGCATGGAAGGATTGCGATCACGGCCGCTCTCCGGTATTCTCATGCGCCGTTTCGCCGCCCCGGGAACTCTCGTGGGCAGGCAACGGTGAAATCGTCCGCGCACGTTAAACACTCCGACGTGGCCGGATATCCAAAAACAAACCTGAACTGGAGTTGATCATGCCCAAGATCAAGACTAATCGCGGGGCCGCCAAGCGGTTCAAGATCACCGCGGGCGGCGTCAAGCGTCGTCAGTCGCACCTGCGTCACATCCTCACGAAGAAATCGTCGAAGCGGAAGCGTCAGCTCGGTTCGCCGGCCTACGTTCACGAGGCCGATGTCCAGCTCGTCGAGCGCATGATGCCCTACGGCAAGAAGTGAGGAGATAGACCATGGCACGAGTCAAGCGTGGCGTTACCGCCCATGCCAAGCACAAGAAAGTCCTGAACAAGGCGAAGGGTTACTACGGTGCCCGTTCGCGTACCTACCGCTCTGCGAAGCAGGCGGTCATCAAGGCCGGTCAGTACGCCTATCGTGACCGTCGCGCGAAGAAGCGCGTGTTCCGCGGCCTGTGGATCACCCGCATCAACGCCGAGGCACGCAACAACGGCCTGTCCTACAGCCGCATGATGGATGGCCTGAACAAGGCCAACGTCGAGGTCGACCGCAAGGTCCTCGCCGACATCGCGGTTCACGACAAGCCGGGCTTTGCTGCCCTGGCCGAGAAGGCGAAGGCTGCCCTGGCAGGCTGATCCGACCCGCTACGGATCCGGGGTGGCCTCGCGCCGCCCGGGCTGCACTTCTCAAGGCGCCTCATGGCGCCTTTTTTCGTTGAAGGCATTGATTTTATTGCCGTTTGGGCCACAATAAACGCCCCTTGCGAGACGGCGGCACGGTCGCCGGATACCCCGTCGGCACCCCGTCGATCCCGGCATGATTTGCTGCCGGCGACTCGCGCCGTACCATTCGCCCGGCTGGCGTCCCGCAAGGGGGTGACACCACAACTGGAAGGAGCATGTAGGCGGTGAGCAACTCCCTGGACACCCTGGAGAAGGACGCCCTGGCACGCATCGAGGCGGCCGACAGTCTCGATGCGCTCGAATCGCTGCGGGTGGAATACACCGGCAAGAAGGGCTCGATCACGGCCCAGATGAAGACCCTCGGCCAGCTCGATCCCGAGGAGCGCAAGACCCGCGGGGCGGCCATCAACGCGGTCAAGAACCGCGTGGTCGAGGCGCTCAAGGCACGCCGCGAGGCGTTGCAGGCCGCAGCGCTGGAGGCGAAGCTCGAGGCCGAGACCATCGACGTCACCCTGCCCGGCCGCCGTCGCCCGCCCGGCGCGCGCCACCCGGTCACGCAGATCACGGAGCGCGTCTCGTCGATCTTCCAGGCGATGGGCTTCCGCGTCGCCGAGGGCCCGGAGATCGAGGACGACTGGCACAACTTCACCGCGCTGAACATCCCCGAGAGCCACCCGGCCCGGGCGATGCACGACACCTTCTACTTCGACGCCAACCACCTGCTGCGCACGCACACCTCCCCGGTGCAGATCCGCGCGATGCAGGAGGAAAAGCCGCCGCTGAAGGTGATCGCCCCCGGTCGCGTCTACCGCTGCGATTCGGACATGACCCACTCGCCGATGTTCCACCAGATCGAGGTGCTCTACGTCGACGAGAACGTCCGCTTCACCGACCTGCGCGCGACGCTGGAGACCTTCCTCTCCGCGCTGTTCGAGCGCGAGGACCTGCCCGTGCGCCTGCGCCCGTCGTTCTTCCCCTTCACCGAGCCCTCGGCGGAAGTCGACATCCAGTGCGTCCACTGCGGGGGCGAGGGTTGCCGCGTGTGCAAGAAGACCGGCTGGATCGAGGTGCTCGGCGCCGGCATGGTGCACCCCAACGTCCTGCGCTCGGTGGGCCTCGACCCCGACGAGGTCAGCGGGTTCGCCATCGGCATGGGCGTCGAGCGGCTGGCCATGCTGCGCTTCGGCGTCGACGACCTGCGCTCGTTCTTCGAGAACGACCTGCGCTTTTTGCGGCAATTCCAGTAAGAGAACACCGGGAAGCCCGGCGGGAACCGATTCCCGCCCATCCGAACTGGCTCCATTGATCGCCGGCGCCCGGCGGTCGACAGGACAAGGCCCAAGGACCTGACTACGCAATGCTGTTTTCCGAACATTGGCTCAAGAGCTGGATCGACCCGAAGGTCGATACCGAGGAACTCGCTCACCGACTGACGATGGCCGGCCTGGAAGTCGACGCCATCGAGCCGGCCGCCCCGCCCTTCGACAACGTCGTGGTCGGCGTGGTCGAATCCGTACGCCCGCACCCGGACGCCGACAAGCTGCGGGTGACCGAGGTCTCCGACGGCGAGACCACCTGGCAGGTGGTCTGCGGCGCGCCCAACGTGCGCGAGGGCATGCTCGCCCCGCTGGCCCGCGTCGGTGCCACGCTGCCCAACGGCATGAAGATCAAAAAGGCCAAGCTGCGCGGCGAACCCTCCCACGGCATGCTCTGCTCGGCCGCCGAGCTGGGCCTGTCGAGCGACCACGCCGGGCTGTGGGACTTGCCGGCCGGCGCCCCGATCGGCGTCGACCTGCGCGAATGGCTGGACCTCGACGATGCCGTCATCGAGCTGGGCATCACGCCCAACCGCGGCGACGTGCTCTCCATCGCGGGGCTCGCTCAGGAATGCTCGGCCCTGTTCGACGCCGAGGTGATTGCCCCGGAGACCCGGGCACCGGCGGTCGAGAGCGACACGCGCCGCGCCGCCGAGATCGAGGACGGCGAGGCCTGCCCGGTCTACCTCACCCAGGTGATCGAGCACATCCCCGCCCGTGGCGAGACCGACCCGGTAATCGCCGAACGGCTGCGCCGTGCCGGCATCAAGTCGGTCGAGCCCATCGTCGACATCCTCAATTACGTGATGCTCGAGACGGGCCAGCCCATGCATGCCTTCGACGCCGAACGCATCGAGGGCGAGATTCGCGTGCGCCGCGCTAAGGGCGGCGAGACCATGGCGGCGCTCAACGACGAGGAACTGACCCTCGATGACGACTGCCTGGTGGTCGCCGATGCCAACGGGCCGATCGCGCTGGCCGGCGTCATCGGCTCGGCCCCGTCGGGCGTGACCGGCGAGACGCACCACATCGTGCTGGAAGCCGCCCACTTCACCCCCGCGGCCGTCGCCGGCCGGGCGCGTCACTTCGGCCTGACGACCGATGCGGCCTTCCGTTTCGAGCGCGGTGTCGACCCGACCCTGCCGCGAGCGGCACTCGACCGGGCGGCGCAACTGATCACCGAGCACCTCGGCGGCACCGCCGGCCCGGTAGTCGAGGCCGGCGGCGGACGCGAGCCGGCCGAACCTGACGCGATCGCCCTGGACATGCACTGGGCGAGCGACCGGCTCGGCATCGAGGTGTCGGCGGACCGAGCTGTCCACCTGCTCGGCCAGCTCGGCTGCCACGTTCGCCGCGACGGTGTTTCACTGACGGTGATCCCGCCCACCCGGCGTTTCGATCTGGCCATCCCCGAGGACCTGCTCGAGGAGCTGGCGCGCCTGATCGGCTACGACAACTTCCGGGCGCCGATCACGCGCATGACCCCGGAAATCGGCATCCCGCCGGTGACCCGCAACACCGTCTCGCAGATCGGCGTGCTGATGGCCGACCGGGGCTACTTCGAGGCGATCACCTACAGCTTCGTCGACCGCGAACTCGACCGGGCAATTACCCCGGCCAGCGAGCCGATCGCGCTGGCGAACCCCATCGCCGAGCAGATGGCGGTGATGCGCCAGAGCCTGTGGCCGGGCCTGCTCGAGGCGGTGGCCCACAACCAGAAGCGCCAGCAGGCCTCGATCCGCCTGTTCGAGACCGGCCACCGCTTTGCCGGCGAGCGCGCAAACGCCGCGAGCGAATCCGGCGAACTGGCCTTCGTGCTGGCCGGGCAGGTCGGCCCCGAGCAGTGGACGGTCCCTGCCCGCCATGCCGACTTCTACGACATCAAGGGCGACCTTGTCGACCTGCTCGAGGGACTGGGCCTGGGCGACCAGGTCAGCTTCCAGCGCTGCGAGCACCCCGCCCTGCACCCGGGCCAGGCCGCCGAGGTGCGGATCGACGGCAACCCGGTCGGGGAGATCGGCGCCCTGCACCCGGCGACGCTAAAGGCCTTCGATCTGAAGGGGCCTGTCTTCGCCTGCCGGCTGGATCTGGAGGGCATCGGGCAGCGCCCGCTGCCGCAGAGCCGACCGCGGTCGAAGTTCCCGCAGATCCGCCGGGATCTCGCGCTGGTCACGCCCGTTTCCATGCCGTTCACGGAGCTGGCCGAGGCCATCCGCTCGGCCGGGGGGGCGTTCCTGCGGAGCATTGAGCCGTTCGACCGCTACGTGGGCGAGGGCGTACCCGAAGGCCGCCAGTCCCTGGCCGTGAAGCTCGTCTTCCAGAACGAGGAACGCACCCTCACGGACGACGAAATCACGCAGACGATCAACGACATACTTGACCACCTCCGCCAGCGCGACGTCGAGCTGCGCGGTTGACTTGACACCGGGAACCGATTTACATGGCTCTTACGAAAGCGGATCTGGTAGAAACGCTGCACAACGAGATTGGCCTGAACAAGCGCGAGGCCAAGGAGTTCGTCGATCTTTTCTTCGAGGAGATGCGACAGGTGCTGGAGTCCGGGGAGGACATCAAGCTCTCCGGCTTCGGCAACTTCCAGTTGCGGGACAAGAGCGAACGCCCCGGGCGCAACCCGCGCACCGGGGAAATGATCCCGGTCACCGCCCGACGGGTGGTGACCTTCCGCGCCGGCCAGAAACTGAAGTCGCTGGTGGAAGCCTATGACGGGCCAGAAAAAGACTGAATTCAGCTTCCCGCCCATCCCGAACAAGCGGTATTTTACCATCGGGGAGGTCGGCCAGTTGTGCGACGTCAAATCGCACGTGCTGCGCTACTGGGAACAGGAATTCGAACCGCTCAAGCCGATCAAGCGCCGCGGCAACCGTCGCTATTATCAGCGCCACGATATCGAGCTCATCCGCCTGATCCGGACCCTGCTCTACGAGCAGGGTTTCACGATTGCCGGCGCCCGCCAGCAGCTCGCCGCCCTGCCCCGCGCCACCTCGCGCGAGTCGGCCAGCGCACTCGAGGCGATCCGGGAGATGCGCGAGCGGATCAGCCAGAGCGGCGGCAATCTGCTGGCCCTCGACCCGCAGGGTGAATCGGGCGAAGCCACCTCGTCCGACGAGCGATCGGAAGGCACACCGTCACCGACGTCGCCCCCGGCCGGCCGAGAACTCGACCTGCGCGAGATCCGGCTGGGCCTGGAATCGCTGGCCGACGAGCTCTCGCCCTACTGCCGCGCTGCCGGCGAGGAATGATGCCCGGTCAGGCAGCGACCCGCCGTCCGCTGGCCGGGATCTCCGGCCGGCGCCGGTCGAGGAAATAGCGCTGGTAGCGCCCCTGAAGATCGCGGCTCTCGAAAAGCACGAACAGATCGGCACAGCCGAAGGCCTCGTCCAGGCACGGCTCCCCGCCGATCTTCGCTCCCAGTCGCATGTACGCCTTGAGCAGTGGCGGCAGCCGCACGGTCTCACCGATCGGCACACCGTCCCCGGCCGGCAGCGGATACCGTGGGGTGACGCGACGACCGGCCGGTGCCAGGTGGCGGCCGAGCAGCCCGGCGGCAATGGTGCGGGCGGCACGACCGCCGTCGTCAATCGGAATGGAAGCGCAGCCGATCAGAAAGCCGAAGCGGTTGGTCTCCATGAATGACGCCAGCCCCGACCAGAGCATGGCGATGGTCGCCCCGCTGCGCCATTCGGGCGCCACGCAAGTCCGCCCGATCTCCATCACCCGGCCCGGCAACCGTTCGATCGCCGCGAGGTCGAATTCCTGCTCGGAGTAGAACCCGCCGGTCAGCCGGGCCTGCGTGTCGGTCAGGATGCGCGTGCAGGCCACCACGTCGCCCGTCCGCCGCTCCCGGACCAGCAGGTGATGGCAATGCGGGTCGAAGCGGTCACACTCCTGCCCCGTGCGGCTGCCACGGGCCCGGGCCCCCATCTCCTCGACGAACACCCGATGACGCAGCCGGTAGCAGGCCTCCCGTTCGGCCAGCGTGGTCGCGAACGTCACCACCAGCCGACCTGGCGCCCTGGTCTCTCCAGCCATCGATGCCACTCCTCTTCTCGTATGCGGTATCTCCGGCAAGAGTGAAGCAGCGAGTTGGCAGGACGGTGACGGAACGATGGCAATGGCGTTACGCGTGGCGATTCACTCGAACTGGGCAACCAGTCGTTCCGGATCATCAATCGGCGGCAAGCAAGACGTCCCGCGGCAGACATAGGCCCGCCCCGGGCCAGACGCCGGCAGGGGCTTGTCCGGGAACAGTGTCTCGTCTGCTGCCTGAATCACGATCACGCCCTGCCGACGCAACCGGTCGATGGCCGTGACCCACTCGGGAATCTCGCGGCTGCGAACAACCACCACGGTCTCCGGCTGGTGGAAACGGCGAATGGCGGCAAGCAGTCGGGGATGCGCCTGGGAGGCGCGCTCGATCGAGCCGGACGCGGCCCGGAAGATCCCCTCGGCCCGTTGCAGCCAGTCGGTCCGTCCCAGCAGGTAGCCCAGCCGCGCGAGGCTGTCGGCCAGCACCGCGTTGCCGGCCGGCTGGGCATCATCGGTGTAGACCACCAGCCCTTCCACGGGCGAGCCGTGCCCGGCGTGACTCAGCCGGAACCCGCCGGATGCATCGGCAAAGCGTCGCGTGACGGTGGCGACGATTGCCTCGATGACCGCCAGGCGCGTCGCATCCGGCGCCTGCCAGAAGGCCTCGGTCTGTGCCTCGAGCAGCAGGGCGTAATCGTCAAGAAATGCCGGCACCGAGGGCCGGCCGTCGAGAAAGCCGGTGGGCATGTCGCCGATTTCCGTCACCGCCGGGGATATTCGGTCGAGCAGGTCCACGCCCCGCGCCACCCAGTCGCTCCGGGCAAACAGGCTGCCGGCACGGATCAGCCCGGACGCCACCAGTGCATTCAGGCCCACCAGCGACTTCCCGTCGCGTTTGGGTTGCGCACGACGGTCCCGTGTCGCCAGCAGGGCGGCACGAATCCGGTCGTCGAGCACGCCGACGTCCTCGACCCGCCTAGAGCGTACCGCTCGCGCCAGGTGCCAGCGCCCCTCGAAGTTCGCCGGGCGATCCAGGCCGAACTCCGAGATGAACGCCTCGACGGTCTCCCGATCCACGCCGACCTCGCCGAGCACCTCGCGGACCTCCGCGGGCGTCCAGAGGTAAGTGGCACCCTCCTCGCCCTCGGTGTCGGCGTCCAGACTCGCCGCGAGCGTACCGTCGGACAGGCGCATGCGGGCGAAAAAGCCCTGCACGCTGCGTTCGATCAAGGGCTCGATCACGGCCCGTCGCGCCTCGAAGGTCTCCTCATCGCGAGCAAGGCGGCAGAAACGCGCCAGCGTGTCCGGCAACTGTGCGTTGTCGACCAGCATCTTCTCGAAGTGTGGGATGGTCCAGTCAGCATCCACGCAGTAGCGGAAGATACCGCCGTCGAGGTGGTCGAACAGCCCGCCGTCGAGCAGCGCGGCGACCGCGTGGTCAATCGGTCCGCCGCCGTCGTTGCCGCGTGACGCCGCCTCGTCGACCAGGAAATCGAGGATCGGCAGCTGCGGGAACTTGGGCGCTCCGTCGAGCCCGCCGTGCTCGCGGTCGAGGGATGCCTCCAGCCGTGCCCGCGCCGCGTCCACCGCCGACACCGGCGGCCCGCCCGCCCCCGCCGGCGGGCGGGCCGACAGGGCCTCGTGGACGGCCGCGCCCTGACGGCGGGTCTGGTCGCCCTTCTCCCGGTAGGCCGTGGCCACCCGCTCGAGCAGGTCGGCAAGGCCCGGCATGCCGAAGCGGGGTTCGGCCGGGAAGTAGGTGCCGATGAAGAACGGCGTCCGGTCGTGCGGGTTGAGAAAGGCGGTCAGCGGCCAGCCGCCACCGCGCTGGTTCAGCAACGCATGCGCGGTCTGAAAGGTCTTGTCGAGGTCCGGGCGCTCCTCGCGATCGACCTTGATGTTGACGAAGTGGCGATTCATCACCGCGGCGATGTCCGGGTTCGAGAAGCTCTCCCGCGCCATCACGTGGCACCAGTGACAGGCGGCGTAGCCGATCGACAGCAGAATCGGCCGGTCTTCTGCCTCGGCGAGGGCCAACGCCTCTTCGCCCCACTCGTACCACTCCACCGGGTTGTCGGCGTGGGCCCGCAGGTAGGGGCTGGTCGATTCGAGCATGCGCGGGTTGGTCATCCGGTTGGCCTCGTCTGGGTAAGCTGGTTCAGCCCGGATACTGGTAGACTCCGTCCAGTTTCACAATCAGGCCACCGCTTCTCTTCCATGGACTATCCCGCCATCGACCCCATCGCCCTGCAGATCGGCCCGCTGGCCGTCCACTGGTACGGGCTGATGTACCTGTTCGGCTTTGCCGGGGCCTGGGCACTGGCCCGGCTGCGGGCCCGCCGGAACGACTGGCCGATCAGTCCCGTGCAGGTCGACGACCTGCTGTTCTACGCGGCGCTGGGCGTGATCGTCGGCGGACGGGTCGGCTACATGCTGTTCTATCAACCGGCGATGCTGATCGACTCGCCATTGACCCTGTTCGCCATCTGGGACGGCGGCATGAGCTTCCACGGCGGCCTGCTCGGCGTGCTGGTGGCGATGGGACTGTTTGCGCATCGTCGGAAGCTGGCCTTCTTCACCATCACCGACTTCATCGCCCCGCTGGTGCCCGTGGGATTGTTCTTTGGCCGGATCGGCAATTTCATCAACGCCGAACTCTGGGGAAGCCCGACCACTCTGCCCTGGGGCATGGTGTTCCCCGGTGGCGGCCCCGAGCCACGGCATCCCTCGATGCTCTACGAGGCGTTCCTCGAGGGACTGGTACTGTTCGCCCTGCTGTGGATCTTCTCCATGAAGCCCCGCCCCCGCATGGCCGCTTCCGGGCTGTTCCTCGCCGGCTACGGCACGTTCCGCTTCGCGGTGGAGTTCGTGCGCGAGCCCGATGCCCACATCGGCTATGTCGCCGGCGGCTGGCTGACCATGGGGCACGTCCTGTCCGCGCCCATGATCCTGGCGGGGATCGGTCTGCTGATCTGGGCCTATCGCCGCGGTATCATGGACCGCCCTGCTGACACCCAACCGACCGCGAGACCCGAATGAAGGCCTATCTCGACCTGATGCAGCACGTGCTCGACCACGGCGTCGATCGTGGCGACCGCACCGGCACCGGCACCCGCAGCGTCTTCGGCCACCAGATGCGCTTCGACCTGTCACGCGGCTTCCCCGCGCTGACCACCAAGAAGCTGCACCTGCGCTCAATCATCCACGAGCTGTTGTGGTTCATCAGCGGCGACACCAACGTGCGCTACCTGCAGGAAAACGGCGTGCGCATCTGGAACGAGTGGGCGGACGAGAACGGCGATCTGGGCCCGGTCTACGGCGCCCAGTGGCGTTCCTGGCCGGATCATCACGGCGGCACCATCGACCAGCTGGGCGACGTGATCGAGCAGATCCGGACCAACCCGAACTCGCGTCGACTGATCGTCACGGCCTGGAACCCGGCGGACGTGCCTGAGATGGCCCTGCCGCCCTGCCACCTGCTGTTCCAGTTCTACGTGGCGAATGGCAGGCTCTCCTGCCAGCTCTACCAGCGCAGCGCCGACATCTTCCTCGGCGTGCCGTTCAACATCGCCAGCTACGCGTTGCTGACGATGATGATCGCGCAGGTCTGCGACCTCGAGCCCGGCGAGTTCGTCCACACGCTGGGCGACGCGCACCTCTACCACAATCATCTCGAGCAGGCCCGCGAGCAACTGGCACGCGAGCCCCGCGATCTGCCGACCATGCGCATCAACCCGGATCGCCGCTCGATCGAGGACTTCGTCTTCGAGGACTTCGAGCTGATCGACTACGACCCGCATCCGCATATCAAGGCCAAGGTGGCCGTCTGAGCGAACGGGCTCGAGCATGATTCGGCCCGGGGAATCCGCTAGACTGAGGGGTTAGTCCCGAACGCAACCGCCCTTGCGGCAGGAATCCAAATGCGCGTCAGTCTCATCGCCGCGATGGCCCGCAACCGGGTCATCGGTCGCAACAACCAGCTCCCCTGGCGCCTGCCCGCCGACCTCAAGCATTTCAAGCAGGTGACCATGGGCAAGCCCCTGATCATGGGACGCAAGACATTCGAGTCGATCGGCCGGCCGCTGCCGGGCCGCACGAACATCGTGCTGACCCGGGACGAGTCCTTCAGCGCCGACGGCGTGACCATCGTGCACACCATCAACGACGCACTCCACGAAGCCGAGGCATGCCTCGACGAGTCGCAGGAAGTGATGGTCATGGGCGGGGCGGACATCTACTACCAGTTCCTGCCCTGGGCCAACCGGATGTACCTGACGCTGGTCGAGCTCGAGGTCGCCGGTGACGCCCATTTCCCGGCCTACGTCCCGGACGAGTGGGAACTGGTCGAGGCCACCCGCTTTGAAGCCGACGACCGCAATCCGTACAACTACCAGTTTCTCACCTTCGACCGCGTTCCGGTCTGACACCGGATCGGCTGTCGGCTACGCTCGGAGAAAGGATTCCCGAACTTTTGCAGGGATGTGCCGGTCACATCCCGCCGCAAACGGTTTCCAGGAGTTCGCGATGACCCAGCAGTCACTCGATCTGCGTGACGAATTCGACTACCAGCCCGAGCTCATCGCCCGGCTGGTAGACGTCTATGAAATTGCCCTGAATTATCGCTGGGTGTATGCCAGCGTGATCGCGCTGGCCGGGGCGTTCTTCATGATGCAGTGGTCACTGCTGGCCAATACCGCCGAGTATGGCCACCCCTGGGTGGGCGTGCCGCTGATCGCCATGGCGGTCTGGCTGGCACTGGCCCCGGTGGCCACGGTGGCCAAGTGGGTCTCCCTGCCCGCGCAGTTCACCGACGACTACCTCTCCTTCCGGGATATCCACTGGATGCGGCAGATGACCGAACGCCACCCGGTGCTTGCCAGCGTGGCCGAACCCTATCTGCAGGCGAACGCGCCGGTGCCCGTCGCCGCCCTCCGCGAGTTCTGGGCCCCGCTGGTACGCGAAGAGGAACGCCACCAGCGCTGACCGGGCCCGGGCGACCCGGCCGCCACGTTTTCTTGTCCCCGCCGTCAATCCGCCGCGACGGCAATCACGTCGCCCCGCCGTGCCGGTCCGGCAGACGCACCTGCTCCTCGGCGTGTTCGAGGACATGATCGTGGAAGCTCTGCATCACGGGCGTCATCCGCTTGCCCTGCCGCTGAACCATGTACCAGTGGCGGATGATGGGCAGCCCCTCGACATCCAGCACCACGATCCGGCCAGTCTCCAGCTCCAGCTCCAGGGTATGGAGAGACACCATCCCCACGCCCAGGCCCGCCTCGATCGCCTGCTTGATCGCCTCGTTAGAACGCATCTCCAGGCCCGGCCGCACCGTCAGCCCGTGTCCCTCGAAGAAGCGCTTGACCGCCGCGCGGGTGCCGGAGGCCGACTCGCGCTGAACGAAGCGGTGCTCGGCGAGCTCGGCCAGCTGGATGCCCTTGCGGTCCGCCAGCGGGTGATCCGGTGCGGCGATCGCCACCAGCGGGTTTTCCATGAAGGCCTCGGCGACCAGCTCCACGTCGGTGGGCGGCTCACCCATGATGACGATGTCGGTCTCGTTGTCGGCCAGTTGGCGCAACAACCGCTCGCGGTTGGTGACGTCCAGACTGATCGAGACCTCCGGGAAGCGCTTGGAAAACCCGGCCAGCAGCCGGGCGACGAAGTAGTTGGCCGTCGAGGCGACACTGACGCGCAGATGCCCTCGATGCACCCCCTTCATTCCTTCGAGTACCTCCCCGGCCTCCTCGATGGTCTCCTCGAGACGCTGGACGTAGCCGTACAGCACCCGGCCGGCGTCGGTCAGAAAGAGTTGCCGCCCGGTCTGCTCGAACAGGGGCAGCTCGACGTTGTCCTCCAGCTGCCGAATCTGCATGGATACCGCCGGCTGGGAAAGGTGCAACTCCTCGGAGGCGCGCGTGAACGACTGATGGCGCGCCGCGGCGGCGAAGATGCGCAGCTGACGTAAGGTAAAGTGAATCATCTCGTACTACCCATAAGGTTAAGCTTATGGGTTGCATCATAATCTATGAATTGTATTGCCGTCTTGCCTGCCTATACTCGCACTTGTCGAGACGACCCGGGCCAGCCGGGCAAACCGACAGGAAACTGTCCCGATTTCATACCCCTTTGGGAGGACAACATGGCGACGAAGAGCTACAGCGCGGGCGTAAAAGACTACCGCGAAACCTACTGGGAACCGGACTACGTCATCAAGGACACCGACTTCCTGGCCTGCTTCAAGGTCACCCCGCAGCCGGGCGTACCGCGTGAAGAAGTGGCTGCTGCCGTTGCAGCCGAATCTTCCACCGGTACCTGGACCACGGTCTGGACCGACCTGCTGACCGACCTGGACTACTACAAGGGTCGTGCCTACGCGATCGAAGACGTGCCGGGCGACGACGAGTCGTTCTACGCGTTCATCGCCTACCCGATCGACCTGTTCGAGGAAGGCTCCGTTGTCAACGTGTTCACCTCCCTGGTAGGCAACGTATTCGGCTTCAAGGCCCTGCGTCACCTGCGCCTGGAAGACGTTCGCGTGCCGATCGCCTACGTCAAGACCTGTGGCGGTCCCCCGCACGGCATCCAGGTCGAGCGCGACATGATGAACAAGTACGGCCGTCCGATGCTCGGCTGCACCATCAAGCCGAAGCTGGGCCTGTCGGCCAAGAACTACGGCCGCGCCTGCTACGAAGGCCTCCGTGGTGGCTTGGACTTCACCAAGGACGACGAGAACGTCAACTCCCAGCCGTTCATGCGCTGGAAGCAGCGTTTCGACTTCGTCATGGAAGCCATCCACAAGGCCGAGGCCGAGACCGGTGAGCGCAAGGGTCACTACCTGAACGTCACCGCGCCGACTCCGGAAGAGATGTACAAGCGTGCCGAGTACGCCAAGGAGATTGGCGCACCGATCATCATGCACGACTACATCACCGGTGGCTTCACCGCCAACACCGGCCTGGCCAACTGGTGCCGCGAAAACGGCGTACTGCTGCACATCCACCGCGCGATGCACGCCGTACTCGACCGTCATCCGAAGCACGGCATCCACTTCCGCGTACTGACCAAGATCCTGCGTCTGTCCGGTGGTGACCACCTGCACTCGGGCACCGTCGTGGGCAAGCTGGAAGGCGACCGCGAGGCGACCCTGGGCTGGATCGACCTGATGCGCGACTCCTTCATCAAGGAAGACCGCAGCCGCGGCATCTTCTTCGACCAGGACTTCGGCTCCATGCCGGGCGTCATTCCGGTCGCTTCCGGTGGCATCCACGTCTGGCACATGCCGGCACTGGTTTCCATCTTCGGCGACGACTCCGTCCTGCAGTTCGGTGGCGGCACCCTGGGTCACCCGTGGGGCAACGCAGCCGGCGCTGCAGCCAACCGTGTGGCGGTCGAAGCCTGTGTCCAGGCCCGCAACGAAGGCCGTGAGCTCGAGAAGGAAGGCAAGGAAATCCTCACCGCGGCTGCCAAGCACAGCCCCGAGCTCAAGACCGCGATGGAAACCTGGAAAGAGATCAAGTTCGAGTTCGACACCGTCGACAAGATTGACGCTCAGCACAAGTAATCGACGCCAGGTCGAAACAGCCGGGGGCGGGAACGCTCCACCCCCGGCCGCCTGAAACATCAACAACGAATTTTCGTTGAGGTAATCGAAAATGAGTGAAATGCAGGACTACAAGTCGAGCCTGGCCGATCCGGCAAGCCGCAAGTTCGAGACCTTCTCCTATCTCCCGGAGATGACCGACGAGCAGGTCCGCGCCCAGGTCCAGTACATCGTCGACAAGGGCTGGAACCCGGCGGTCGAGCACGTCGAGCCGGAGCATGCCTTCGACCACTACTGGTACATGTGGAAGCTGCCGCTGTTCGGCGAGACCGACGTCGACGCGATCCTGGCCGAGGTCGAGGCGTGCCACAAGGCGCACCCGAAGAACCACGTGCGCCTGATCGGCTACGACAACTTCACCCAGTCCAAGGGCACTGAAATGGTGATCTACCGCGGCAAGACTGTTTAAACAGGCCCCGGGGTAATCCCAGCAAGATGCCCCTGGCCGACTCGTCGGGCAGGGGCATTTTTCTGACCACCGTTTAATCGGGGTCAATACGAAAGCACGGCGATTCGCGGTGACCCGCCGTCCTGTTTCCGTCTTGATCTCAGTTTCCGCCAATCGACCCGACAAGAGGGATGACCATGAGCGAGCACAACGTCGACCAGTACCGGATCACCGATGAGCCGTACTACATGCCGGTCAGCAACGAGGTGGACCTCTACGAGGCCGCCTACGATGCCCGCATGCCCATCATGCTCAAGGGCCCGACCGGCTGCGGCAAGTCCCGCTTCGTCGAACACATGGCCTACAAGCTGGGCAAGCCGCTGATCACCGTGGCCTGCAACGAGGACATGACCGCCTCCGACCTGGTCGGTCGCTACCTGCTCGATGCCAACGGCACCCGCTGGCAGGACGGTCCGCTGACCATCGCCGCGCGCATCGGCGCGATCTGCTACCTCGACGAGGTGGTCGAGGCCCGCCAGGACACCACGGTCGTCATCCACCCGCTGACCGACCACCGTCGCGTCCTGCCGCTGGAGAAGAAGGGCGAGCTGGTCGAGGCGCACCCGGACTTCCAGATCGTCATCTCCTACAACCCGGGCTACCAGAACCTGATGAAGGATCTGAAGCAGTCGACCAAGCAGCGTTTCGGGGCGCTGGACTTCGATTATCCGGACGCCGAGGTCGAAGCCCAGATCGTCGCCCACGAGACCGGGGTGGACAAGGAGACCGCCGACAAGCTGGTCCAGATCGCCCAGCGCGCCCGCAACCTCAAGGGCCACGGCCTGGACGAGGGCATCTCCACCCGCCTGCTGGTCTACGCGGGCCAACTGATCGCCAAGGGCATCGACCCGAACGCGGCCTGCTCAATGACCCTGGTCCGTCCGATCACCGACGATCCGGACATGCGCGACACCCTCGACGCGGCCGTCAACACGTTCTTCTAAGGAACCGGGACGACCGTGGCGATGCGTCGCCAGGTGCCCGTGCCCTGTCGGGGCGGGCGAGTCGTAAACAGGAACCGCGAACCGGTCCCCGCCGGGGGCGAACGGCTCCCGGCAGGCCGGAGCGACAACGGGGCCGGGCATGCATGAACATGCCCGCGTCACGCCCACGGTTTCTCAAGGGTCAGGCACGCGATGAAGATTGATCTGAACGAGTACAAAGAGTGCATCGTCGACAAGGCGCCCGACGCCGAGCCGGTTCTCGAGGCGAGCTTTCTCGAGGCCAGCCGGGTCATGAGCCCGCAGGGGCAGCACAACTACCTCGAAGGCATGCGGGCCCTGTGCGAGCTGGGCAAGGGCTCCGACCTGGTGGTCACCTGGCTGGAAGCCATGCCGTCGGCCTGCAAGGAAGTCGGTGATTCCATCATTCCGGACGTCATCGAGGGCTGCATGAAGCTCTCCTCGATGGTCAGCGGCGAGGTGGTGCGCCTCGTGCTCGACAGCATGCCGACCGCGGCCCGCCGCCTGGGTGACCCGGAACTGGTGATCAAGTACCTCAACCTGATCCACCAGCTATCGGCCAAGGTGCCCCGCGGGCTCAAGCCGATGCTCCAGCACCTGGACGACCTGCTGACCAAGCTGACCCTCGGCGGCCTGCGCCGCTGGGCGCTGTGGGGTGCGCAGGCCTACGGCCGCGACTTCAAGAAGCAGGTCGAGTATTTCAGCCTCGAGTCGCCCGACTCTCACAAGGTGCTGCAACAGGAGCGCCGCGGCACGCTGTTCGTCGACACCCAGCGCAAGATCAACTTCTACCTGCGCGCACTCTGGGGACGCGACTTCATGCTGCGCCCGACATCGGGCGACTACGAGACCAAGGAAGGCCTGCGTCCCTACGTCGAGCACGGCGTCATCCACGTCCCCGACGCCTACGATGACGTCGAGACGGCCTCCGGTGAGAAGGTCTCGGGCCTGGAAATGTACCGGGCCGCCTGCGCGCACGCGGCCGCCCACATCTTCTACACCCGCGAGGCCATCTCCGCGGAGATGCTCAGCCCCGTGCAGATGTTCGTCATCGCGCTGGTCGAGGACGCGCGCATCGAGGCGCTGGCCATCCGCGAGTTTCCGGGGCTCAAGAAGCTCTGGTCGCCGCTGCACGGCATGCCGGCCCCCGAAGGTCGCCACGAAGCCATCGGCGTGCTCGAGGATGTCGCCTCCGCCCTGCTCCACGGCCAGGCGAGCGAGGGCAGCGACCCGATCGTCGCCAACATCCTCGAGGAGTTCCAGCGGGAGATGGACAAGGACCCGGAGACCAACAAGGTCGCCTGGAACGTCGGCATGAGCCTGTATCACCAGCTCAACGACCGCCTCGGGATGCCGGGTCTGGGCCTGCTCGAACGCAACCTGAACATCCCCTACCGCGACGACAATCGCATCGTCTGGGCGTTCGCCGACAACGTCTGGGACGACGACGTCGAGTACATCGAGGGCAGCAAGCAGGTGCGCAAGACCGTCAACCTCATGGAGATGGTCAACGAAATCGACACCGAGCTGGCCGGCGACGATGCCCAGGAAATCTGGCGGCTGGAGACCGAGCTGTTCCCCTACGAGGACGAGGGCGTCTCGTTCAACGAGATGGAAGGCAAGGAGCCGGTCTCCGAGCCCTTCCACTACCAGGAGTGGGACTACCAGGTTCAACTCTACCGCCCGGACTGGGTCACGGTGCTGGAAAAGCGTCCCCCCAAGGGCGACCCGGAGGTGCTGGACAAGATACTGACCGAGAACAAGCCCATCGCCAGCCGCCTGCGCCAGATCATCGACGCGCTGATCCCGCAGGGGATCATCCGAAAGCGCCACCAGGAGGACGGCGACGAGATCGACATCAACGCCGCGATCCGGGCGATGATCGATCTCAGGAACGGCGAGACCCCGGACCTGCGGGTGAACATCCGTTACGAGCGCAAGGAGCGCGACCTGGCGGTGGTCGTGCTACTCGACCTGTCCGAGTCCACCAACGAGACGCTGGGCGGCTCGGAGAAGCCGGTCATCGACCTGACCCGAGAGGCCTGCACCCTGCTCTCCTACGCGGTGGACGCGATCGGCGACCCGTACGCGATTCACGGGTTCAACTCCGACACTCGCCACGACGTGCAGTACTTCCGCTTCAAGGACTTCGGCAAGCCGCTGGACGACGATGCACGTGCCCGGCTGGCCGGGATGAGCGGGGCCTACTCGACGCGCATGGGCGGTGCCTTCCGCCACGCCGCGCGCTTCCTCAAGGCCCAGCCGCAGGCGAAGAAGCTGCTGCTGGTGGTCTCGGACGGCGAGCCCTCGGACATCGACGTCCAGGATCCGCAGCACCTGCGCCAGGACGCCAAGAAGGCGGTCGAGGAGCTGCACCGCGAGGGCATCATGAGCTACTGCCTGACGCTCGACCCGCACGCCGACGAGTACGTCTCGCGGATATTCGGTCCGAACGGCTACACGGTGGTGGATCACGTCGACCGCCTGCCGGAGCGACTGCCGAACCTGTTCGCCAGCCTGACCAGTTAGACTATCGGCACTTTCGACACAGAGACCGCCATGGATCCGATTCAGCAACTCATCGACGGCTTCGCCGCCTTCACCCGGCGCCGCTACCGGGGAGGCGCATTCAAGCGCCTGGTCGAGGAAGGCCAGTCACCCCGGATCGCCCTGGTCGCCTGCTCCGATTCCCGGGTCGACCCGTCACTGACGCTCGACTGCGACCCGGGCGACCTGTTCGTCATCCGCAACGTCGCCGCGCTGGTCCCACCCTACCAGCCGGATGAGGCCTACCACGGCACCAGTGCCGCGCTGGAATTCGCGGTGACCGGGCTGGAGGTCGATCATGTAATCGTCATGGGGCACGCGCTGTGCGGCGGCATCAACGCACTGGTCCGCGGCGGCCCGCAGGACCCGGAGAGCTTCATCGGCCGCTGGGTGGGCCTAGCCCAGCCCGCCCTCGATCGCGCGCAGACCAGCTGCGACCACCGCGACCAGGACGGCTTGCGCCGCTGCTGCGAACTGGAATCGGTGCGCATGTCCCGGGACAACCTGATGACCTTCCCCTGGGTGCGCGAGCGCGTCGAGAAGGGCGAGCTGAAGGTGCACGGCTGGTACTTCGACCTCGTCGCCGGGCAATTGCTCGGACTCGACGACAAGAGCGAGCGCTTCGGCATTCTCACCGGCGCGTAGTCGTCGCCCC
The DNA here is from genome assembly GCA_051746865.1 of Pseudomonadota bacterium. GTDB lineage: Bacteria > Pseudomonadota > Gammaproteobacteria > Halothiobacillales > Halothiobacillaceae > Guyparkeria. The sequence goes on along the minus strand of JBNJFM010000012.1, from coordinate 25,934 downwards.
GCGGGGGCCCACCATCACGGCACAAAATGCCCGGCGAAACACGCCGGGCATTCTTCTTTTCTCTCGAGCGTCATGGGAGACAACCGGCCCGCTCATGCACATGACGGCGGCGCCTCCCTCCGGGGCCATCGCGACAAGCCTTCTGTTGTCAGGTGAGGGGAAATCTACGACTGCCCCTTCCTGCTCCCGACGAGCAGGAGCACACCACCAATCACGATCGCCCCCACACCAGCCCAGATCGGAACGTTGATCGTGGAGGTCTCCGTTATCGACAGTTCCATCGGCCCCATTTCCGCCGTGTGCGTTTCCTTGGTGTAGGTGAATCCTCCATACGCCAGCCCCGCGACGCCAGCCACGATCAGCACGATTGCCGCTATTTTGACACCGTTCATTGTGTCTTCTCCTTGGTCAGGCAGGCTCGTTACCCAACGGACAGGGCAGCCGCCCTCGACCCGAAAAAAACCGGGCCCGCGAAAACCGGACCGCTCTCCCTGGCGCCCAGTGCATGGAAACAGGCCCGATCGCTACGAGCCTCGCCCTCGAATGACCCGAAGCAGGATCACCACCACCGCGATGACCAGGAGGATATGAATGAATCCCCCCATGGTGTACGAGGTAAGGAAACCCAGAAGCCACAGGACAATAAGAATAACCGCAATGGTCTCGAGCATTTTTCCGCCCCTCCTTCGATGATCTCGCGAATCGCAAATCCGGCGATCCGCGTCAACCTCGCCATTCAACAAGGCCACGACCCGAAGATAGACCATGGATGGATTTGCTGGGATGAACGGAAATGGGCGGCATTGCCGGGGGTACATTCCGGACCCGATTCGGCCGAAACCATTCTCCGCCATCGCATTGTCGGACACCTCGCAAAACCGCCGTGAACCGTAGGGTTTAGGGACCCGAAAATTCGCCCGCAAACCAACAGCACCGCCCGGCTCGAAGAACCGCTTTCGCTTGTAAAGTGCGCCACCGCCATCTAGTTGTTGAGGGCGACGACCGAGAAACGCCATGCGTGAGGACATCGAGCATGAACCCCATCTTCCGTGCATTTTTACCGATACTCGCTGTCCTCGTGCTGGCAGGCTGCGGCCGGGAGGAGACATCCTCGCCCCCCGCCGATAATCAGGCATCGTCGCCTGCCACCGATCAACTGACCATCCTCACCGAGGAATATCCACCGCTGAGTTACCGGGAGGACGGCGCGATCACCGGCCAGGCGACTGCCATCGTCCGCGAACTGGCAAAAGCGGTGGGCGAGTCACCGAAGTTCGAACTGGGTTCCTGGGAAGAGGCATTGAGTACGGCGATGAACGGTCCCGACACGGCGCTCTACAGCACCGTGATGACCGGACGGAGAAAGAACCGATTGCAGTGGGTGGGGCCCATCGGGATGCTGGACACCAATCTGTACGCCCTGGCGGACTCGCCGGTAACGGTGAACAACCTGGCCGATGCGCGCGAGGTGGACGGCATTGCCACGGTGGAGGATTACTACAGCGAGGAACTGCTCGAGGGAGAGGGGTTCACCAACCTGATCCGTCACGACAGTGAACTGGCGGCGGTAAAAAGCCTTCTGGACGGCAGCGCCACCCTGCTCGTCAGCGGCAATACGACCCTCCCCCGCCTGCTGGAAAGGGCCGAGGCCGACAGCGACGCGACTAGGCCGGTCTTCACCCTCTCCACCGACCTGACCTACCTCGCCTTCTCTCCCGACGTGGCCACGGCACGGGTCGCCCGTTGGCAGGAGGCCCTCGACGCCATGAAGGACGACGGCCGCTTCCAGGCCATCTACCGGCAATGGCTGCCGAACAGCCAGCCTCCCGGCACCGTCCAGTTGGTGACCGAGGACTATCCCCCACTCACCTACCGGGAAGGTGACGAAGTGACCGGCTTCGTCACCGACGTGGTCCGCGAGATCACCGACCGCCTGGAGATCACCGCGCCGATCCGGCTGACCACCTGGGAGAACGCCTACGAAATGGCCCGTATCCATCCCGACGTCGTGCTTTTCAGCGCCGAGCGAACCCCGGAGCGGGAGGAGCTGTTTCACTGGGTGGGCCCGGTGGGGAGCAACAACGCCATCCTCTACGGCAAGGCAGGAACCGACCTGACCCTAGGAAGCCTGGCGGACGCACGCCAGGTGGAAACCATTGCCACGACCAGCAACTGGTTTACCGAGCAGTACCTGGAGGAAGCGGGATTCACCAACCTGACGAGCAACCCGGCGCCGGTGGACGCCGTGCGGATGGTGATGGAAGGCGATGCCGCACTCACCATCCTCACCGACAGCACCGCACCGGCCATCGTGGAACAGGCCGGCTACACCATGGCGGACCTGCAGCCCCTGCTCACGGTGATGACGACCGATTACTACATCGCCATCTCCAGGGACACGGCTGAGACGACGGTCCGGCAATGGCAAGAGGCTCTCTCGGCGCTGAAAGACGACGGAACCCTGGATACCATCCGGCAACGCTACTTTCCGGTCGAAAGCGGTACGGCCACCGACCGCGACTAGACGGGTCTGCTCGAACCCGCCTCGATGATCGGTTGTAGCCAACCGACCATCGGTTCTGCCATTCCGACGCCAACGGGAAAGCCAAACGCCAGCCCGAAGCCGACTGGCGCGAACCCCGCCCCGGGCTGAGAGGGCGCTCGGCGTTTACCCCGAGATCGCTCAGTATTTCAGGCTGATGGTCAGATCCAGGTCTTGCCCTTCATAGACGAAGCTGGCGTCGTCGAACGAAGGGGCGCTCATCCTCGCCCTTGCATCGTTTGAAAACCCGTAGCCTTCCGTGGGAACCCCCAGCCAGTTGGTGGCGAGCTTGCCGTCCAGATTTTCATCATGAATGACGGCCAGAGCGTACGTGCCCGGCGGGACATCCAGAAAGTGGCACCGGGCCACCGTATCCCGAATTTCCAGCATCGCGATATGGGTCGCGGACTTCACGAACTCGGTCGGAAAACCCTCACGCGATTCGAAGAGCGCGCACGCCACCTTGCCGGTGCTGTTGCGAATATCCAGGATATTCACGTGAATGCCCAAGCAAGCTGTCTCGGCAGACGCAATAGCGGGGAAATGCCCGAACATCAGCACGGCACACATGGCCATGCACCGCGTTCCCATGGAGATCCGCGACGCCAGCGCGGACTCCCGATCAAATGACTTATTCATAAGCGACCTCGTGGCGACGAACCGCGTAGCCTGACTGTCGGCACCGACTCCCGACCCAGAATCGGCAACCAACGGATCAACCGTTGACCTTGCTCCGGATATGATCGATGACTTCCCCGTGCTCTTTCTCCGGGCTGAACATCACGATGTCAGTGTCTTCTTCAGCCCTGACACTATGCCCCGGCGGCCAGTAGAAAAGGTCTCCCGTTCTCGATGTTTCTTCACTGCCATCTGTATACATAGCGGTTATGGCGCCCTTTACCACATATCCCCAATGTGGACTCTGGCAACTGTCGTCCTCAAGTCCATGCAACAACTCCGTGATATCGGTACCCGCGGCAAAGGAAAAGAATTCGGCGCCCATCTTCCCGTATCCGGTTACATCGCCAAAGCCAACCTGCCGTCGGGCAGTTGCGCCGGGCGCCGCGATTTGAACGGGGATGTCTTCTTTTGCGATACGCATAGCACTACCCTCCACCTCGTGGTGTCTCACTTGCCATCCTGACCACGCCCGCCCCAATCGGTCATCTGTCAGAAACGGGCCGGATGGAGACTGGACCAGCTGCTACCAGGCGACACTCGTACGCGCAAAGCCCAGGCACCATGGCCCACACCCATCCTCCTGAAGTGTAGATTCTGACGTCGAAACTGCCCGTTGAATCTCCGTAATGAAGGACGGGCACCTCGAAACGCCGTCCCGAGCCGCCCGAGTGCAAGGAGCCGCTGGCCTGCGGTAGCGATGCATCCAGCGAGCGACGAGACGTATCAACGGAAACGGCGGATGCAGGCCATCCATGGCCCGCACTCTCCGAGCGCACTTCGTGCGCCTCGATTCGCTCAAGGCGAATCGAAGGAAGCTTGTGCTCACGTGGGACATGGATGCCCCGAGTCCGCGCGCATTGCGGCAATCGGGTGGAGCAACAGGTTTTCCGAGGTTTCCAGACCTGTCAGGGCATTTGCCATTACCTGGCCTGGCCCTGACTAGACCGGTCACTCGCATGCCGACAGGACACACACCGTTAACAATCAACCACCACATTCCTGGGATGGAGTTGAGGCTTGGCCTGTGCGGAGCAGGAATGAAGAACGCCCGGCTGAGGAGCCGGGCGCGTGGATTGCATGTTATGGGCCGCAGCCGTCGAGCAATGCGTTCAGGTTAGCGGTTGCCGCTACGGCCACCACCGCCGCGACCACCACGGCCACCGGGCCGACCGCCCGGGCCACGACCGCCGCCACTGCGGCCGCGTCCCTGGCCACCGCCGGGCCCGCCGCGACCGCCACGCGGACCACCGCCCGGGCGGCCACCCCCGCCGCGACGGCCGCCAGCGTTGTTGCGGCCATTCGGGATCGGCTCGGGCTTGGCGTTGGGGTCCGGCTCGAAACCGGGCATGACGTGACGGGTGAGCTTCTGCTTGGTCAGGCGCTCGATGTCGGCCAGCAGCTTGTGCTCGTCGACGCAGACCAGCGAGACCGCCTCGCCGGACTCGCCCGCGCGGCCGGTGCGACCGATGCGGTGAACGTAGTCCTCGGCCACGTTGGGCAGCTCGAAGTTGACCACGTAGGGCAGCTGGGCGATGTCGATACCGCGCGCGGCGATGTCGGTGGCCGCCAGCACGCGGATGCTGCCGTTCTTGAACGATTCCAGCGCACGGGTGCGGGCCGTCTGGCTCTTGTTGCCATGGATGGCCATCGCCGGGATATCGCGCTTGGACAGGTACTCGGCCAAGCGGTTGGCCCCGTGCTTGGTCCGGGTGAAGACCAGCACCTGCTGCCAGTCCTGGTCAATCAGCAGTTCGGCGAGCAACTCGCGCTTCTTGTCGCGATCGACCTCGTAGACCGACTGGCTGACGGCCTCGACGGTGGTGTTGCGCGGTGTGACGGAGATCTCGGCCGGGCTGTCGAGGAGCTTGCCGGCCAGGGTGCGGATCTCGTTCGAGAACGTGGCGGAGAACAGCAGGTTCTGGCGTTCTTCAGGCACGATCTTGAGTATCTTCTTGATGTCATGGATGAAACCCATGTCGAGCATGCGGTCGGCTTCGTCCAGCACCAGGATCTCGACCTGCGAGAGGTCGACGGTGCGCTGGTTCTGGTGATCGAGCAGACGGCCCGGCGTGGCGACAAGGATGTCGACGCCGCGCTTTAGCTTGTCGATCTGCGGGTTGATGCCCACGCCACCGAACATGACCATCGATTTGAGCGGCAGGTGGTGGCCGTAGTCGAGTACGCTTTGCTCGACCTGGGCGGCCAGTTCACGTGTCGGGGTGAGGATCAGCGCACGGATCGGCCGCTTGCCACCCTTGTGCCCACCTTCCGGGTGCGTCGCCATCAGGCGCTCGAGCAGCGGCAGGGTGAAGCCGGCGGTCTTGCCGGTACCGGTCTGCGCCGCGGCGAGCAGGTCACCGCCGGAGAGTACGGCCGGGATGGCCTGGGCCTGGATGGGGGTAGGTTCGGTGTAGCCGCGCTCTTCGATGGCGCGCTGGAGTTCCGGGCGAAGGCCCAGTTCTGAAAACAACATAGAAATGATTTTCCTTGGGGGACGAGAACGCTCAGCGCATGGAGGCCATGACGAAAATGGCGCCTCGAATGGCGTGGCGTTTCCCGTCACACGGCCCCGGGAGGGGACGCACGCCAGTCGGCAAGGAAAACGCGGGGTCGATGCATGTCGTGGACACGACATCAGTAATGAAATCGGCAGGACTGGTCAGACCGAGGCGCGGACTATATCACCTTTGCACGATGTCCGTCGGTTTTTCTCCCGGAGTACGGCCGCCACAGTGCCGTCATGTGCGGCTGGTATTCATGGGCGATCGCTCCAGGAGGTTGCCCATGACCCACAGTGACTCACCCAATGCCCGTTCCATGAAACGGCTCTTCGACGAGGTCACCGCCCTGCGTGAACGCGTCGAGCGCGGTGCCACCGATTGGCTTGCCGCCCGAGGCATCGATCATCCGCGCACCGATCCCGCGGCCTGGAACCTCGCCTGCTATCTCGCGCTGCGCTCCGAGGACATCCGCACGCTCCAGTCGGCACTGGCCGAGCACGGGCTCTCCTCGCTAGGACGCAGCGAATCGCGCGTGATGGCGACACTGGATGCCATCCTCGACCTGCTCGAGCGCACCTGCGGCAGGACACCGGACCGGGAGCCGCCCCGAAGCGAGGATTTTCATGCCGGCACCGATCGGCTTGCTCACCACACGAGAGAGCTGTTCGGCCCGGACGGCCGGGGCGCCATTCGCATCATGGTGACACTGCCGAGCGAGGCGGCCGACGATGCCGAACTGCTACAGGGGCTGCTCATGGCGGGCATGGACTGTGCGCGGATCAACTGCGCTCACGACAGCCCGCAGGAATGGACCCGCATGCTCGATCACCTGGCAGCGGCCCGCCGGCGCACGGGACGGCACTGCCGGGTGCTGATGGACCTAGCGGGCCATAAGGTGCGCACCGGGCCTATCGCACCACGGGAAACGGTCCTCGAGATGGAGTGGGAGGACGGTCGCGCGCCGGTGATCGAGATCAGCGACGGCTTCGCGGTCTCGGAAGCAGTCAGCAAGGGGAGAAGGCGCGTCTGGCATCTGGCATTGTCCCCGGAGCGAATCCAGGCACTGCACGACGGCCAGACCCTGCACTTCGTCGACCGGTTCGGTCGGCAACGCCGTCTTGCCGTTTCCGCCACGGGCACGGCCCGATTCTTCCGGGCGTCCCTGGACGCCCCGGCCCACGTCGACCAGACCACCCTCTTCCGGGATCCGGAAAGCGGCGAGACCTTCACCGCCCGGGGCTTCGATCATCGGCCGGCCAAGCTGCGGGTGTTCGAGGGCGACCTGCTACGCTTGACCGGGAACGGGGAACCCGGCCGGCCCGCCCGGATCGACAACAGGGGCGACGTGGTGGAACCGGCACGGGTGGCCTGCGAAGAACCCGAGGTCTTCGCCTATCTCGCCGAAGGAGACCCGGTGTGGATCGACGACGGCAAGATCGGGGCCCGGGTCGAGTCGATCGACCGGGAGGGAGCGCTGCTGCGCGTCGAGCACGCCGGGCCGCAAGGAAGGAACGTCAAGCCCGACAAGGGACTCAACTTCCCCGAAACCCCGCTGGACCTGCCCGCCCTGAGCGCGAAGGACCTCGAGGATCTGGATTTCGTCGCCCGGCACGCCGACATGGTGGGCTTTTCCTTCGTCGAGTCCGGGGACGACATGCGCGTGCTGATGCAGGCACTCGACGCCCGCGGTGCACCGCCCCTGCCCATCGTGGCCAAGATCGAAACGCGCCGCGCGGTAACCGCCCTGCCCGACATCCTGTTGGCCGCCATGGGCACGCGACCGCTGGGCGTGATGATCGCCCGCGGCGATCTCGCCGTCGAACTGGGCCCGGAATGCCTGATCGAGGCGCAGGAAACCCTGCTCTGTCTGGCGGAGGCCGCGCAGGTGCCGGTGATCTGGGCCACCCAGGTCCTGGAGACGCTGGCGAAAAAGGGCGCGATCTCTCGCCCGGAACTGACCGACGCGGCCATGGCCGAACGCGCCGAATGCGTCATGCTCAACAAGGGCCCCTACATCGAACGGGCGGTCCGCACCCTGTCGGACATCCTCGAGCGCGCGCATCACTACCAGTACAAGAAGACCGCACGGATGTTGCCCCTGCACTGGCCGGACGAAATCCGGCCGGCAGGGGCCGTCGATCCGGGCGGATCATGATCGGCCCGGATGCCTGCCAACTGGTAGACTCGGGGCTCCGTAAAGCAAAGCGACACGACATCGACACCATGAGCAAGGCATCCCTCCAGGAGCAGTTACTCAAGGCCGGCCTGGCGAAGAAGGGCAACGGCAAGCAGCCGAAGAAGAAATCCGCCTGGGGACGCGTCAATCGCCACGACAAGCAGGCGAACACCAAGCCACCGGCGGAGATCGAGGCAGCCAAGAAGGCAGCCGCGGAAAAGCGGGAACGCGAACAGGCGAAAAACCGTGAGGCGGGCCGCCGACAGCGCGAGGCCGAAGAGCGCCGCGCCCGCCGGGCCGAGATCCGGCAACTGATCCTCGACCATGCCGAGAAACTGCCGTCGAACGGGGAGCCCTTCCACTTCGCCGACAGCGGCCGGGTGCTGAGCATCCCGGTCAACCTGCGCCTGCGCCGCCAGCTCGCCAGCCGGCAAATGCGCCTGGCCACTTGGGAAAAGCGTTACTACGTCATCCCCGCGCAGACGGCGGAGAAGCTCGCCCAGCGCGACCCCGCCCACTTGGTCGCCCTACCCAGCGGCGGGGAGATCCAGGATTCGGCCTACGCGGAATTCGACGTGCCGGACGATCTGGTCTGGTAGGAGAACTTCAAGCTGACAGCTTGAAGAGATCAGAAACCAGATATCAGAGGGCAGAGGGAGACCCCGATCCCACTACCCCGTGTACGAGTCTGCCCTGCAAACGAAACGCGCCGTCAGGCGCGTGTCCCCGCGTGAGAAACCGAAGAGTCACACCGAAGCCGGGACAGCCGCCTCCGGCGGCTTTCGCGGGCGAGGCCCGCTCGCACGGGTGATCCGCCTGCGTTTTGACTTCTGTAATCTGACCTCTTCCCTCTGTCGTGTTTATTCCGGCTCGGCCAGCAGGTCGCTGTTCTTCAGCGCCCGGACGGTCGCCTCATGGCCGATCTGGATGCTTTCCTCCGCCCGCTCGAACTCCAGCAGGCCGATGTGCGCCTGCTTGGGCGAGATGAGCAATTCGGGCGGGTCGCCGGCCATGCGGCTTCTCGTGATGCGGTCCTGCATGATGTTGATCGATCCGGCCATCACGTCGAGCATCCCCGGCGGACGCTTGCCGTCGTTGCGCTTATCCAGCCACTTGCTCAGCCGCCCGTCCAGCCAGCGCTCGTCCATGCCCTCGACCCACTCGGGCAGTCCGCCCTCGCCGTCGATGCCGTGGTGAGCGGCGCCCTCGAGATTGCGCACGTGGCGGCCGACCAGGTCACTGTTCAGGTTCACGGCGATGACCACATCCGCCCCCAGCGCCCGACATAGGGAAACCGGCACCGGATCGGTCAGCCCACCGTCGACCAGCCAGCGATCCTCATGGCGCACCGGCGCCATGAGCCCCGGCACGGCGATGGAAGCGCGCACCGCATCGAGCAGGCTGCCTTCCTTGAGCCAGACCTCGCGTCCGGCCTCCAGGTCCGTGGCCACGGCGGCAAAGGGCAGATCGAGATCGCCCATGTCGACCTTGCCGAAGGTCTTGGCCAGCGAACGCATCAGATTGTCCCCCTCGATCAGACCGCCACCGAGCCGGACGTCCAGCAGCCGCATGACTTCCCAGGTACGGATCTTTCTCGCCCAGGCCTCGAGCTCGTCAAAGGAGCCACTGACGTAACCAGCGCCGACCAGTGCGCCGATCGAGCAGCCGGTAACCACGTCGGGACGGATACCCGCCTCCTCCAGCGCACGGATCACTCCGATGTGCGCCCAGCCGCGGGCCGCCCCGCTGCCCAATGCCAATCCGATTGTCGGTGCCCTGCCGGTCATCCGCGTCTCCTTGATTCATACGCCCACCAAAAAACCCGCCTCGCGGGCGGGTTGACGATTCGCCCGGGCCGGCAACTCAATCGTACACCGGCACCAGTGCATAGCCGTTGTTCTGGTAGCCCATCAGCGCGATGAAACCGCTGCGCACCGGTTCGATACCCGGCAGCAGGGTGTCGTTGTCCACGTCGAAGGCACGGGTCGCGCCGTTGCAGGCCTCCATGCGCACACCCATCTCCTGCAGGGTCTCGATGCTCTCGGCAATGCTCTCCAGCGCCGTACCGTAGTCCGCCTGGGTCTCCAGTGCCGGCTCGGTGTTGATGAACTTGACCGAGTGCGAGATGAAGACCATCACGAGACCGGCCTCCACACCTTCCTTCTTCAGGTTCTCGACGTTGGTCTGGATCGCCTTGAGATAGAGATCGAGCGCATTCGGGTTCGACTTGCGCACGTCGTAGACGGCCTTGATCTGTTCGAGATCCCCGATAGCCGAGCGATTGTTCAACTCCTCGGCGGCCATCGAGGTCGCCGGCAACATGCCACCGACAAGGGCGACACCGACGGCGAGAATCCACTGGCGCATCCGCTGGGTCATGATTCGACTCCTTGTTGCTTGCGTTATTGTTAGCTTGCTAATCAATACTTGCGCAAGGAGAAGTCGACTTCAATGATCGGGGCATCGAATCTCCTGATAGCCGCCCTGTCCCGATATATGGGCAACCGGGACTGCGAGCCGGAAGCTCAAGGTCGGAAGAAGCAAGAGATCGGGCAGCCGCGCGGCGGGTCGGGATCACCTCGTGCGCGCCGGAGTCAGCCGCGCTCGGCCGCCCCGGCCGGTTCCTCGGTCCCGATCTGGTCCGGACGGCTGTCCATCAGGATGCGATCCTCGCCACGTAGCCGGGCGACGATGACCGTGCCGGTGGCGTCGCTGGAAACGTTTACCGCCGTGCGCACCATGTCCAGCACCCGGTCGACCACCAGCAGCAGGCCCATGGCTTCGATCGGCAGCCCCAGCACACCGAGTATCAGCGCGATGGCCACCAGGCTCGCCGAGGGCACCGCGGCCACGCCGATGGAGGTGACCAGGGCCAGGGTGACGATCAGTACCTGCATGGACAGCGACAGATCCACCCCGTAAGCCTGCGCGATGAACAGCACCGCGGCGCACTCGTAGAGCGCCGTGCCGTCCATGTTAATGGTCGCCCCGAGCGGCAGGACGAAGGAGGCCGACTCGCGCGAGACCCCGGCTCGCTGGGTCAACGCGTTGAGGGTGACCGGCAGGGTGCCGGCCGACGAGCTGGTGGAAAACGCGACTAGCAGCGCCGGCCAGATGGCCTGAAAAAAGCGGATCGGCGACCGCCCCGTCATCAGCCAGAGCACCAGTGGCAGGACGACCAGCGCGTGGATGGCCAGCCCCAGCAGAACGGCGAAGAAGAAATCCAGCATCGGCAGGAGTACCGACAGCCCGCTTTCGGCGATCACGCCCGCGACCAGCGCGAACACGCCGATCGGGGCCACGCGCATCACCCAGTGGGTGATCTGGATCATGACGTCCTGCACGCCCTCCCAGAAGTCGCGCACGACCTGGCGCCCGGGCGAGGTCACCCGGGTGAGCGCGATGCCGAACAGCACCGAGAAGAAGATCAGCCCCAGCATCTGGGCGTTGGCGCCCGCCTCGACGATATTCGCCGGCACCATCTCGCGCAGGATGTTGAAGAAACCGGACAGCTCCTGGCCCTCCAGCCGGCCGCTGACCTCGTCGCCGATCGGCGGAAGCTCCACCGTCTCCGACAGCGGCTGACCACCGGAAATGCCCGGCTGGTAGAGGTTCATGACCAGCAGTGCGGTGGTCACGGCCATGGCCGAGGAGAAGACGTAGTAGAGCACCGTGCGCCCGGCCATCCGCCCGACGCCCCCGGCACTGCCGAGACTCGCCACGCCGGTGATGATCGAGGCGGTGATCAACGGCACGATCAGCATCTTCAACGCGTCAAGGAACAGTCCCCCGACGAAGTCGTAGATACCGAGCAGCGGAATGCCCGCCGCCTCGGTGCCGAAGAGGCTGCCGACAACAAACGCCGCCAGCAGTGCGCCGAAAATCTGCCAGTGCAGGGCCATGCCACGCTCCCGGGCGGCCGCCCGCCGCAAGGGCGGAACGGCGCGCCTGTCGTCAGTCGATCGCCTTCTCGTTGACGGTCACGTCCGCCTCGGCCCGCAGCGAGTCGATGAAGGCCGCGATCAGCCGGCCGACCTGGTCGGATTCCAGTTGCCGTGCCATCGAATTGCGGGTCTCGGCGTCGATCTCGGCCGGTTCCCCGGCCTCGACGTCCGACAGCACCACCACACCACGATCGCCGCCGGCAAGAGAGGTCACCTCAACCGAGGATTCTCCCTCGCGCGGAGGGGTCATGCCGAAGGCCGTGCGCAGTGCCTCGGGCGGCAGGGTCTCGCCGGACTGGCCGCGCTGATAGCGAGCCGTCTCGATCCAGCTGACCGCGGGGTCCGGGGAAGCGATCTCCGCCGGCTCCCGACCCTCGCCGAGGGCGGCGCGGATGGTTGTCGCCTTGTCCTCGAGCGCCGTCTCGACCGCATCACGCAGCCAGTGCTCGCGCACATCGGCCTCGACCTCCTCGAAGGGCCGCGGCTGCGCCTCGCGATGTTCCTCGACGCGCACTACCACGGCGTGGTTGGAACCGAGCTCGACCAGCTGGCTGTTGAAGCCTTCGCCGAGCACACCCTCGTCGAAGGCCGCCTCACGCACGGCGGCATGCTCACCGATGCCTTCACCCTGCCCGCGGCTGAGCCAGTCGCTGTGCTGGACGGAAAGACCGACGGCCTCGGCGGCCGGGAGCAGGCTGTCCGGCTGTTCATAGCTGACGCTGGCCAGCTCCTCGGCCGCGTCGTAGTAGGCCCGCTCGGCCGCGTCCCGACGCAGATCCGCCACCAGCTGGTCACGCACCGCCTCCAATGGCGGCACGGACGCCGGCTCGACGTCGTAGACCTTGATCAGGTGCATGCCGAACGGCGTGCGCACCGGCTCGCTCGTCTCCCCCTCGTCGAGAGAGGCGACCGCACGGTCGAACGCCTCGGCAATATCGCCATCGCGAACCTGACCGAGATCGCCGCCGTCATCGCGCGAGCTGCTGTCCTCGGAGAGCTCCGCTGCCTTGTCGGCAAAGCCGGCCTCGCCGGAGAGGATCGCCTCGCGAGCCTGCTCCAGGGTCTTGCGCGCGGCATCCACCTCGGCGGCATCGGCGTCTTCGGGCAGTTCGATCAGGATGTGGCGGACGCGGCGGACCTCTTCTCGGCCCTCGCGGCTACGGAAGTCCTCGTAGGCACTCTGCAGCGCCGCATCGGAAACCTCCTGCGTCGCGGCCAGTTTCTCCGGGGTGAGCTCCAGGTAGGCCAGCCGGACCTGCTCGGGGCGCTCGAAGGTCTGGGCATGCTCGTCGTAGTAGGCACGCAGGTCGGCCTCCTCGGGCTCGGGAAGTGCGTCGGACACTGCCTGACGATCGACCCGAAGCAGCCCCACCTCTCGTGTCTGGTCGCGCAGGGCGACCATCTGGCGCACCTCGGGCTCGGTGACAAACGCGCTGCCGACGAGCGCCCGGTCGAGCGTGCCGAACAGCTGGTCGCGACGGATATCGTTCTCGAACTGTTCGACGGTCATGCCTTGCTGGGCAACGCGACGCTCGTAGGTCTCCCGGTCGAACTGTCCGTCCCTGTGGAACGCGGAAATGCCGCGGACCACCGAGGCCACGACCTCGTCGGGGATGACGTAGCCCTGCTCGCGGACGAAGTTGACCAGCAGGCGCTCGTTGATCAGCTCGTCGAGCACCTGGCGCTTGACTCCCATCTGCTCGAACATCTCGGCGGTCAGCTGCCCCTCGCTCTGCGCGACCATCTGCGCTCGGCGCTCGGCGTAGGCGCGGTCGAGTTCCCGCGCGGAGATCTCCTCGCCGTCGACTTCAGCCACCGTGGCGTCGCTGCCTCCACCGATGTACTCGCCGACACCCCAGAGCACGAACGGGATGCTGATCAGGCCGACGATGACATAGGCAATCCAGCCGCGAATCTTCTCGCGGATATCCATCAACATGTCTACTTCACTCCCCGTACGGGTCTTTCGTTCGATGCGGGAACGGCCGAGTCCCCGGTGTCGTCGGGCCGCTGCGAGCCCGACCAGCCCGGCATGATAGCAGGGGTGGACGCTCGGACCCATCGCCCGACGCACAGGCCATCTATTTTCCAGGGACAAAAAGAAAGGGGCGTTATCGCCCCTTTTCCCGTCGGACGCGCTGGCCGGTCAGGCCGGCAGACGCCCGGTAGAATCTGATCTGGGTCCGCTGCTTTAGTTGACCGCGTCTTTCAGGCCCTTGCCTGCCTTGAAGGACGGCAACTTGGACGCCTTGATGTTGATCGTCTCGCCGGTACGCGGGTTGCGGCCGGTACGGGCCTCGCGCTCGCGGACCAGGAAGGTACCGAAGCCGACCAGCGTGACCTGGTCACCTTTCTTCAGGGCGCCACCAACAGCATCGATGAAACCGTCCAGGGCACTCGCGGCCGCCGACTTGGAAATGCCGGCACTATCGGCCATCGCATCGATCAGTTCAGATTTGTTCATACCTTGTCATCCCTTGGTGAAAAAAGTGTCTGCTCGGGCTCCGGCCCAACGCGTCAGCCTTCTGGCGCGGTACGGCTGGCCACCGCACGGAAACAGCGTGGTCAGTTATACAAGTGCGACCTTCCGGCTGTCAACACGTGAGGAGAAGCCCGCAAAGGGCGTGTTGACGCGGTCGGGACCGTTGCGATCGCGCAGGAAGACATACGACCGGTTGGTTAGATACCTCAGCATCTCGCTGGGTAGTCCCGTCTCCATGACGAGAAACGCCCCGGCAACGGGCCGGGGCGTGGTCCTGCATAACCGGGGACGAATGCCCTCGGGGCGGGTTCAGTGCGCCATGGCCTTACCCTTGCCACCACGCTTTTTCTTTTCGATCAGGGCGCCGTCACCAGCCGCCCCCTCGTTCGGCATGGGCATACGGGTCAGCGCCGACTCCAGCACTTCGTCGATCCAGCGGACCGGGCGAATATCGAGCTTCTTCTTGATCTGGTCGGGAATCTCGACCAGATCCTTGCGGTTCTGCTCGGGGATCAGCACCGTCTGGATGCCGCCACGCTGGGCCGCCAGCAGCTTCTCCTTGAGCCCGCCGATGGGCAGCACCTCGCCGCGAAGGGTGATCTCGCCGGTCATGCCGACGGTCGCCTTGACCGGAATGCCGGTAAGCGCCGAGACGATCGCGGTGCACATCGCGCCACCGGCAGACGGGCCGTCCTTGGGCGTCGCGCCTTCCGGCACGTGCACGTGGATGTCGCACTTCTGGTTAAAGTCCGGATCGATGCCCAGTGCATCGGCACGGGCACGCACCACGGTAAGCGCCGCCTGGATGGACTCCTGCATCACCTCGCCGAGCTTGCCGGTGTACTTGAGGTTGCCCTTGCCCGGCACGGTAGTGGCCTCGATGGTCAGCAGATCACCGCCCACCTCGGTCCAGGCCAGGCCGGTGACCTGGCCCACCTGGTCGGTCTCCTCGGCACGGCCGTAATCGAAACGCTGGACGCCGAGGTACTTGTCGAGGTTCTTCGGCGTCACGGAGACCGCGCGCTTGCTCTTCGAGGTGATGATTTCGCGGACCACCTTGCGGCAGATCTTCGCCAGTTCGCGCTCGATGTTGCGCACGCCCGCCTCGCGGGTGTAGTGGCGGATGATGTCGCGAATGGCGTTCTCGCTGACCTTGAGCTCGCCTTCCTTCAACCCGTTGGCCTTGATCTGCTTGGGCAACAGGTAGCGCTTGGCGATCTCGGTCTTCTCGTCCTCGGTGTAGCCGGCGATGCGGATGGTCTCCATCCGGTCGAGCAGCGGGCCGGGGATGTTGTAGCTGTTCGCCGTGCAGACGAACATCACCTCGGAGAGGTCGATGTCGACGTCCATGTAGTGGTCGGCGAAGGCCTTGTTCTGCTCGGGGTCGAGCACCTCGAGCATGGCGGCCGCCGGGTCGCCACGGAAGTCGGAGGCCATCTTGTCGATCTCGTCGAGCAGGATCAGCGGATTCCGGGTACCCACCTTGGTCAGCGCCTGGACGATCCGGCCGGGCAGCGCGCCGACGTAGGTCCGCCGGTGGCCACGGATCTCGGCATCGTCACGCACGCCGCCCAGCGCGATGCGCCCGAACTTGCGGTTGGTCGCCTTGGCGATCGATTTGCCCAGCGACGTCTTGCCCACGCCCGGCGGGCCGACCAGGCAGAGGATCGGGCCGGACATCTTGCGCACGCGGGTCTGGACCGCGAGGTACTCGATGATCCGCTCCTTGACCTTCTCCAGGCCGAAGTGGTCCGCCTCGAGCACCGCCTCGGCGGCCTCCAGGTCGTGCTTGATACGCGTGCGCTTCTTCCACGGCACGGCGACCATCCAGTCGAGGTAGCTGCGTACCACCGAGGCCTCGGCGGACATCGGCGACATCATCTTGAGCTTGTTGAGCTCGTTTCTCGCCTTCTCGCGGGCTTCCTTTGTCATGCCCGCCTTCTCGATCTTCTCTTCGAGCTCGTCGAGCTCGTTGCCACCATCCTCGAGGTCGCCCAGCTCCTTCTGGATGGCCTTCATCTGTTCGTTGAGGTAGTACTCGCGCTGGCTCTTCTCCATCTGCTGCTTGACGCGGCCGCGGATACGCCGCTCGACCTGGAGCGTATCGATCTCCGACTCGATCAGCATCATCAACCGCTCGATGCGCTCGCGGAGCTCGATCATCTCGAGGATGTTCTGCTTCTCGTCCAGGCCCAGCGCCATGTGGGCGGCGATGGTGTCCGCCAGCCGGGAGACGTCGTCGATACCCGACAGCGAGGTCAGGACCTCGGGCGGGGTCTTCTTGTTGAGCTTGACGTAGCTCTCGAACTGGTTGAGCAGCGCGCGGGCCTCGAGCTCCAACTCGCGGTCCTCCTCCGGCGCCACCTCGATGGAGTGGACGTCGGCGGTCAGATGACCGTCGTGCTCGTCGACATGGTCCAGTTGCACCCGCTCGATGCCCTCGACCAGCACCTTGATGGTGCCGTCAGGGAGCTTGTGCAACTGCAGGATCGAGGCGAGCGTGCCCACCCCGTGCAGATCGTCGATGCCCGGATCGTCCTTCTCCGCGTCCTTCTGCGCGACCAGCAGCAGCTGCTTGCTGCCCTTGACCGCCTCGTCGAGCGCCGCGACCGACTTCGGCCGGCCGACGAACAGCGGGATGACCATGTGCGGGTACACCACGACATCGCGCAGCGGCAGCACGTCCACCTGGCGCGGATCGTGGGTGGCGGTGTCAGGGGTGTGTTCGGAATAAGTCATGTGGCGGTATACCTGTCATGCCCTCGCGGGCGGTGTATTCGCAAGTTGCCCGCGTCGAATGCGGGGAGACCTTGCCTCGTTGTGTATGACTGAAGGATAGTTTTTCAAGCAGCCATTTTTCACGACAAGCCGGCAGGTCACGGCTGCACACGCGAAAACACCCCGCAGTGCGGGGTGCTTGTGGATCGTTCGGCGGCCGCGCGGATCAACGATCCGACGAGGCCCGCTCCCGGTCGGCGGTCGGCGCCTTGGACTGACCGCTCCCCTCGCCTTGGTAGACGAGGTAGGGATCGGACTCGCCTCGCACCACGGCACCGTCGACCACCACCTTCTCGACGTTCTCCTTCGAGGGAATCTCGTACATGGTGTCGAGCAGAAGGTGTTCCATGATCGTCCGCAGGCCGCGTGCGCCGGTGCGGCGGCGGATGGCCTTTCTGGCGATCTCGCGCAGGGCATCCTCGCGGAACTCGATCTCCACGTCCTCCATCTCGAACAGGCGCTGATACTGCTTGGTCAGCGCGTTCTTCGGCTCGGTCAGGATGCGGATCAGGGCGTCCTCGTCCAGCTCGGCCAGGGTGGAGATCACCGGCAGGCGACCGATGAATTCGGGGATCAACCCGAAGCGCGTCAGGTCCTCGGACTCGATCTGCGCCATGAGCTCGTCGGTGGCCTTCTGGTCGAGTTCGGACTTGACCTCGGCGGAGAAGCCGATGCCGCCCTTCTCGACCCGCTGCCGGATGATGTTCTCCAGTCCGGCAAAGGCCCCGCCAACGATGAACAGCATGTTGCTGGTGTCGACCTGAACGAATTCCTGCTGCGGGTGCTTGCGACCGCCCTGCGGGGGCACCGAGGCGGTAGTGCCCTCGATCATCTTCAACAGCGCCTGCTGCACGCCTTCGCCCGAGACGTCGCGAGTGATCGATGGGTTCTCCGACTTGCGGGTGATCTTGTCGATCTCGTCGATGTAGATGATGCCGTGCTGGGCCTTTTCCACGTCGTAGTCGCACCGGGCGAGCAGCTTCTGCAGGATGTTCTCGACGTCCTCGCCAACGTAGCCCGCCTCGGTGAGCGTGGTCGCATCGGCGATGGTGAACGGCACGTCCAGCACGCGGGCGAGCGTCTGAGCGAGCAGCGTCTTCCCCGAGCCGGTCGGGCCGATCAGGAGGATATTGGACTTGGAGAGCTCGACGTCGTCGTCCACCTCGCCGCCGCGACGCTCGCCGAACAGGTTCAGGCGCTTGTAGTGGTTGTAGACCGCGACCGCCAGCGCGCGCTTGGCCGGCTCCTGGCCGATGACGTATTCGTCGAGGGCCGCGACCAGCTCGTGCGGCGTCGGCAGGCGGGTGGGTGCGTGCTCGTCCCCGCTTTCCACTTCCTCGCGCAGGATGTCGTTGCACAGATCAACGCACTCGTCGCAGATGTAGATGTTCGGACCGGCGATGAGCTTCTTCACCTCGTCCTGGCTCTTGCCGCAGAACGAGCAGATGAGATCCTGCGTGTCTTTCGTCTTGTCAGCCATTGGCGTTCTCGTCGAACCTCCTGGGTCGGGCCTCGCCCGTCACGCGACGGAGACGGGCCGGCCGATTGCGTGGCGGGCACGATGCCCGCCGGAGAGGCCACACCGGTGCACGACCTTCAGTCGCTCCGGCCGGCCTCCTTGCGGCTGGTCAGCACCTTGTCCACCAGATTGTAGTCACAGGCCTCGGCCGCCGTCATGAAGTAGTCGCGATCCGTGTCGCGCTCGATCTGCTCGAGGCTCTTGCCGGTGTGGTGCGACAGCATGCTGTTCAGACGCTCGCGCAACTTGATGATCTCCTCGGCGTGGATCTTGATGTCCGAGGCCTGCCCCTGGAAGCCGCCCAGCGGCTGGTGGATCATGATGCGCGAGTTCGGCAGCGCGTAGCGCTTGCCCTCGGCCCCGCCGGCAAGCAGGAACGAGCCCATGCTGGCCGCCTGGCCGATGCACAGCGTGGAGACGTCCGGCTTGATGAACTGCATGGTGTCGTAGATCGCCATCCCGGCGGTGACCACGCCACCCGGCGAGTTGATGTAGAGGTGGATGTCCTTGTCCGGGTTCTCCGACTCCAGGAACAGCAGCTGGGCGACGATCAGGTTCGCCATCTGGTCCTCGATCGGACCGACCACGAAGACCACCCGCTCCTTGAGCAGGCGCGAGAAGATGTCGTAGGCGCGCTCGCCACGGGAGCTCTGCTCGACGACCATCGGCACCAGCGCATTCATCTCGGCACTACCCGCGTTGTGGCTTTCAAACGCCTCTTTCATTCGTCACCTCTGACACGGTTCAGGCCGCCCCTGGGGCGGCCCGGATCAAAAACAGGTTCCCGACAGCGGGTCGCGAGCCGCGGGGCAATCAGCCCTGCGGGTTCATCAGTTCCTTGAACGGAACCTTCTTCTCGCTGACCTTGGCCTTGTCGAGGATATGGTCGACCGCCTGTTCTTCAAGGACGACGGTCCGAGCATTGCTCATCATCTGCTGGTCGCCCTTGTAGTGGGCCACGACCTGCTCCGGCTCGTCGTAGGCGGCAGCGATCTCGTTGATGAACGCGTCGACGCGCTCGTCATCCGGCTTGAGATCGGCCTCCTTGACCACCTCCATGATCACCAGGCCCATGCGCACGCGCTTCTCGGCCTGTTCGCGGAACAGCGCCGGGTCGAGCTGGCTGGCGTCCGCCTGCGGCATCTGGTTGCGGACGAACTGGTCACGCATGTTGACCGCCTCGTCGTCGATCAGCGCGGACGGCACGTCGAACTCCAGCGAGTCGGTCAGGGCCTCGATGGTGCGGTCCTTGTTGCGACGACGCACGGTCTGCTTGAGTTCGCGCTCCATGTTCTCGCACACGTCCTCGCGCAGCTTCTCGGCCGACTCGGAACCGAACTTCTTGGCGAACTCGTCATCGACCTCGGGCAGCACCTGCTCCTCGACCTTGGTCGCCTCGATCTCGAACTCGGCGGTCTTGCCGGCCAGGTGCTCGGCCTGGTAGTCCTCGGGGAAGGTCACCTCCACGGTCACCGGCTCGCCCGGCTTGATGCCCTTCAGGCCCTTCTCGAACTCCGGCAGCATCTGGCCCTCGCCGATGATCACCTCGACATCCTCGGCCGAGCCGCCCTCGAAGGTTTCACCGTCGATCTTGCCGACGAAGTTGACGGTCGCCTTCTCGCCCTTGCGCGCCTTGTGACGGACCTTCTTCCAGTCCGCGTTCTGCTTGCGCAGGGTGTCGATCATCTCGTCGACGTCCTCGTCGGTGATCTCGCTGGTCAGCGTCTCGACTTCCAGCTTGGACAGGTCGCCCAGCTCGATCTCCGGGTAGACCTCGACGGAAGCGACGAACTTCAGCGCCTCGCCGGCCTCGCCCTCGATCGACTCGATGCTCGGCTGGCCGGCCACACGCAGGTCCTTCTCCTCGACGGCCTTCTGGAAGCTTTGGCCCATGACTTCGCTGACCACGTCGTCACGCACCCGGCCGCCGTACTGCATGCGGATGACCGACAGCGGTGCCTTGCCCGGACGGAACCCGTCGATGCGCACGCGGCCGCGCATGTCCTTGAGCCTTTTTTCGACCTGATCGTCGATCTCGTTGGCGGGAACCTCGATTTCCAGGCGACGGGTCAGGCCCTCGGCCGGCTGCAATTCAACCTGCATGGATGTCATACCTCAAAAGAAACGAATGTCTTGAATGTCGGTCCCGGCCGGCGTCTGCGGCCGGGAAATACTTGGGAATCTGGTGCGAGAGGAGAGACTCGAACTCTCACGCCGTAAGGCGCTGGTACCTAAAACCAGTGCGTCTACCAATTCCGCCACTCTCGCCGGGGTGCCGATAAAGCGCGCCAGTATACCGGAGGCGAACCCGCGTCAAAAGCTGACGGGAAAGACGGCTTTAAAACGGAACCGCGAGCGATCAGAACGGCATGCCCGGCATGCGCCCCTTCATCGCCCGCATCATCTTCTTCATGCCGCCGCCGGAGAGCTTCTTCATCATGTCGCGCATGTCGCGGTACTGCTTGAGCAGGCGATTGACGTCCTGCACCTGCATGCCAGAGCCATTGGCGATCCGGCGCTTGCGCGAGCCCTTGATGATGTCGGGGCGCTGGCGCTCGCCCGGGGTCATCGAATCGATGATCGCGATCATGCGCAAAATGTCCTTGTCGTCGATGTGCTTCTGCGCATCGGCGCCCAGCTTGCCCATGCCGGGCAGTTTGTCCATCAGGCCGCCCATGCCACCCATCTTGAGCATCTGGTTGAACTGGTCGCGCATGTCTTCGAGCGTGAAGCCCTTGCCCGAGCGCACCTTGTCGGCCAGCGCCTTGGCCTGGTCGGCATCAACCGTCTCCTGCGCCTGCTCGACCAGCGAGACGACGTCGCCCATCCCGAGGATGCGCGAGGCGATCCGGTCGGGGTGGAACGGCTCGAGCGCGTCGAGCTTCTCGCCCACGCCGAGGAACTTGATCGGCTTGCCGGTGACGTGCCGCACCGAAAGCGCGGCCCCGCCGCGGGCATCGCCATCGGCCTTGGTCAGGATCACGCCGGTCAGCGGCAGCTGCTCGTGGAAGGCCTGCGCGGTGTTGGCCGCGTCCTGGCCGGTCATCGAGTCGACCACGAACAGCGTCTCGACCGGGTCGACCGCCTCGTGGATACGGGCGACCTCGCCCATCATTTCCTCGTCGACGTGCAGGCGGCCGGCGGTATCGACGATAAGCACGTCGTAGAACTTGAGCTCGGCCTCGGCGCGGGCGGCCTTGGCGATCTCCACCGGATCCTGGTCACTCGCCGAGGGGAAGAAGTCGACGCCAACCTGCTTGGCCACCGTCTCGAGCTGGTCGATCGCCGCCGGACGGTAGACGTCCGAGGAGACGACCAGCACCTTTTTCTTCTTGTTCTTCTTCAGCCAGCGACCCAGCTTGCCCACCGTGGTGGTCTTGCCCGCGCCCTGGAGGCCGGCCATCAGCACCACCGCCGGCGGACGCGCGGCCAGATCCAGCTCGGCGTTCTCCTCGCCCATCAGGCGAGTCAGCTCGTCGTTGACGATCTTGACGAACACCTGGCCCGGCTGGAGGCTCTTGGCCACTTCCGCGCCCAGGGCACGCTCGCGCACGTCCTTGATGAACTCGCGCACCACCGGCAGGGCCACGTCGGCCTCCAGCAGTGCCATGCGCACCTCGCGCAGGGCGTCCTTGATGTTGTCCTCGGTCAGGCGCCCCTGGCCCTTCAGGCCATCGAGCAGTCCACCGAGTCGCTTGGAAAGATTGTCAAACATGCCTTGCCACTCTCGTCCCGAAAGGCGGCCGGCCGCTCATCAGGAAGCGGCGCGGTTCGCGCGCTTGCGCTCGTTCTCGGTCAGATGCTTCTTGCGGATCCGGATCGATTCCGGCGTGACCTCGACCAGTTCGTCATCATCGATGAACTCCAGCGCCTGCTCAAGCGTGTAGCGCTCCGGCGGGGTCAGCGTCAGCGCTTCGTCGGTGCCCGCCGCACGGACGTTGGTCAGCTTCTTGCCCTTGAGGACGTTGACGGTCAGGTCGTTGTCGCGGGCGTGGATGCCCACAACCTGGCCCTCGTAGACCTCGTCGCCGTGGCCGATCATCAGCCGGCCGCGATCCTGCAGGTTGAACAGGGCGTAAGCCAGCGCCTTGCCGGTATCGGATGCGATCAGCACGCCGTTGTTCCGCTGACCGACCATGCCCGGCTGGTAGGGGCCGTAGTGATCGAAGACCGAGAACAGCAGACCGCTGCCCTGGGTGGCGGTGAGGAACTCGGTGCGAAAGCCGATCAGCCCGCGCGACGGGATGATGAACTCCAGGCGCACGCGGCCCTGGCCGTCCGGCTCCATGTTGCGCATCTCGCCGCGGCGCTCGCCGATCTTCTCCATCACGCCGCCCTGGTGCTGCTCCTCGATGTCGACGACCAGCTGCTCGTAGGGCTCCTGCTTCTCGCCGTCGACCTCCCGGACGATGACCTCCGGACGCGAGACGCCCAGCTCGTAGCCCTCGCGGCGCATGTTCTCGATCAGCACCGACAGGTGCAGTTCGCCTCGACCGGAAACGCGGAACTTGTCCGGGTCCTCGAGCTGCTCGACGCGCAGCGCGACGTTGTGCACCAGCTCGCGATCGAGCCGCTCACGGATCTGGCGACTGGTGAGGAACTTGCCCTCGCGACCGGCGAACGGCGAGGTGTTGACCTGGAAGGTCATGGAGACGGTCGGCTCGTCGACGGTCAGTGCCGGCAGCGCCTCGACGTTTTCCGGGTCGCAGAGCGTATCGGAGATATAGAGCGGGTCGACGCCGGAGAAGGCGATGATGTCGCCGGCCTGCGCGGAATCGACCTCGACGCGGTCGAGCCCGTGAAAGCCCATGATCTGCAGGACGCGGCCGTTGCGGACCTCGCCCTCGCGACCGATGACCTTGACCGACGTGTTGGTCGTGACCTTGCCACGCTTGATCCGGCCCACGCCGATCACCCCGACATACGGGTTGTAGTCGAGGCTGGAGACCTGCATCTGGAACGGGCCGTCCGGGTCGACGTCCGGGGCCGGCACGCGCTCGGCGATCGCCTCGAACAGCGGGGTCATGTCACCCTCGCGAACGTCGTCCTCGAGGCCCGCGTAGCCGTTGAGGGCCGAAGCGTAGACGATCGGGAAGTCGAGCTGGTCGTCGGTCGCGCCCAGGCGATCGAACAGGTCGAAGACCTCGTTGATGACCCAGTCCGGACGCGCGCCCGGCCGGTCGATCTTGTTGATCACGACGATGGGCTTGAGGCCGTGCTCGAAGGCCTTCTGGGTAACGAAGCGCGTCTGCGGCATCGGCCCGTCGACCGCGTCGACCAGCAGCAATACCGAATCGACCATCGACATGACCCGCTCGACCTCGCCGCCGAAGTCGGCGTGTCCCGGGGTATCGACGATATTGATGCGGTAGTCCTCACCCTCCGGGGACTGCCACTTGATCGCCGTGTTCTTGGCCAGGATCGTGATGCCCCGCTCCTTCTCGATCTGGTTGGAGTCCATGACCCGCTCGCCATGGTCGGCGCGGGCATCGAGCGTCCCGGATTGCTGCAGGAGACGGTCGACCAGAGTGGTCTTGCCGTGGTCAACGTGGGCGATAATGGCGATATTACGAAGGTTGGCGATCACGAAATGCGGTCCAAGGGGTTGAAATAAGGGCGCGCAGTATAACCATAAAGCGCCCCGATACCGAGGCGGATTCACCAAATCGGTCCCGATCGCGCGATCCGCCCGGCCGAACGATGGCTGACGGGCGGTGGTAGACTGGCCGTTCATTCGAACGACATGTAGACGGGGTAGCGCAATGGTCGACCGGCTGGCATTCACCAAGATGCAGGGACTGGGCAACGACTTCATGGTCGTCGACGCGATCAGCCAGCCGATCGATCCCGACCGCGTGCTCACCGTCGAGCGCATTCGCCGCTGGTCCGACCGGCACTTCGGCATCGGCTTCGACCAGTTGCTGGTGGTCGAACGCAGCCGCCGCCGGGACATGGACTTCCGCTACCGGATCTTCAACGCCGACGGTGGCGAGGTGGAACAGTGCGGCAACGGGGCGCGCTGCTTCGCCCGCTTCGTCGCCGAACGCGGTCTGACGGATCGGCGTGACATCCGCGTCGAAACCGCTGGGGGCCCGATCGTGCTCACGCTGACCGACGACGACCGGGTTCGCGTCGACATGGGCCGGCCGCGCTTCGACCCGGAACAAGTGCCGTTCAAGCCGCCGGTAACCGAGACCGAGCCACCGTTCCTGCTCATGCTCGGCGGCCGACCGGCCGGCATCGAGCAGGTCCGTGCCGACGTGGTTTCCATGGGCAATCCCCACGCCGTGATCCCGGTCGACGACGTGGATGCCTACCCGGTCACCGAGGTGGGCGCGGCGATCGAGTCGCACCCCGCTTTCCCCCGCCGGGTCAACGTCGGCTTCGTCCAGCAGGTTGCAGCCGACCACATCCGCCTGCGGGTGTTCGAGCGCGGCGCAGGCGAGACGCTGGCCTGCGGCACCGGGGCGTGCGCGGCGGTGGCCGCGGGCATCCGCGCCGGGCGCCTGCGCTCGCCCTGCCGGGTCGAACTTCGCGGCGGGGAACTGACCGTCCAGTGGTCCGGCAACGAGGGCGAGGCCCTGTTCATGACCGGGCCGGCAGAGTTCGTCTTCGACGGCCGGATCGCGCTCTGACACGCCCCGTTTCCCTCGTTGCCGCAAGTGCGCACCGGGGGTATGGTTGGTTCTGGGCCTACCGTCACTTCAATCCGACGGCGCCCGGGTCCAACGCATGACACTAGGGACGATGCATGAACGACAACGCGGCCTACGAACTGCCGGAACGGAACACCGACCAGCCCGCCGAGCGTGCCGGCGCCCGTGCCGATGACGTGATCGACTACCTCCAGCGGCACCCGGAATTTCTGCTCGACCACCCCGAACTGCTGGATCGCATCGAGCTGCCTGGCCCGCCCGAGCCGGCCGCCTCCCTGCATCACTGGCAGCTGCGCCGATGGCGCAACCGGGCTCAGCGCCATCACGACGCCCTGGAGCGGCTCCATCGGGTGGCCGAGGAGAACGCCTCCTCCGACCGCCTGCTGCACGGTTTCTGCCAGGCCCTGCTCGCCGCCGGCCAGAACGACACGGCGACCCTGGAACGGATGATCGCGGACGGATTCGAGGTCGACGCCGTCCGTGCGGCCGACATCGCCACCCTGGACGCGGCGGCCCGCGAGGCATTGGGTGGCTGGCTGGACAACCCCGCGCCCCGCTGCGGCCGTCTCGCCGAGCCCGTTCACCAGGCGCTCTTCGGCGACAGCCTCGCCGAGACCGGATCGGCGGCACTGATCGCCATCCGTGAGGGGGGCGA
>JBNJFM010000011.1:0-57250 GCA_051746865.1 Pseudomonadota bacterium | reverse complement strand
CTGCTGGCCGCGCCGCCGGGGGACCTGCCCTGGACGTTGCTGCTGGCCGGCACCATCGGCATCACCCTCGCCGGTTTCTCGGCCGCGGCGTTCAACCACATCGCCGACCGGGAGATCGACGCGGCGATGGGCCGCACCAAGGCACGGCCGCTGCCCATCGGTGACATTTCGAGAACCGCGGCGACGATCTTCGCCGCCCTGCTGGGCGCGGCGTCGCTGGCGCTGCTGTGGTTCGAGGTCAACCCGCTCACAGCGGTGCTGACCCTGCTCACCCTGATCGGCTACGCCGTGATCTACACCCGCTACCTCAAGTGGATCGGGCCGCAGAACATCGTGCTCGGCGGCGCCTCGGGCGCGGCACCGGCCCTGCTGGGCTGGACGGCCGTCACCGGCGCGGTGGGCTGGGAGGCCATCGCCCTGTTCCTGATCATCTTCGTCTGGACGCCGCCGCACTTCTGGCCGCTGGCGATCGCCCGGCGCGAGGAGTATGCCGCCGCCAAGGTGCCGATGATGCCGGTCACCAACGGCGTGGCCTCCACCAAGCGCCACACCCTCGCCTACGCGATCGCCCTGCTGCCGGTCAGCCTGCTGCCGGTGCTGCTGGGCATGAGCGGCCCGGTCTATCTGGTCGGGGCGACGCTGTTGAGCGGCAGCTTCATCCTGCGCGCCTGGCGACTGCTGCACGTCGACAGCGACCGGCAGGCGATGAAGCTGTTCGGCTTCTCGATCACCTACCTGACCGCCCTGTTCGCCCTGATGCTGGCCGATCACTACCTGCCGCTCGGCTCCGTGCCGGCGGTGCTCGGCTAGGCCGACCGGCTGATGGGGCACCGATCATGACGCTGCCCACCGTGATCGAGCAGGGCGTCGCCTTCCTGCTGCCGTACGAGTTCTCGCCGACGGTGCTGCTGGTCTGCGTTGGGGCGGCCCTGCTCTACCAGCGGGGCTGGTGCCGGGCGGGCGGCGGCGTGGGCCAGGCGGCGATGTTCTGGATCGGCCTGCTGGGCATCTACGTCATGCTGCAGACCCAGTTCGACTACTACGCCCAGCACAGCTTCTTCATGCACCGCCTGCAGCACCTGGTGCTGCACCACGTCGCCCCGTTCCTGATCGCCGTCTCGGCGCCGGCGGCGATCCTCGGGGCCGGCCTGCCCGAGGGCATCCATCGCCACGTCGTCGCCCCGCTGCGGCGCAACTGGCTGCTACGCCACCTGTACGCCGGGATCCAGAAGCCGCTGGTGGCCGGCGCGATCTTCGTCGGCCTGATCTACTTCTGGCTGATCCCGTCGGTGCACTTTTACGCCATGCTCAGCGTGCCGCTGTACAACGCGATGAACTGGGGCATGGCCATCGAGGGGCTGCTGTTCTGGTGGATGATCTTCAACCTGCGCGCGCCGGGCACGAGCGACATGCGCCACTACGGCTATCGCCTGCTGGTGCTGTTCCTGGTGATGTTCCCGCAGATCGCCCTGGGCGCCTACATCGCCCTGAGCGACCACGACCTGTTCGGCATCTACGCCGCCTGCGGCCGCATCCTGCCGATCACCCCGCTGGTGGACCAAGCGATCGGTGGCCTGCTCACCTGGGTGCCCGCGGCGATGATGAGCGTCGTCGGCGGCCTGGTGCTGGTGTATCGCTGGAACCGCCAGAGCCGTCAGGCAGAGACCCTATCTCCCACCCTCAATTGCGCGAGGTGAGACCGTGTCGCGATTCAAGCATCTGACCCTGTGGCTGCTGCCCCTGCTCCTGCTCGGTTGCAGTGGCGAGGCATCGAATCAGTGGCACGGCCACGACATCACCGGCGTCATGCCCGACCTCGCGTTCGAGCTCACCGACCACAACGGCGAGCCGGTCACCGCCGCGGACTACCGCAGCAAGGTCAAGTTGATGTTCTTCGGCTACACCAGCTGCCCCCACGTCTGCCCGGTCGCCCTGCGCAAGCTGGCCGCGGCGACCCGGGACCTGGGCGAGCAGGCCGACCAGGTCGAGATCCTGTTCGTGGCGGTCGACCCCGCACGCGACAAGAAGGTCCTCGACGAGTACGTCACCAACTTCACCCCCGAGATCGTCGGCCTGACCGGCACCCAGGAGCAGCTCAAGGCGGTGGCCAAGCGCTACCGCGTCGCCTTCAGCTACGGCGAACCGCAGGAGGACGGCTTTTACATCGTCAACCACAGCGGCGCGGTGTTCGCCTTCGGCCCGCAGGGCAAGCCCCGCCTGCTGATCGACGAAGAGACCAGGACCGCCGACATCACCGAGGACCTCCGGCACCTGATCGAGGAATCCAGCGGCTGACCCGGCGCCAGCAGATCGCCTAGGTCGTCGGCGTCCACCTCGATCATCCGCAGCTCCTGATCGCCGTAGGCATTGAGCATCGCCTTGATCAGCGACGACTTGCCCGTCCCGCGCGAACCCCACAGCAGCACATTATTCGCGCCGGGTGTTCTCCATCAGTGCCTGTTTCTGGCGTTCGACGCCCAGCAGTTTCTCGGGGGCGACGGGATCGACACGGTGCACTGGCCGCAGTCGTTGCGAGCCGGCGCGCCAGATGGCCGCGTGGGTGTTCTTCCAACCGATATCCGACATCAGCTACCAGGAACGGTGAGAGTGAGGGCGGAAATATACAGGGCCGGGACTCAATCGGGCTGGGCACCCTTTCGCCTCGCCGGGCAGTCGCCTCCGGAGAACCGCCCTCAGTCCAAGTCCTGTTTGGTCCGACAGGCGGGAAACGTCGAGCATCCCCAGAAACGCTTGCCTACGTTCGCACCACGCTTGACGGTGCGAATCACCATTTCACTTCCACACTTGGGGCAGTGCCGCGGAGCACTCGGCTCGGCACGGCTCTTAAGTTGGGCCACATGCTGACGATGGGTCGCCCGCGTCGTGGCCAGTCGTCCGGACCCTATCGCGGAGACCACCTCATCCACCTGAATGTCCCTCAGAACGGGAACCGTGAAGGATCGGATATAACGCACGTAGCCACCGCCTTGAGTGACATTGGCAGGCATCGGTGTCTTGAAGGTGCTCTCCCCGGTGAAGGCAACGACGGAATGACCGACCTCGGCGGGCAGCTCGAGCAGCGCCTCCAGCGCTTTGACGTGCTTGTAGTTTTGCCGCAGCGGGTTCTGGAAAGAAACCGTCTTTCGATAGATCTTCTGCGTCCATTTCGCCTGATTCTCGCCACCGAAGATCCAGCCCTTCATGTGCTTGGTCTCGACCACGAATATGCCGAACCGGGACACGAAAATGTGATCGATCTGCGTGGTGCCGTCCGGCGTGGGCACCGTCACGTTGTGCAGCGCGTGATAGACATCGGCCGGCAGGCGAAACCGTGCGACGAGCTTAACCAGAAATTCGCCGGCCATGCCCTTGAACCAGGGGGTTTTCATCAGCGCGAGCAGCAAAGCGGCCGGGATCAGCCACCATATGGTGCCGAGGACATCGAAAATCGCGGGAAGAAAGTCCATTTCGACGCGTCTCCTGAAAAATCCAAGCGTACCCCAGCTTTCAAGGCAGGAGAAAGGCTGATGTGGGTGGTCATGTGGGGGCGGACCGGGCCAACATACAGAACCAGTCACAACGAGACTCATGCTGGTCGAAGAGCGTGGCCGTTGGGACCCTGACGTTCGTGGAAGGCGTTCAGGAGCGACTAGGCACCCGGGCACAGGCAAGACAGGTGGATGCCGCGGATGACACGGCCTGCCTGCGCGAAGCACCTCCCGCTTACACAGCCGATTTCGGGTCCGAAAACGTGCCTCTAAGGGCAAATCATCCGGGCCAGAAGCGATAGAACCACAAATTTTCAGTGCGTTAGCTAGGTCCGACCCCGTCTACTAACATCATCCTCACGGACAACGACAAGGCGTTCACGGATCGCCTGCTCGGCGGGAAGGCTCGTTCAGCGACCGGCCGAAATGGGGGCTAGTACAGCCGCTGCTCACGAGATCGAGCATCGCCTCATCCGTCCCGGCCATCCGGCCACCAACGGCATGGTCGAGCGTTTCAATGGCCGCATCGTCGAGATACTACGCCGCCACCGCTTCACCCGGGCGCATGAGCTCGAACAGACCATCGAGCGCTACGCCTGGCTATACAATCACCACATCAACCAGAAGGCCCTCGGCCATCAACCGCCCATCGGCGCGATGAAGGAATGGCATCGGGAGCGCCCCGAGCTGTTTCAGAAAAAGCCGGTCAATCGACCGGGACCTGACATCTAGTTAGCATTGGGAGCGTACAGTCCCCGGGAGAAGATTTCGAGCAATGGCTCCAAGTCGCCAAGGAACCCCGCCTGGTTGGCCCGCACCCATTCGTCGGCGTCGATGTGCCCCCAGTCAATGTCGAATCCGGCATTGACGATCAATTCCTCGAAGAGAAGCCGCTGGGCTCGGCCATTGCCTTCCCGGAACGGATGGACGATGTTGATCTCGCAATAGAAGTCCGCGACACGCGGAATCAGGTCGTCAAGCGATAGGCCGCAGAGCCATTCGGCCTCTTCGAGCTGACGGAACAGTCGGTCGAGTTCTTGCTGGATGCGGGTAGCGATGCAAAAGCGGGTCCGCCCCTTGCTGATATCGATGGTTCGATACTCGCCCGCCCAGTCGTAGATATCCCGGAAAAGGTGGCGGTGAATCTGTCGGAATCGGGCGGCATCGAACCGCTCGAACTGTGGTTCGAGAGTTTGGGCACGGAGGGCGGTGATCTCCGCCTCCACCTGGTTCAATTCAGACGCGTTGGTGAGATTGAGGCGGTTCTTGAGGACGTCTGTCCCCGGATAGCAGTACGGGTCATCACCGACCCCGTACTTATCGGGCATGCAGGGCGATCAGGCGCTGAACCTCCTGATCGGCTTGTGTGGCGGTCAATGGCTGCTTGCCTCGCCTGTCGCTCGTGTCAGCTTGCAGGCGAATCCCTTCCAACCGGAAACTGGCGACAACCCGCGCCTGCCGGCTACGGAGAATCCGTCTGGCCTTTTCCTGTGGTGTCAGTCTGCTGCACATGGGCTACGTCCTCGGCGTTTCATTGACGATAGCACCAGCAATCAGTGCCTGTCACTCCGGCCGCATATGCGGAAAGAGCAACACGTCACGAATCGACGCCGAGTCGGTCAGCAGCATGATCAACCGATCGATGCCGATCCCCTCCCCCGCCGTCGGCGGCATGCCGTGCTCCAGCGCACGGATGTAGTCGGCGTCGAAGTGCATGGCCTCCTCGTCGCCGGCTTCCTTCTCGTTGACCTGCTGGGCGAAGCGCTCGGCCTGGTCCTCGGCATCGTTGAGCTCCGAGAAGCCGTTGGCGATCTCGCGGCCGCCGACGAAGAACTCGAAGCGCTCGGTGACGAACGGGTCGTCGTCGCGGCGTCGGGCCAGCGGTGAGACCTCGGCCGGGTAC
This sequence comes from Pseudomonadota bacterium, assembly GCA_051746865.1. Taxonomy (GTDB): domain Bacteria; phylum Pseudomonadota; class Gammaproteobacteria; order Halothiobacillales; family Halothiobacillaceae; genus Guyparkeria. The sequence continues at coordinate 51,859 of JBNJFM010000011.1, read as the reverse complement.
TCGGTGATGAAGGTGGGGTCGTGCAGCTTGTGCTCGGCGGTCTTCTCGAAGATCTCGATCTGTACCTTGCCCAGGCCGTAAGAGTCCTTGAGCGGGATGCCCAGCTTCTCCGCGACGGCACGGGCCTTGTCTTCGTCGTCGATGTCGGCAGCCGTCAGGTCCGGGTTGTGGCGCAGAATGGCCTCGCGGACGGTCAGGCGCTCGAAGGGCTTGCCGAACTCGAAGGTGTCGCCTTGGTACTCGATCGAGGTGCCGCCGTGGACCTCCTCAGTGCAGCGGCGCAGCAGGTCCTCGGTGAGGTTCATCAGGTCGTTGTAATCGGCGTAGGCCTGGTAGAACTCGACCATGGTGAACTCGGGGTTGTGCCGCGTGGACAGACCCTCGTTGCGGAAGTTGCGGTTGATCTCGTAGACACGCTCGAAACCGCCGACCACCAGGCGCTTGAGGAACAGTTCCGGCGCAATGCGAAGGTACAGCGGCATGTCGAGCGCGTTGTGGTGGGTGACGAACGGCTTGGCCGCCGCGCCGCCGGGGATGGCCTGCATCATCGGGGTCTCGACTTCCAGAAAGCCGTGGCCGTCGAGGTAGTCGCGGATGAAGCGGATCACGCGGGTACGCAGACGGAAGGTCTCGCGCGCCGACTCGTTCATAACCAGATCGAGGTAGCGCTGGCGATAGCGGGCCTCGGTGTCGGACAGGCCGTGGAACTTGTCCGGCAGCGGGCGCAGGCTCTTGGTGAGCATGCGCAGGCTGTCGACGCGCACGGAGAGCTCGCCCTTGTTGGTCTTGAAGAGCACGCCCTCGCCGCCGACGATGTCGCCGATGTCCCAGGTCTTGAAGTCCTTGTAGGCATCAACGCCGATGTCGTCGCGGGCGACGTAGAACTGGATGCGGCCGGACTGGTCGAGGATGGATAGGAAGCTCGCCTTGCCCATCACCCGCTTGGCCATGACGCGACCGGCGACCGCGACGCGGACGGTGTTCTCCTCGAACCACGGCTTGTCGTGCTCGCCGTACTCGGCCTGCAGTTCCCCTGCCATGTGCTCCCGTTCGAAGTCGTTGGGGAACGGGTTGCCGGTCTCGCGGAGCTTCTTGAGCTTCTCGCGGCGCTCGGCAATCAGTTGGTTCTCGTCGATTTCGGGCTTTTGCTCGGCCATGGTTCGTTGTCTGCCTTGGAAAATAGGGAAACGGCCGGGTACCCCCGGCCGGTCAGCGTGCGTCGCTCTCGATCAGAGGCCGCTCTTGAGGCTGGCCTCGATGAACGGGTCGAGTTCGCCGTCGAGCACGGCCTGGGTGTTGCCGGTCTCGTGGCTGGTGCGCAGGTCCTTGATGCGGCTCTGGTCGAGCACGTAGGAGCGGATCTGGCTGCCCCAGCCGACGTCGGCCTTGGTGTCCTCGACGGCCTGCGCCTCGGCGCGGCGCTTCTGCATCTCCAGCTCGTAGAGCTTGGCCTTGAGCTGCTTCATCGCCCGGTCGCGGTTCTGGATCTGCGAGCGCTCGGACTGGCAGGCCACCACCACGCCGGTGGGGATGTGGGTGAAGCGCACCGCGGACTCGGTCCGGTTGACGTGCTGACCGCCGGCCCCGGAGGCGCGGTAGACGTCGGTGCGGATGTCCGCCGGGTTGATCTCGATCTCGATGTTGTCGTCCACCTCGGGGGAGACGAACACCGAGGCGAACGAGGTGTGGCGGCGGTTGTCCGAGTCGAACGGCGACTTCCTGACCAGGCGGTGCACGCCGGTCTCGGTGCGCAGCCAGCCGAAGGCGAACTCGCCCTCGAAGCGGATGGTGGCGGACTTGATGCCGGCGACCTCGCCGTCGGAGATCTCGATAATCTCGGTCTTGAAACCGTGCTTCTCGCCCCAGCGCAGGTACATGCGCAGCAGGATGGAGGCCCAGTCCTGCGCCTCGGTTCCGCCCGCGCCGGCCTGGATGTCCATGAAGGCGTTGGACTCGTCCATCTCGCCGGAGAACATGCGGCGGAATTCGAGGTCCTCGATCTGCTTCTCGAATTCCTCGACGTCGGACTCGACCGAGGCAATGGTGTCCTCGTCGTCCTCCTCGCCGGCCATCTCGAGCAGTTCGCGCGCGTCGGTCAGGCCGTCGCGCATCTTGGAGAGAGTATCGACGATGCGCACCAGCGAGGCGCGCTCCTTGTTCAGTGCCTGGGCGCGGTCCGGGTCGTTCCAGACGTCGGGCACCTCGAGCTCACGATCTACCTCTTCGAGGCGTTCCTTCTTCTGATCGTAGTCAAAGATACCCCCGGAGCGACTCGGAGCGCTCGATGAGGTTGTCGATACGGGTGGCGATCGGATTGATTTCGGCCATGTAGTGCGGTTTCGCGTGTCGTCTATGGGAGTGGTATGAAGCCGCGTAGTTTACTGAATGGCAACGGTTACCTCAAAGCGCCATCAGCCGCGCCGGCGGGGGCATCGAAACGCTCCATGCACCGCAGTATTCCGCTGTGGCATGATGGCCGGGTCGGGTGCCTCCCGATCCTGAACCGAAGAACGGATGCCGGAATCATGCGAATGACTGCCGCCCCCCGGATGCCGACCCTGGCCGTGCTCCGCCCAGCCCTGCTGATCCTGCTGCTGTTCGCGGTGGCCACCGGGCCGGTACGTGCGGCGGACACGCCCCTGCCGGAATCCGTCCGCAACGCACTCGCCCAGCAGGATCTGGATCCCGCGAAGTTCGGCGTCTGGGTGCGCCCCGTGGACTCGAACCGGGCACTGATCGCCCACAACGCGAAGCGACCGTTCAACCCCGCCTCGGTGATGAAGCTGGTTACCACAGTGGCCGCGCTGGATATTCTGGGGCCGTCGTTCAAGTGGAAGACGGAGTTCCACGCCGACCGGCTGCCGGTCAACGGCGTAATCGAGGGCGACCTCTACATCAAGGGCTACGGCGACCCGTGGTTTCGCAGCGAGGATCTCTGGGACAGCGTGCGCCGGCTGCGGGAGCTGGGCGTACGCGAGATCCGCGGCGACGTGATCCTCGACGATTCCTACTTCGCGCCGATCGCCTCCGACCCGGGCGAGTTCGACAACCGACCGGACCGCACCTACAACGCTCTGCCCAACGCCCTGCTGCTGGATAACCGCGCGGTGCGCATCGCCATCTCCCCGCACGGCGAGCCCGACTCGGCGGTCAGCACGTGGCCGCCCAACCCGCAGGTCTCGCTGAACAACAGCCTCAAGCTGGTCGACCAGCCCTGCCGCAACAACACCAACCGCCCGGTGATCGACATCCGCGATCCGACCGCGGCCACCGCCGAGATCGACGTGCGCGGCACCGTCTCCCGCGAGTGCTCACCGCACCTGTACTACCGGGTGGCCGGTGACGCCCACGAGGCCTTCTTCCAGGCGTTCAAGACACTGTTCGAGGCCGCCGGCGGACACATTGAGGGCGGCTGGCGAAACGGCCTGCTCCAGTCCGGGGCCAAGCGCCTGGTGACCAACGAGTCCCGCGCGCTGACCAACTACCTGTGGCTGATGAACAAGTGGTCGAACAACGTCATGGCCCGCCAGGTCCTGCTGACCATGGCCGCGGAGATCGAGGGTACGCCGGCCACCGAGCTCAAGGCCCGTCGGGTGATCGAGCGCTGGGCCGCGGACCGCGGGCTCGACTGGGACGGCGCGGTGATCGAGAACGGTTCGGGCTTGTCACGCACCGCCCGCCTCACGCCACAGCAGGTGGGAGAAATGCTGCAATCGGCCTGGGACAGCCCCTACATGGCCGAGGTCATGGCCAGCCTGCCCATCGCCGGCGTGGACGGCACCATGCGCAAGCGTCTGTCCGACATGCGCGGTCACGCCCACATCAAGACCGGCACTCTGCGCGACGTGCGTGCCGGAGCGGGCTACCTGCTCTCCCGCTCGGGGCGTCGCTACGTGGTCGTGATGTTCCACAACGAGAAAGGGGTCCAGTACGGCGGCGGTACCCGCGTGCAGGACGCCCTGCTGACCTGGTTGTACGAGAACGGTTAGCGAGAAATCGGCCTCCGGCGACATCGGACTGAAGTCCAATCCACACGCCTTCCGACCGTCGGGCTGTAGCCCGACCAGAAGGGACGGCCTTTCCCTGGCCATCAACGCGCCACGCAAACCAGACTCCTCCCAACCCCTTGAATTTATGGAATTCACCTCCATGTTTCGCCGTGTTGGAGAACGGAAACAACGGAGGTAACCCATGACGGCTTTCGATCAGATCCGGGAAGGGTTCAACCGGACGTGGGCATCGATCAGCGAAGGCTGGTCACGGCTGACCGATGCGGCCGGACAGGCCATCACCCGCTTCACCCCGGGCCGGGGCGAGTCCGAATCCCGGGAAGCCAGCCAGGATCTCGCCCGGCGCAACGTCGGCTGGGGCCTGCTGCCGGTGGAGGTATTCGACCAGGGCGAGACCATCGAGATCCGGCTGGAGGCCCCGGGCCTGGAACGCGACGATTTCGAGGTGGAGGTCGTCGACGACCAGCTGCTCATCTCGGGGGAAAAGCGGGTCGAACATCGTCATCGTGACGGCGCCTACCACGTGGCCGAATGCGCCTACGGCCGCTTCTCCCGGCTCATCCCCCTCCCCGCGCCGGTCAAGGCCGACACCGCCCGCGCCCGCTACCGGCGGGGTGTGCTGGAGGTGACGCTGGAGAAGGCCGAGGACCATCGACGCCGGCGCATCGAGGTGCAGGCGCGCTGACGGGATCGGGGCCGTAACGCGCCGCCGGAAGGACGGCCGCTGTCGCGGCCTTCGCGGGCAAGGCCCGCTCGCACATGACGAGGTCGTCCTCCCATCGTCCGGAGGGATTTCCCGCCCTGTGCGAGCTTGCCATGCAAGCGAATCGCGCGGGGCGCGCGAGTCCCGGGTTCCGATTTCCACGACGAGCGCAGATCGGCCTTCAGTCCGACTCCCGCCTCACGTCGAGCGACCAACCCACACCCGCCTCCGCGGGGCAAAAGTCGGCCTCCACCCACCACTGTCCCGCCACGTACACCGCGGCGAGGCGCCCGTCGATCTCGATGCCGACAGCGGCCGCCCGTTCCCAGGGCGGGATGCCGGCTTCCTGGAATCGCTTGCGCAGCTCGCGCGAGGGCGCTCCGGCCGCGTCGCGCAATCGCTCCCGGCCGCTGACGGGACGGACCCGCCAGCCGATCGGCGGATCGGCCCGCCCGCCGAGGACCGCGGGGGTGGCCGCACCCGGGCGTCTCCTTGCCAGCCGTCCCGCGCCGAAGTCGACCTCTTCGGCGGCCGGCGGCCAGTCCACCGAATCCGGCGGTGCCGGCTCGATCGCCAGCCACCAGAGCTTTCCTCCCCAGCGACGCAGTTGCCCGCCGGGCCAGTCCAGCCGCGGCTGACGATCCCGCGCGGCGGAGGTCACCTGCCCCAGCCACTCGGCCAGACGCTCGGCCGGGGGCGGCAGACAACCCAGTGCCGAAAGCCACTGCCGGACCACGTTCAGTCGACGGCGGAAGCTCAAGGGCGTCAGCGGTTCGATCTCCAGCGCCGTCCGGTCGAGCGACGTGCCCGCGTCCTCGCACGCCAGTTCGGCCAGCAGTCGCTGCTCGTCGACCAGATACTCGCTGCTCGCGCCGATTCGCGCCACGGCATCCGGCCAGTAATCCCGCAATGCGGGCAGCACCCGGTGGCGCAGGAAGTTGCGTGCCATGCCGGGGTCGTCGTTGGAGGGGTCGTCCACCCACGGCAGGCCGGATTCGACCGCCAGTGCCTCGAGCCGCTCGCGCGGCCAGTCCAGGAAGGGGCGCCAGTGAAAGAAGCGACCGCGCCGCCGCCATGCCGCCATGCCGGACAGTCCGCGCCCGCCCGAGCCGCGCATCAACGCAAGCAGGACGGTCTCGGCCTGGTCCCCGGCATGGTGGGCGGTGACGAGCACGGGGGGATGGTCGGGGTCGACCGCCAAGGCATCGCCAAGCGCGGCGTCCAGGGCCCGGTAGCGCGCCTCGCGGGCGGCGGCCTCCAGCGAACCGCGCCCCTTGCCTTGCCGCCCCCGCTCGACGGCCACGCGCAGCGAGCGGGCGGGCACGCCCAGTACTTCGGCCTGCGCATGCGTCCGGCGGGTCCAGTCGGAAGAATCCGGGTGCAGGCCGTGGTCGACGTGGAACACGGACAGCCGGGCGAAACGCCCCTCGGCGTGCCAGCGGGAAAGCGCGAGCATGGCACCGAGCGAATCACGCCCGCCGGAGGCGGCGAGCACCACGTGGGCGTGGGGCGGCGGCCCGGGGTTCCACTCCGCGCCGCCGCGATCCATGCCCTTACTTCTCGGTGTATTCGCCGTAGGACATCAGCCGCTCGTAGCGACGGGAGAGCAGCGCGTCGGTGGGTCGGTCCATCTGTGCGTGTACGGCACGCTTCAGGCTGGCCTTGAGGTTCCGGGCCATCATCTCGACGTCGCGGTGTGCGCCACCGCAGGGTTCGGTGATGATCTCGTCGATCAGCCCCAGCTGCTTGAGGCGGTCAGCGGTCACACCCAGTGCCTCAGCCGCCTCCGGCGCCTTCTCGGCACTTTTGTAGAGGATCGACGCGCAGCCTTCCGGGGAGATCACCGAGTAAGTGCTGTACTGCAGCATCATGACGTGGTCGCCCACGCCGATGGCCAGCGCGCCGCCGGAGCCGCCTTCGCCCACCACGGTGCAGATGATCGGGGTCTCCAGCTCGGCCATCACGTAGAGGTTGCGCGCGATCGCCTCGCTCTGGCCGCGGGCCTCGGCGTCGATGCCCGGGTAGGCGCCCGGAGTGTCGATGAAGGTGAGAACGGGGAGGCCGAACTTCTCGGCCAGTTCCATCAGGCGCTTGGCCTTGCGGTAGCCCTCCGGGCGCGGCATGCCGAAGTTGCGCCGGATCTTCTCCTTGGTGTCGCGCCCCTTCTGGTGGCCGATGATCATCACCGGCATGCCGTCGAGGCGGGCCATGCCGCCGATGATGGCGGAATCATCGCCAAAGGCGCGATCGCCGTGCAGCTCGTGGAAGTCGGTGAACAGGTGCTCAATGTAGTCGGCGAGATAGGGCCGCTGCGGATGGCGGGCAAGCTGGTTGACCTGCCAGGCGCCGAGGTTGGAGAAGATCGAGCGGGTCAGCTCCCGGGATTTCTCGCGCAACCGCCGGATCTCGTCGTCGATGTCGAGGCCCTTGTCGTCGTCCATGAGCTGGAGCTCGCGGATCTTGGCCTCGAGCTCGGCGATGGGCTGTTCGAATTCCAGGTAGTTCGGATTCATGGGCAGTTACGCTTCTTGGTTGTATCGGTATACGGAATTGCCACCTATTGTGCCGAAAGGCGCGTCATCCCGTAAATCGAGCACCGGATCACCGGGGCGACGGGATATTCAGGACGATGCGTCCCCGGCCTGCGGCATGTGCACGGCGAGGTTGTCGATCAGTCGGACGCGGCCAAGGCGAGCGGCGACCAGCAGGCGCCCGCGGCACACCGGCCGCGCCTGCTCTTCGAAGCGCTCGTCGTCCACGTAGACAAGGTAGTCGACCTCGAAACCCTGCTGCACCAGCCAGTGCCGCGCCCCGGCGAGCGTGGCGGCGACGGTGTGCCCGCCGGCCAGCGATTCGGCGGCCCGCTTGAGCGCGCGGTGCACCGCCGGCGCCTGCCGGCGCTGCTCGTCGTCGAGAAAACGGTTGCGCGAGCTGATCGCCAGTCCGTCCGGCTCGCGATGCGTGGGCTCGATGACCAGTTCCAGGTCCATGTCGAGGTCAGCGACCACCCGGCGGATCACCGCAACCTGCTGGGCGTCCTTCTCGCCGAACACGGCCACGTCGGGGCGCACCAGGTTGAACAGCTTGGTCACCACCGTGGCCACGCCGGCAAAGTGTCCGGGACGGGCCGCCCCTTCCAGGCGATCGCCCAGCGGGCCGGGATCGACCCGGGCGATGTCGTCCTGCCCATGCGGGTAGAGCACCCCCTCCGTGGGCAGGAACACCGCGTCCACCCCAGCCTTCTCCAGCGTGGCGATGTCGTCCTTCTCGGTACGCGGGTAGCGATCGAGATCGTCGGGATCGTCGAACTGCAGCGGGTTGACGAACACGCTGACGATCACGACATCGGCGCGCCGCCGGGCATTGTCCACCAGCGCCAGGTGACCGGCATGCAGGTTGCCCATCGTGGGCACGAAACCCACACTGGTACCGCTGGCCTCCATGCCCCGGCGCCACGCGCGCAGGACCGGGATGTCACGCAGTATCTCCATTCAGAAGCTCTCGTCCTCGGAGGGGAAGCGACGGCTACGGACCGCCTCGACGTACGCGGTGAACGCCGCGTGGATCGTGCCGGCGCCCGGCATGAAGTCACGCACGAAGCGCGGCGGGCGGTCGTTCAGGCCCAGCATGTCGTGCATGACCAGCACCTGGCCGTCGGTGTCCGGGCCGGCGCCGATGCCGATCACCGGCACGTCCACGGCCTGCGACAGGGCCCGGCCCAGATCACGCGGGACACACTCGACCACCAGCAGGTCGATACCGGCATGTTCCAGCGCCTTCGCATCGTCGAGAATCCGCCGGGCGCCGGCCTCGTCGCGGCCCTGCACGCGGTATCCGCCCAGCTTGCGCACCTGCTGCGGCAACAGGCCCACGTGACCGCAGACGGCCACCCCGGCGGCGGTCAGCGCCTCGACCACAGGGGCCTTCTCCGCCCCGCCCTCGAGCTTGACCATGTCCGCCCCGCCCTCCTGCATGAGGGAGCCGGCGGCTTCCAGGGCGCGCTCGGGCGTGACGTCGGCCAGAAACGGCAGGTCCGCGATCACCAGCGTCTCCGGCGCACCGCGACGGACCATGGCGGTGTGGTAGGCCATTTCCCCGACGGTGACGGCCAGCGTGTCCCGCCGCCCCTGGACCACCATGCCCAGCGAGTCGCCCACCAGGAAGGCATCCACGCCGGCTTGCGCGGCCGTCCGGGCGAAGCCGGCCTCGTAGGCGGTGAGCACGGCGATGGGCTCGCGACTGGCCTTGGCGGCACGAATCCGCGCGATGTTCATGAGTGCCTCCTCGGCGTCGTGGCCGGTTCGACCGTCGACGTGGCCGGTGCCGACTCGTGGCAGCCGGCCGATTGATCCTTCGTGTCGCGTTCGCGATTCAGGGAACGCAGGTAGCGCAGAGGGTGGTCGCTGACCGCCTCGAGCAGGGCCGCCACGCGCCGGCCGTCCGGCAGGGTCGCGTCGGGCCGGATTTCCAGCCAGGGCGCGAGCACGAAATGACGGTTTGCGATCTCCGGGTGCGGCACGGTCAAAGTCGGGCTATCGATCTGCCGGTCGCCGAAGGCGAGGATGTCCAGATCCAGCATGCGCTCGCCCCAGTGACGGGTGTACGAACGTCCAGCGGCACGCTCGAGGCCCTTGAGCGCACGTAGCATCGGCTCCGGTGCCAAGGCGGTCTCGATCTCGGCGACGGCGTTGACGTAGTCGGGCTGGTCCTGCGGGCCGATCGGGGGATTGGCGTAGAGACTGGAGACCGCACGCACCCGACACAGCGGCAGGCTGTCGATGGCCTCGACCGCCCGCTCGATCTGGTCGACGGGATTGCCCAGGTTGCTGCCCAGGCCGATGGTGACGATTTCCCGGATCATGTCGGGAGCCTCCCTCGCTGGGCGACGATCAGTCGCTGCGTCGCGCCGAGGCCGGCTTGCGGCGCCGCGGACGCCGACGACGGCGTTTCTTGCCGAAATCCGAGGGCTTGAGCGCCTCGACCTCGGGCTCGCGCCGGTCGCTGCGCTCCGGGGCCCAGCGACGCCAGAACGCGCAGGCCGCGTCGTCCACCTCGCTGGTGGCCGAACGCAGGCAGAGGAAGTCAACCGCCGCGCGGAACCACGGGGCCTCGGCAAGCGCCCGCTGCTCGTCGGTCAGTTCGTCCTGCCCGGCCGGTTCACCCGCCGGCCCGGCCGACGGCGCCAGCCGTTCGAGGTCCGGCTGCAACTGCCAGATCGCGCGGATGATCTCGGCCAGCCGGCGCGGGATCATCAGCTTGCGCGCGGCGATTGCCAGAACCTCGTCGGCGGCCAGCACCATGGCGTCGTCCGCCGGCACGCGCTGATGCATCCAGTTGACGCGATGGCGGCCCAGCATGCGCCAGAACAGCCCGGCGAACAGGAAGGCCGGATTGACCGGCAGATCCTTCGCTACCCGGCGGTCGGTGGCTTCGAGCACCTGCTCGATCAGCACCCAGTCGCTGGCCGGGTCCATCGGATCGATCCAGGTCGCCAGGCCGTCGAAGAGGTATTCGAGCAGCCCCAGCCGGCGCAGTTCGAGGAAGGTCTGGCGACCCGCGCCTCCCTGCATGAGCTTGACGGTCTCGTCGAACAGCCGGGCCGGGGAGATGGCGTCGAGCGTATCGCGGCAGTGCGCGATGGCCCGCTCGCTATCCTCGGTCAGGTGGAAGCCGAGCTTGGCGGCGAAGCGCGCGGCGCGCAGCATCCGTACCGGGTCCTCGCGGTAGCGGGATTCGGGCTCGCCGATCACGCGCAGCCGGCCGCCGTGGATGTCTTCCAGTCCCTCGACGTAGTCGACTAGGTCACCGGAGGCGTAGTCGAGGTAGAGCGCGTTGCAGGCGAAGTCGCGGCGCCAGACGTCCTCGTCGATGCTGCCGAAGACGTTGTCGCGGGTGATCATGCCGCCGTCGGCACGCTGGACCGCCTCGGTGTCGCCGCCGCGGAAAGTGGTGACCTCGATCATCTCGTCGCGGAACACCACGTGAACGATCTTGAAGCGGCGGCCGATGATCCGGGCGCGCCGGAACAGCCGCTTGACCTCTTCCGGCCGGGCATCGGTGACCACGTCGAAGTCCTTCGGCGCCTGGCCGCGCAACAGGTCGCGCACGCAGCCGCCGACGGCGTAGGCCTCGTAGCCGGCCTCGTGCAGCTTTTCCAGGACCGAGCGCGCGTTCTCGCTAAGGTCCGCCAGGGAAATGCCGTGGGTCTCGGCCGGGATTCGGGTATGTGAAGGTGTCACGTTTTCCGACAAAGCAATGTCTGCCATTTGGTGGCCGTGGCCTCGCGGGACGGGAGCTCGTCGCTCCACCGCCGCCGGACTGCCGGGGGCGCCGGCCGGGCCTGCGCCCCGGCATCGAGGGGCCACGGGTGGTGAATCAGATGGGGAGTCTACCATCCTTGTCACACCGGCGTTGTCGAGCATCGGTTCGGCGGGTCGCATCCATCCCGAAAGGAGGGCTCTCGACCGCAACACATGCCGCCGCGCGGCGCACCCCGGCACACCACGGGATTAACATGTATCCCGCAGGGGTTCCCGGGCGAGCGGAAAGCATTACAGGCCACTGATTGCCGTGGCCTATGCTACGATTTTCCGCCAGTTGCGCCGGTTTTTTTCGCCTCCGTGGCCCGCCTGACCGGCACGATCCCCATCCGCGTGAAGGACCATTCCCGTGAACGCCATCGAGCTGCTGGCCATCGTCGTACTGCTGCCGTTCCTGGCCGCCCCGCTGGCCGCCTGGAGCGCCCGCTTCAATCGCTACGCCGCCGCGTGGGTGGCCGGTGGCACCACCGCGCTGGCGCTGGCGCTCTTCGTCTGGATCTGCTTTGCCCAGGGCAGCGAGATGCCGGTGGCCACCTCGCATGCCTGGATCGAGTCGGCGGGACTGTCCTTCGGCTTCCGCCTCGACGGCCTGTCGCTGCTGTTCGCCGGGCTGATCCTGGTCATCGGCCTGCTGATCGTCATCTACGCCCGCTACTACCTCTCGCCCAAGGACTGCATGGGGCGGTTCTTCGCCTACCTGCTGATGTTCATGGGCGCGATGCTGGGCGTGGCGCTCTCCGAGAACATGATCAACCTGGTGGTGTTCTGGGAGCTGACGTCGCTGACCTCCTTCCTGCTGATCAGCTACTGGCAGCACCGCAAGGAGGCCCGCTACGGTGCGCGCCTGGCGCTGGCGATCACCGGCGCCGGCGGACTGGCCCTGCTCGGCGGGGTCATGATCCTCGGTCATATCGTCGGCTCCTACGAGCTGACCGACGTGCTGGCCGCCGGCGAGCGGATCAAGAACCACGAACTCTACGCCCCGGCCCTGATCCTGATCCTGCTGGGCGTGTTCACGAAGTCCGCCCAGTTCCCGTTCCACTTCTGGCTGCCCAACGCAATGGCCGCACCGACGCCGGTGTCGGCCTACCTGCACTCGGCGACGATGGTGAAGGCCGGTATCTTCCTGCTGGCGCGCTTCTTCCCGGCACTGGCCGGCACGGAACTGTGGATCATCATCGTCTCGACCGCCGGCCTGATCACCTTTTTGCTGGGCGCCTACACCGCCCTGTTCCGGCATGACCTCAAGGGGCTTTTGGCCTACTCGACCATCAGCCACCTCGGCCTGATCACGCTGCTGTTCGGCTTCGGCACGCCGCTGGCCGCCGTGGCGGGCATCTTCCACATCATCAACCACGCCACCTTCAAGGCCAGCCTGTTCATGGTCGCCGGCATCGTCGACCATGAGACCGGCACCCGCGACATGCGCCGCCTGGGCGGGCTGATCAAGTACATGCCGCATACCGCGGCACTGGGCATGATCGCGGCGATGGCGATGGCCGGGGTGCCGCTGTTCAACGGCTTTCTTTCCAAGGAAATGTTCTTCACCGAGTCGGTGCGTGCGGCGGGCGATCTCGGCCCGGTCTGGCTGCTGCCGGTACTGGTATCGCTGGGCGGGCTGCTGTCGGTGGCCTATTCCCTGCGCTTCGTGCACGACACCTTCTTCGGCAAGCCCGACGGCGACCTGCCGAAGACGCCGCACGAGCCGCCCGGCATGATGAAGCGTCCCGTCGACCTGCTGGTCGTGCTCTGCCTGGCCGTGGGTATCGTCCCCGCGCTGGTGGTCGGCCCGCTGCTGCACGTGGCCGTTACGGGCGTGCTGCAGGCCGAACCGCCCTACTACAGCCTGTCGCTGTGGCACGGACTCAACCTGCCGCTGCTGATGAGTGCGGTCGCGCTGATCGGCGGCCTGGTGCTCTACACGCTGCGCAAGCCGGTATTCCGTCTGCACGCGGCATCCCTGGCACACCTGGACGCCCGGGTGCCCTACAACCGGCTGATGGAATTGCTGATGCGCGCCGGGGCGGGCGTCACCGGCGGAATCGACACCGGCCGACTGGGCCGGATCGTCCTGGTTACCCTGGTGTTCTCCTTCGCCGCCGGGCTGGCCGGCTACTTCCACTCAGCGGGCCTTCCGGCGGTACAGGCCGCGCTCGACCGAACGGCTGCGGGCGACGCCGGCGACTGGGTGACCCTGACGGGCATCGCACTGATCATCCTGATGACGCTGGTCACCGTGATCGGCCATCACCAGCGTCTGTTCGCCCTGATCACGATGAGCGTTGTGGGGCTGGGCGTGGCCATGCTGTTCGCCCGCTTCTCCGCGCCGGATCTCGCCATGACGCAGCTCTCGGTCGAGGTGGTGACCATGATCCTGCTGCTGCTCGCCCTGTTCTACCTGCCGCAGCAGAGCCGCACGCTGTCCACGCCGCAACGCCGCTGGCGCGACGCCGGCATCGCCGTGGCCGTGGGTGGCGGCATCACCGCGCTGACCTGGGCGATCATCAGCCGGCCGTTCGAGACCATCTCGGGCTACTTCCTCGACCAGGCCGTGCCCGGCGGGGGTGGTCACAACGTGGTCAACGTCATCCTGGTGGACTTCCGGGGCTACGACACCTTCGGCGAGATCACCGTGCTGGCGCTCGCCGCGCTGGGCATCTACGCGATGCTGCACGACCTTTCGCTGCCATCCTCGCGGCGTGACCCGTTCGGTCGCGCGTGGAGCGATGACCCGCACCCGCTGCTGCTGCGAACCTTCACGCAGCTGATCCTGCCGCTGACCCTGCTGTTCGGCGTGTACGTCTTCCTGCGCGGGCACAACGAACCGGGCGGCGGCTTCATCGCCGGGCTGATCGTCGCCAGTGCCATCGTGGCCCAGTACATGGCCAACGGCATCGAGAACGCCGAGGCCAAGCTGCACCTGCCCAATCACGGCATCATCGGGGCGGGCCTGCTGGTCGCTTTGGGCACGGGGCTGGTGTCGATGCTGTTCGGCACGCCGTTCCTGACCTCGGCGTTCACGCACCTCGACCTGCCGCTGATCGGCGACATCGAGGTGGCCTCGGCGATCGCCTTCGACCTGGGCGTGTTCCTGGTGGTACTGGGCTCGACCGTGCTGATCCTGCTCAACCTCGGCCGCCTGACCAACCACGCGGTCGAGCATCCCGACTACGAATCCATCGAGACCAGCCCCGCTCCCGAATCCGGCCGCGGGGGGAGAGACGAATGACCAACCTGGCCATATCCCTGCTGATCGGCGTGCTCACGGGCGCCGGGGTCTACCTGGTCCTGCGGGCGCAGACCTTCCCGGTGGTCCTCGGACTGACGCTGATGTCCTACGGGGTCAACCTGTTCCTGTTCGTCATGGGCCGGCTGCACACCGCCGCGCCCGCCGTGGTGGGCGCCGTCGAGCATCCTGCCGACCCGCTGCCCCAGGCGCTGGTGCTCACCGCGATCGTCATCGCCTTCGCCATGACCGCCTTCGTCATCGTGCTGGCCCTCAAGGCCCGCGCCGCGATGGGCAATGACCACGTCGACGGCGTCCACATCCCGCGCGCCAACCAGGTCACCGACCGGCGCAAGGAGGGCCCGCGGGCATGAGTGCGAACCTGATCTCCCTGCTGGTCCTGCTGCCGGTGACTCTGGCGGCGATCCTGACCATGATCGGCCGTCAGCGCCCGGGCGTCGCCCGCGGCATCGACGTGGCCGGCGTGTTGATCCTGCTGGTCGCCAGCGCCGGGATGTTGCTCTCCGGGCTCGGCGATACTCCGCAGGTGGTCGAACTGGGCAGCTGGGCCGCCCCCTTCGGCATCGTCTGGGTCTACGACCGCCTGTCAGGCCTGATGCTCCTGCTCACAGCAACCGTGGCCCTGCTGGCGCTGATCTACGCCATCGTGCGCGACGAGGATACCGCCGGACCGCACTTCCACGCCCTGTTCCAGGCGCAGCTGTTCGGCCTGAACGGTGCGTTTCTCACCGGCGACCTGTTCAACCTGTTCGTGTTCTTCGAGGTGCTGCTGCTGGCCTCCTACGGCCTGATGCTGCACGGCAGCGGACGCAAGCGCACCCGGGCGGGCCTGCATTACGTGGTGGTCAACCTGATCGGCTCGACGCTGTTCCTGTTCGCCGTCGGCGCGCTCTACGGCACGGTGGGCAGCCTGAATCTCGCCGACATCACCCTCAAGTTGCCGCAGCTGCAGGCGGACGCGGTGCCGATCGTCACCACGGCGATCTTCCTGCTGTTCACCGTGTTCCTGATCAAGGGCGCGGCCTTCCCGCTCTACCTGTGGCTGCCCGGGGCCTACGGTCACGCCTCGATCCCGGTCGCCGCCCTGTTCGCCATCATGACCAAGGTGGGGCTCTACTCGGTGCTTCGCGTGGACAGCATCATGCTGGCCGGCAACGACATCGGTGGGATCGTCGACGGTGACACGCTGATCGCGCCCTGGCTGCTGTGGCTGGGCCTGATCACGTTGATCGCCGCGGCACTGGGCGTGGTCGCCGCCACCTTCCTGCGCCGGCAGGTGGCCTACCTGATCATTGCCTCGGTGGGCACGATCCTGATCGCGCTGGGACTCGCCGCCGGACCGGAACGCGAGCTGGCACTGGGCGGCGCACTCTACTACTGGATTCACACCACGATCCTGAGCGCCGGTTTCTTCCTGCTGGCCGGGCTGCTGATGCGCCACCGGCCCGACCACGGTGACGCCATCGCCCCGGCACCACCCATGCCGCAGGCCGTGCTGGTCGGCTCGCTGTTCCTCGCCTACGCCATCGCCATGGCTGGCCTGCCGCCGCTGACCGGCTTCTTCGGCAAGGTGATGATCTTGGCCGCCGCACTGGAAAGCCCGCTGATGGCACCGGTATTCGCCGTGGTGCTGGTCAGCGGGCTGGTCATGGTGATCGCGCTGGCCCGCGCTGGAAGCCGCCTGTTCTACCAGAGCGAGGCGTCACCGGGCCATCCGGCCGACCACGTCCCGGTCGCACGCAGCGGGCTGCCGGGCATCGCCACGGTGACCGCCCCCGTGGTGCTGGCCGCACTGATGGTGATCGG
Source organism: Pseudomonadota bacterium (assembly GCA_051746865.1). GTDB lineage: Bacteria > Pseudomonadota > Gammaproteobacteria > Halothiobacillales > Halothiobacillaceae > Guyparkeria. Next base: position 35,773 of record JBNJFM010000011.1, on the reverse strand, counting down.
GGCGCATCCGCTGACCGGCTGGCTGGAAGACACCGCGGGGCAGATCTCCCGATCGGGCGAGTACCTCGAGGCGGTCATGCCCGACGGCGTGCTCGACCCGGCCGCGGCCCCGGGCAAGTTCGGCGAGGATCACGATGGAGGTCACCACTAGATGAAACGCATCCTGCCGCAGCCGATTCTCAGCCTGGTACTGCTGGTGAGCTGGCTGATCATCACCAACAGCATCGCGCCGGGCAGCATCGTGATGGGCGCGATCGTGGGGCTGGTGGTGCCGCTGATCACCCATCGTTTCTGGGAGATCGGGGCGCGGGTGGCCAGCCTCCCGGCACTGCTCGGCTACACGGGCGTGGTGCTGGTCGACATCATCCGCGCGAACTTCGTGGTCGCCCGGCAGGTGCTCGGCCCCAACCGTGTGCTGCATTCCCGGATATTCGAGCTTCCGCTGGACCTGCGCGGTCGATTGCCGATCAGCGTGCTCGCCGCGACGATCACGCTCACGCCGGGCACGGTCTCCTGTCGCATCAGCCCGGACCAGACGCGCATCTGGGTGCATGCCCTGCACGCCGACAACCTCGAAGACGAGATCGCCGAGATCAAGCGGCGCTACGAGAGTCGCCTGATGCGGGTATTCGGCCAGACCGGCAGGCAATCCACGGCCTCGGCCACGACCACGGGGAACGACGCATGATCCATGTCAGCCTGAACATCGCCCTGGTAATCATCGCCGTCGCCATGGGGCTGTCGGCCTTCCGCCTGCTCAAGGGACCAGACCAGGCCGATCGCGTACTGGCGCTCGACACCCTGTCGATCAACGCCATCGCGCTGCTGGTGGCGCTCGGGATCTGGTTCGAGACCACCATCAACTTCGAGGCGGCCCTGCTGATCGCGGTGCTCGGCTTCATCACCACCGTGGCACTGAGCAAGTACCTCATCCGCGGCGACATCGTCGAATGACCGGAGAGAACAGATGATTGCCGACCTGATCGTCAGTTTCCTGATCCTGTTCGGAGCGGCCTTCGTGCTGCTCGGCTCGCTCGGACTGGCCAAGCTACCGAGCTTCTTCATGCGCCTGCACGGGCCGACCAAGGCCTCCACGCTGGGCGTGGGCAGCATCCTGCTCGCCTCGGCGGTATATTTCTCCACGCGTGGCGGTTTGTCCGTCCACGAGATCCTGATTCTCGTGTTCCTGTTTCTCACCGCCCCCATCAGCGCCCTGCTGATGGCACGGGCCGGACTGCACCGGCAAATGTCGGGAGAGAACCCTCGGCACGGGGACGAGCGCGAAGAGTGAGCCTCCCGGGTTCGTCAGGCCCACTCGCCCGGAGGTCAGGCGGTAAGGGGGCCGGCGAACTGGAGCACGGCGCTAACGACGGGCCAGGGGCGAGCGACAGATCCGGTGCAACCGATCGACCGCGGCCAGTACCTCGGGGGTCACCTCGCCGGGTTCCCGGGTGATGTAGAGACGCACGCCGACCTCGCCGTCGGCCTCTTCCGAGACGTCGGGCATGACGATCACGTTGTGTCCCACGGCACTGATCACGCCGGCCGGGTCGGTCGACCGGGCAGATGAAGCCGGCTCCCCGCCCTGCACCCAGTTGCCTTCGCGGCTGACCAGCACCCGGCCGATCTCGTCGGCCAACGGTCGGAGCAGGGCGCGATGATGCCGCACCTCCGCCGGAAGCGCCCGTTCGAGCCGTTGCATCAACCCGTTCCGGTCATGCAGCCGATCCGGGCCCACTGCGAATGGCAGGACGGCAAGAAAGGGACTGTCCGGCTGGTCGGCGAGATGCTCGAGGCATTGTTCACGCTCGACCGGCCGGAGGACCGCGCAACGGGCAGTCAGCCGGTCGATTGCCGCACGGATGGCTCGATCGTCGGCACCTCGGGACGGACGGAGCATGCCGATCATCCTCTCGGCATGCCCCTCGGAGTCACGCAGCACCCGCAGATCGAGCTGCATCGGTCCCTGCTCCGGCGTGGCGACCATGCGGCCTTCCAGCGCGACGTGATCAACCGCGCCGCGTGCGAAGTACGCAGGCAGGACCGCCTCGGGCTGCCCGGCAATCGCCGCAGAGTCCAGCGGCTCGAACAGGCGGAAGAACGGCTGACCGACCAGGTGCTCCCGGGCATGTCCCAGCCAGTCCGCTCCCTGGCGGTTGGCGAAGATGATATGCAGGTCGTGCGGCTCGATTTCCACCAGTCCCAGGGCCGGCATGTCCAGCCAGGCCTGGTGCCAGAAATCCCGTTCGCGGACCACGTCGAGGTTGCCCTGCCGGTAGCGGGCACGGAGATAGCGCCACAGAAACAGCAGTGCGGAAAGCATCCCCAGCGTGGAGAGTATCGCCGTCAGGCTCAGCCACTTTTCCAGTTCGTCGACCGGCGCCAGCACGTCGCGGCGATCCTGCAACACCAGGATCTGGACATTGAGCCGGTCGAGACGCACCGAGGCGTAGACCCGATCGTCGCCCTCGATGCGCGTGAGCCCTTCACTGAAATCCTCGCCAGTGTCCGGCGTGGCCTCCCGGCTTTTCCCGTCCGCTGGCTCCCGGGTCGCGGACAGCCCTTTCTGCAGCCGGGAAACGATCGCCGAGGGGGTTTCGGAGACGACAGTGGACTCCTCGGCCGGGTCGAGCACGAGCATCGGCCAGAACGCCGAACCACGATCGCTCCGTTCGGGCAGGTCGATCAGCATGGTGCTCAGCCCGGACTCGGAGCGCACGCGAAAGCCCTGCTCGGCGGCGTCGATCAGGCTGGCCGTATTAAGACGGGTCCAGAACACCAGGTACCAAGGCCCGCGGGAGACTTCCGCCTCCTCGACGAACAGCGGCAGAATCCAGAAGAGGTCGAGACCACCCCGCCCACGGGTGAAGCGGTTGACGATCTGGATGTCGGTGCTGACTGCGGCGGCGTCGAAGTGTTCCATCCCCGGCAGCTCCAGCCTGGGAGCGGACGACCGCAGGCGGTCACGACGATCGGGGTCCACGAGGATTACCGAGTCGAACTGACCGGCGGGGCCACCGTCGACCAGCTCCTCCGGGAACCCGTTCGCCTCGCCCGCCTCGACCCGGTCGATCCACTCCCGCAGCCAGGATTGTCGCTGGGCGATCGCACGCACGCCCTGATCGCGCTCGTCGACCCAGTTGTCGATCTCGATCGCGCGGATGGCGGCGAGGTTGCTGGTTTCCCGCTGCGCCTTTTCCAGCAACATGGGTGCGTACTGGCGAGCAGCGACGGCTGCAATGAAGATCTGGATGACGGCCATGCCGACCAGGGCGACCAGCAGGGCAAACAGCCAGGGGCGCGGCGCACTCGGCTGCCCTTCATTGAACTCAACCGCGCCCGGGCGCGTGCCGGTCAGCCGGTCGACGAGAACGTACAGCAAGGCCCCCGTGACCAGCACGAAGATCTCGCCGAACACCAGCCCGGCGGAGGAGATCTCCCAGTGGGCGCCACCCATCCGCCCCAGTAGCCACTGCGTCGCCCAGATCCAGAGGGATGCCAGCGCGACGTAGGCGACCGTGATGGCCAGTGGCGGTCGGATGCGCCCCGAAAGCATGATCAGGCGCCGACCCGATCCTGCAGCGCGTTAAGACGCTGGATGCTGCGCACCTTCCCCATCAGTCGCAGGATAATGCCGAAACTGGGCGAGGACGTGTGGCCTAGCAGCGCCAGGCGCAGCACGGGCCCCACCTTGCCAAGCTTGAGCTCGAGCGTCTTGGCCACGCCCTTGACCGCGGCCTCGAGGGTCGCGTCGCTCTCCCAGGCCGCGTCATCCTCCAGCGCCACCCGCAGTGCATCGAGCACCATCGGCGCCGAGGCATCCAGCTTGGCCAGCGCGTCCGGGTCCGGCTCGACGGCATCCATGTAGAACGGGCGCGCCTGCTCGGCCATCTCGACCAGGGTATGCACCCGGTCGGCGTAGGCCGGAACGATCTCCTGGGGCTTCGGGCCACGCTCATCCGGGTCGATGCCCAGACGACCGAGGTGCCAGCGCAGCTCGGCGGCCACGTCTTCCACCGGCAGCTCGCGGATGTAGTGCTGGTTGAGCCAGCGCAGCTTCTCGGGGTTGATCGCGGAGGCGGAGTTGTTGACCTCGACCAGATCGAAGAGCTGGATCATCTCCGAGCGGGAGAAGATCTCCTCGTCGCCGTGCGACCAGCCGAGGCGGACCAGGTAGTTGAGCAGCGCCTCGGGGAGGAACCCGTCGTGCCGGTACTGCATCACGCTGACCGCGCCGTGTCGCTTGGAAAGCTTGGCCCCGTCCGGGCCATGGATCATCGGCAGGTGCGCGAACTGCGGCGGCTCGGCCCCCAGCGCCCGGTAGAGATTGATCTGCCGGGGCGTGTTGTTGAGATGGTCGTCACCGCGCACGACATGGGTGATGTTCATGTCCATGTCGTCGACCACTACCGTGAGGTTATAGGTCGGCGTACCGTCGCCGCGGGCGATGACCAGGTCATCGAGCTCGTCGTTGCGGAATGTGACCCGTCCGCGGATGGCATCCTCGACCACCACCAGCCCGTCGAGCGGATTCTTGAATCGCACCACCGGCCTGACGCCCTCCGGCGGAGTGCCGGTAAAGTCGCGATAGCGGCGATCGTAGCGGGGCTTCTCGCCACGCTTCATCTGCTCCTCGCGCAGCGCCTCGAGCTCCTCGTGCGTGGCGTAGCAGTAGTACGCCTTACCCTCGGCCAGCAGCCGATCGATCACCTCGCGGTACCGGTCCATCCGCTCGGTCTGGTAGAACGGCCCCTCGTCGTAGTCCAGCCCCAGCCAGGTCATGCCCTCGAGGATCGCATTGACGGACTCGGCGGTGGAGCGCTCGCGGTCGGTGTCCTCCACGCGCAGCACGAACTCGCCGCCGTGCCGACGGGCGAACAGGTAGCTGAACAGGGCCGTGCGGGCACCACCGATGTGAAGGAAGCCAGTCGGTGACGGGGCGAAGCGGGTGCGAACGGTCATCGAAACCTCTTTGGTCGGACGAGTCCGGGCGTTTCAGGGCGCTGGGGCGCCCGGAACACCACGGTGATCACGATTACGGATACTAGACAATACACGAGCGGCCGGGGAGCCGGCTCCGGGGCGCGAGTATAACGCAGTCACCCCCCGCGAATCCGGGAGAGCATGGAGCCCGGCAAGCATATGGCCGACCGGAGTGACACCGCTCCCATGATCGGTCAAGCCAAGAAACGGTCCCAAGACAGCGCCCGATTCAGAACCGCCCGCGGCGCAATGCCGCTTTCACGTTGCCGGACAGCGGGCAGGCGAAAGCACTATCGTGCTTGCTGCGAAACCGTGTCGTGGCGATCGCATCCATTGGCGGGTCACCTTTCAGTCGCAGGATCACGATGCCGTCGGGGTGGCTGGCGCAGAACCCCTCGACCGCCTGGCCGTCACCCAACGTGATAATCGGCCCGGCAAGCCGGCCATGGAAGTCGTATTCGCCACGGTACTTGCCCTCGAAGGCCAGCGGGTGGCCGGCCTTCTGCCACTGTCCCAGCTCCCGGGAAAACGATTCGAAATCGAACGCCGGTCGCAGCGGCACGAACCCGACGTGGACCAGGACGAGCACGCCCACGCTCGCTGACGCCACCGCGGGAATCGCCGTCCGGCCGGGACGTCCGGGCCAAGTCAGGATCCCGCCCCCCATTACCGCGATGCCCACCAGCGTCGTCCAGGCCGGCAGGAGATCGAGCACCTCGCTGGCTCCCAGCCATGGCAGCAGGGCTAACGCCGCCCCAAAGATCACCCACAATACCGAAACGAACCGCGTCCCCACCGAACGGTCCTGCCCGTCGAGTCGTGCCACCCAGAGCGCGAGAAGCAGGGACAGACCCGGCAGCGTCGGCAGCAGGTAATGCGGCAGCTTCCCCGACGCCAGCGAGAGCAACAGGATCGGAACGGCAATCCAGGCGAGCGCCAGAACGCCGGCTCGCCTTCCCGCCGGCCAGTGGTACCTGCTCCCCCCACCCGACCGGAACCATTGGACGAGCAGGCCGGCGATGACCAGCGTCCAGGGCAGGAAGACCACCGGCAACATCCCGAGGTAGTACCAAAACGGCTGGGCGTGATCGAAGGCATCGACGGCGCGGCCGGCCATCTGCCCCCACAGGATCTGCTCGGCGTAGGTCGGCCCACCGATCGAGGCCGCCGCCAAAGCCCACAACAGACCGAGCGACGAACCGAGAACCCCTACCAAACCGGCATGCAGGAACCAGCGCCAGCCAAGCGCCACGCCGGCCCACCAGGGAGCGGAGACGGTCAGCGGGACCAGGCAGACCAGCGCGAACGGCCCCTTGGCCAGCACGCCCAGCCCGGTACCAAGAAAGAGCCACCACCAGCCGATGCGCCGGCCCTGTCCCAGTCGCAGCAGGCCGAGCACGCCCAGCAGGACGAAGAACACCACCATCTGGTCGAACATGACCATGGTGGCAAAGCCCAGCCAGTAGACGGTGCCCAGCAGGATCCAGGGAGCGAGACGTGCGACCGGCGGCAGATCGGGCCAGAGCCCACGGGCGACTGCCTTGAGGAGAAACAGGCTGCCCAACGCGAATGCCGGACCGACCAGGCGGGGCGTGATCTCGTTGACACCGAAGACCGCCCAGCCGGCGTGAATCAGCCAGAACAGCAGGGGCGGCTTGTGGCTGTAGGCCTCGCCGTTGAGCAACGGCACCAGCCACGATCCTTCCCGCCACATCTCCCAGGCCACCGCGAGGTAGCGGGTCTCGTCGACCGGCATCAGCGGGCGGGCCAGCAGGGAGGCCGCGATCGTCAACAGAAAGAGCGGGAGCCAGCCCCAGTCCAGCCATCGCTCGGCAACGGACGGGCCGGGATCTTCGACGAACGAATCAGCGAACTGGCGCGAGGAGCTTCCCACGGGCACCTCCGGTCTTGATGAAACACCAGATAGTGCCCGGGGTGCCTGACGTCAAACTGAAAGCGTCTTTTCGATTTACCCCAGGCCCCGCGAGAGGTCGGCAATGATGTCCCGCGGCGACTCGAGGCCCACCGACAGCCGCAGCAGCCCTTCCTCGATGCCTGCCTCGGCACGGTCCTCCGGCGAGAGTCGGCCGTGGGTGGTACTCGCGGGGTGGGTGATGGTGGTCTTGGTGTCGCCCAGGTTGGCGGTGATCGAGAGCATCTCGGTGCGGTCGACTACCTGCCAGGCGGCCTCCCGGCCTTTCTCTACCACGAAGGAGACGATCGCCCCGGGGCCGGACTGCTGCGCTGCGATGACCTTCGCCTGCGGATGATCCGCCAGCCCGGGGAAATGCACCCGGCTCACGCGGGGGTGGGCAGCCAGCCACTCGGCCACCTCGCTGGCGTGGCGGCTGTGTGCCTCCATGCGCAGTTCGAGGGTCTCCAGCCCCTTGGCGAACACCCAGGCGTTGAAGGGCGCCATGGTCGGCCCGCAGGTGCGCAGGAAACCGCGGACTTCCTTGCCCACCCGTTCGGCATCGCCGACCACGGCCCCGCCCACGGCACGGCCCTGCCCGTCGAGGAACTTGGTGGCCGAGTGGATGACGATATCCGCGCCCAGCTCGAGCGGCCGCTGCAGGGCCGGGGTGCAGAAGCAGTTGTCGACCACCAGCCCGGCCCCGTGGGCATGGGCCAGTTGGGCCAGGCATCGGATATCCGCCACTTCCGTGAGCGGGTTCGAGGGCGTCTCGACGAACAGCAGCGCAGTGCGCTCGTTCACCGCCGCCTCCCACTGCGCCCAGTCGGTGAGATCCACCCAGCGGACGACCATGCCGAACTTCGCCAGGTACTTGTCGAACAGCACGCGGGTGGTGCCGAATACCTGGCGGGCGACCACCACCTCGTCCCCTGCCTCGCAGAGGGCCATGAAAGTCGAGAGTATGGCCGACATGCCCGAGGACGTGGCGACGCAGTCCTCGCCACCTTCCATCGCCGCCAGCCGCTCCTCGAAGATCCGCGTGGTGGGGTTGGTGAAGCGGGCGTAGATATTGCCCGGCTCGTCACCGGCAAAGCGCGCGGCGGCCTGCGCCGCCGACTCGAAGGTGAAGCTGGACGTGGTAAAGATCGGCTCGCCGTGTTCACGCTCGGCGGTCGGGTGGTGACCGACGCGGATGGCACGGGTGGCGAGCGACCAATCGTCGGACGCGTTGGGGGAGTCGGAGTCGTTCATCGAGTCTCGTGTCGTGTGCCGGCCACTTAGCGGCCGTTGAAGAAATGCCATGCCAGGGCGTCGAACTCCCCGATGGCGGCGAGCAGGCACTCGGTATCCTCTTCCATCTCGGCGAACTGATGCTCGGCCAACGGCGCCATGGAGCAGTTCTCCGGCGGCGTGCCGTACCGCTCGAGCAGTTCGCGCATCTGCGGCAGGAATTTCCACTGCAGCCACTCCTCGAAGCGCAGCGTGTCGAAGCAGAACGGGGCCTGGCTGGCCAGCGCCCGGTCATTGGGACGCTGGTCGCCCCACAGGCCGGCCTGCTGCATCTCGTGCGCGATGTGGTCGAGCTGGCGCAGCATCATTTCGGTACTGGGACGGACGTTCTCCATCGCTTCGCTCGTCTCTTTGTTCTCAGTGAACCCGCGAGGAACCCGGCGGCTCATCGCTCAAGTCCGCGACCGGTTCCTCGTCCGCCCAGAACAGCCGATGCGGAACCAGCTGGCCGCGTCCGATGGCCGCGGCATACATCAGCGTCTGGTGGGTGTACTCCAGCGCCTCGTGGACCGCGTTGACCGGATCGCTGCCCTGGGCGATCAACCCGGCGATGGCCGAGGACAGCGTGCAGCCGGAACCGTGAAAGGCACCGGCCAGTCGTTCGTAGACGAACCGGCGCGGCTCGTCGAGGCCGAACAGCCAGTTCTCCACCTTCTCGCCCGGCTCGTCGCCGCCCTTGACCAGCACGTACTCGGCACCCAGCGAGGCCAGCATCCTGCCGCGCTCGCGCACGTCCCGGGCCTTCGGCGCCAACACACGGGATTCGTGCGCATTGGGCGTGACGATGGTCACGCGCGGGAACAGGTGCTCGACCATGGCGGCGGCCACGGCGTTGTCACCCAGCGAACCACCGCCGCCGGCTACCAGCACGGGGTCGAGAACCACCGGGATATCCGGGTAACGCGAGAGCACCGTGGCCACGGCCTCGACCATCTCCACCGAGCCGAGCATTCCGATCTTGATCGCGCCGACCGGCAGGTCGCGCAGCACGGCCATCGCCTGGTCGATCACCAGCGCCGGATCGGTGGGCACGAAGCGCTGCACATTGATCGTGTCCTGCACCGTCAGCGCCGTGATCGCGGTCGCCGGATGCACGCCCTGACTGACGATGGCCTCGATGTCGGCATGGATGCCCGCCCCACCACTGGGGTCGTGACCGGCAATGGCGAGCACCACCGGCACCTCGGGCTGATCGTTCATGGGATTGGTCGTGTCCATCAGGTGCTAAGCTCCCTTCAGCCGGCAGTTCATGACGCGGCGGTCCGACCGACGCCAGCAACCCGCGAGTCGGCCGCGCCGGAACGATCATCATAACGCAGCGACCGCCGAGTGGCTGCCCGACACTGCAAACCGGGAGGCCCCACCCTTCATGAGAGCTTTCGTCCCGCGCCACTGGCTCGAGCGAATGGAACACTGGATCTGGCGCGCCAAACCCGGATTGCGCTCGGCGCGCGTCGCGCAGCGGCTGGTCCGCGCATTCTTGAGCGTGCTCTCTTCGGCCTCGCGCGGCGACCTGCAGCTCAACGCCATGAGCCTGTCCTACACCACGCTGCTCTCGATGGTTCCGCTGCTGGCCGTGGCGTTCTCGGTGCTCAAGGCCTTCGGCTCGCAGTCGATCATCGAGCCGTTCCTGCTCTCGGTGATGGCCCCGCTGGGGGAGACGGCCAACGAGCTGACCGACCAGATCCTGGATTTCGTCAACAATATCCGGGTCGGGGTCCTGGGTGCCGTGGGCGTCGCCCTGCTCTTCTACACCGTGATCGCGCTGATGCAGAAGATCGAGCGGGTCTTCAATCGCATCTGGCACGTCCACCAGATGCGCACCCTCTCCTCGCGGTTCGCCAACTACCTCTCGGTACTGATGGTCGGCCCGGTACTGGTGATCGCGGCGGGCAGTCTCACTGCCACCCTGCTCGCCGCCCCGGCGATCCGCGAGTTCGCGGAGCTCTCGCTGATCGGCACATTGCTCAAGTGGGCCGGCTATCTCGTCCCGCTGGGCGTGTGGACGGCGGCCTTCGCCTTCCTCTACGCATTCATTCCCAACACCCGGGTCCGGGCGGGATCGGCACTGGTCGGGGGGCTGATCGCCGCCATCCTGTGGAACCTGCTGGGCCTGGTCTTCGGCGGGCTGGTTGCCGGTTCGACCAACTTCACGGCGGTGTACTCGGCCTTCGCCTCTCTGGTGCTGTTCCTGATCTGGCTGCAGATCGCCTGGATGATCGTCCTGGTCGGCGCCGGCATCAGCTACGCGTGGCAGAACAGCGACCGGCTGATACTGGGCGAGGCGAAGCCTGCCCACCCGGCCGCGCGTCTGGCCACGGCGATCGTGCTGCTCGACCAGGTCGAACGGACCTTCGAGGCCGGGCGACGTCCGCCCGATCGCGATGACCTGTTCCACGAGGTCCAGGCATATCGGGCCCTGGGCGGGGTCTGGATCGATCCGCTACTCGAGAAGATGGTGGAAGCTGGACTGCTGCGACTGGCCGAGCGGGACGATCAGCCCGGTTTGCTTCCCGGCCGTCCGGGCGCGGCCATCTCGCTGGCTGACGTCGAGGCGGCCATCGAGGGCGAGGAACCCGAGATCCCGACCAAACTGGTCCATGAGGTACCGGCGCTGGAACGCTTCGTCGCCGAACGTCGGCGGCTGGTCGAGGCTTTGGGACAGGTCCCTCTGACGACGGCTCAGTCGGAGCCGGAACCGCCGGACGCCCCGCGCCAATAGATCGTGTGCCGGCCGTCCGGGTCGAGTCGTCGGGCGAACACGAACCAGGCATCCGACAGACGGTTGAGGTAGGTCGCCAGGGCGGCGGCCAGCTCGTCGAGCGCCGGGGCACGCTCACGGCACTTCGTCCGCCAGCCCCAGGCGATCCGCTCGGCCCGGCGCGTGGCCGTGCGCGCCAGGTGCGCCTGGGCCATCGCGGGCGTTCCCCCGGGCAGGATGAACTCCTTGAGCGGCGGCAGATCGCGGTTGGCCGTCTCGATCCACGATTCGAGCCGGCCGAGATCGGGAAGCTGCGCGGCGACCGCCTGATCGCCCATCGCCACCAGGCCGCCGAGATCGAACACCGCCTGCTGCTGCTCGCGAACGAAATCAGTCAACCCCTTGGCAACGTTCTCCTCGACCAGCGTGACCGACAGCATGCCCAGGCGAGCGTTGAGCTCGTCGAGTTCGCCCAGCAGTTCGATGGCAAGCCCCGTCTTCGACAGGCGACTGCCGTCGGCCAGCCCGGTCTCCCCGGCATCACCGCTGCGAGTGACCACCCGGGAGAGCCGATCGCGCCCGCTGCCCTGCTCGCTCATCGTGCGCAGCCTGTCAGGCCGACTGCCCTTCGGTGCCCGGCACATCGGTGGGCACATCGACCGGGCGGCCGGCTATCGTGCCGACGGCGAAGGCCAAAATGGAGATCAGCCCCCAGGACAACCCGGCGACCACGCCGAGGTCGACGATGCCATGCCAGGGTTGCGGCAGAAGGCTGACCAGCAAGACCAGGGCAATCACCCCGGCGGTCACGGAAAAGGACACGATCCGCCGCTTGCGGGTGGCGTGGATGTAGCCCATGCAGTAGAGCGGTGCGAGAGCCACGTGCCAGCCCACCGGGTGACGGGACAGGTGCGCGGCCCGGGCGACCACCCGCGGAGAGAAACCTTTCTGGAACCCCTTGTAGCCCTCGCCGTAGAGCATGAACAGCATCCAGCCGGCGAAGAAGACCCAGTGCCACCACGACCAGGCCACACTCCAGCCCTCCATCGCGTAGACCGAAAGCCGGTAGATCGCCCAGACCAGCAGTGCGCCAAGACCCAGCACACCCCACACGGCCCCGATGACACCCAATTGCTTGTTCACGGACTTCAACCCTCTCCCATTCGGCAATGATGCATGCAAATTCCTGCCGGGGCGTTTCTCGACAGGGGCGCGGAGTTTATCATGGGCGGCTTGTTCGCCATTTCCGTCAACGTGACCGCATGAATCCCCGCACCCGCCGCGAAATGTTCGCCCGCTTTGCCCGCCAGCGACCGCAGCCGACCACCGAGCTGGAATACTCGAGCCCCTTCGAGCTGCTGGTCGCCGTCGTACTGTCCGCCCAGGCCACCGACGCCGGAGTGAACCGGGCCACGAGGCCGCTGTTCGCCCGCGCCAATACGCCACAGGCGATTCTCGACCTGGGACTCGACGAGCTGACCCAATCGATCCGCACCATCGGCCTGTACAAGACCAAGGCGAAAAACGTCCATGCCCTGTGCCGGCAACTGATCGAAAAGCACAATGGTGAGGTGCCGGCCGACCGGGCGGCGCTCGAAGCCCTGCCCGGCGTGGGACGCAAGACCGCCAACGTGGTACTCAACACGGTCTTCCGCCAGCCGACCATGGCCGTCGACACCCATATCTACCGGGTCGCCAACCGCACCGGGCTGGCGAAGGGCAAGACCGTGCGCGCCGTGGAAGAGCGGCTGCTCAAGGTGATCCCGAAGGAATATCTGCTCGACGCCCATCACTGGCTGATCCTGCACGGTCGCTACATCTGCAAGGCACGCCGCCCCGACTGCGGGGCCTGTATCGTCTGCGACCTGTGCGACTACCGCGACAAGACCGAGGAATGCAGCCCGGAGCTGATCGCCCGTTACGCCACCCAGGAAACCTGATTATGTATTCCAGCGACCGCCGCCGCATGCGCCAGCCCTTCATCGACGCCTGGGAGAAGGGCAAGGCGAAAAAGCCGTTGACCCCGCTCGAGCAGATGATCGTCGACGTGATCCGCGATCACCCCGAGTATCACTCCCTGCTCGACCAGCCGGAGTTCGCCCTGGAGGCCGACTGGCCCCCGGAGATGGGCGTGACCAACCCCTTCCTCCACATGAGCATGCACCTGTCCCTGCGCGAGATGGTGCAGACCGACCGCCCCGCGGGCATCCGTGGCGTGCACTCGGAGCTGAGCCTGAGGAAAGGTGACCCGCTGGAGGCGGAACACGAGATGATCGACTGCCTCGGCGAGGCCCTGTGGCAGGCCCAGCAGACCGGCCGGCCTCCCGACGAGACCGCCCTGATGACCTGCCTGCGGGAAAAACTCGAACGCTGAGACCGGGAGGCGTCAGGACGCCATCAACCCCACCAGGACCAACATCACCGAGCCGAGCACGGTCACCGACGAGAACACCGTCCCGAGGACGGGGAACACCTTCTTGCGATCCCGCTGGAACAGGCCGGCGACGCCCAGGCCGAAGGCCACCACCGAGGTCAGCAGGAACAGGATCAGGAACAGGCCGACGATGACCGCCGCGGCCGACTCCTCGTCCATGCCGCCGGGGGTGGAGGCCTCCAGCGCACCGGCCACCACGATCAGCAGGAACATCAGGATCGCCGAGGCGATGCCGATAATGAACGAGGCGATGCCCAGCCCCGAGTGTCTTTGTTCTTCCATGCGACCTTCTTCCATGATCCCTTCCTGAAGCGTTAAAGGCCCGAGTTTACCCGTCCGGCATCCCGCCGCCAACGCCCCGGCATCCGCGCGCCAGGCGACCGTTGCCCGGGGCGAAATCTCCCATGCCCGGGCACAGCCACCGGCGATCGGGGACATTTCCCGCTCCCGAACGTCTACTCTCGAAACAGGCAACCATCGCGCTTGACCGACCCCTTCGGAGTGAATCGCCATGAACCAGTCACCGGAAGAGTCCGCCGACCAGGCCACCGACCCGGTCTGCGGCATGCAGGTCGACCCGGCCCGGGCGGAACACACCACCCACTACCATGGCGAGGACTGGCACTTCTGTTCCGCCGGCTGCAAGGCACGCTTCGAGGAGGACCCGGAACACTACCTGTCCGGGGAATCGCCCGAGGCCGATCCCGAGGCCGTCTACACCTGCCCCATGCACCCGGAGATCCGCCAGCAGGGGCCGGGAAACTGCCCGATCTGCGGCATGGCGCTGGAACCGGAAACGGTCACTGCCGACGCCGGCCCCAATCCGGAACTGGCCGACATGTCGCGCCGCTTCTGGATCGGCCTGCTCTTCGCCCTCCCGCTGGTGATCCTCGAGATGGGCGGGCATTTCGTCGACCTGCCGGGATGGCTCGCTCAACAGACCGGCAACTGGATCCAGCTGGCACTCGCCACACCGGTCGTGCTCTGGGCCGGCAAGCCGTTCTTCATCCGCGGCTGGCAGTCGGTGGTCAGCCGGCAACTCAACATGTTCACCCTGATCGCCATGGGCACGGGGGTGGCCTGGGCCTACAGCCTGGTCGCGACCGTCGCCCCCGGGATCTTTCCGGCCGAATTCCAGCAGCCCGACGGCTCGGTGGCGGTCTATTTCGAGGCGGCTGCGGTCATCACCGTCCTGGTCCTTCTGGGCCAGGTCCTCGAACTGCGTGCCCGCGAGAAGACCTCCGGGGCGATCCGCGCCCTGCTCGACCTGGCGCCCGCCACGGCACGACGTATCCGGGACGGCGAGGAGGACGAAGTGCCGCTCGATCAGGTCGAGGTGGGCGACCGGTTGCGCGTCCGCCCGGGGGACAAGGTGCCGCTGGACGGCGAGATCCTCGAAGGCCGATCGAACGTCGACGAGTCCATGGTCACCGGCGAACCCATGGCGGTCGCCCGTGGTCCCGGAGACACCGTGATCGGCGGCAGCATCAACGGCCAGGGCAGCTTCGTCATGCGTGCCGACAAGGTCGGACGCGACACCATGCTCGCGCAGATCGTGCAGATGGTGGCCAAGGCCCAGCGCAGCCGGGCGCCGATACAGGGGCTGGCCGACCGGGTCGCCGCCTGGTTCGTGCCCAGCGTCATCGTCGCGGCGGTCATCGCCTTCATCGTCTGGTCGATCGTCGGCCCCTCGCCGGCCATGGCCTATGCCCTGATCGCATCGGTCAGCGTTTTGATCATCGCTTGCCCCTGCGCCCTCGGGCTGGCCACGCCCATGTCGATCATGGTCGGGATCGGCCGGGGCGCCCAGTCCGGCGTGCTGATCCGCGATGCCGAGTCCCTGCAGCGCATGGAGAAGGTCGACACGCTGGTGATCGACAAGACGGGTACGCTCACCGAGGGCAAGCCCCGCGTCACCGCGATCCGCCCGGCCGACTCATATGACGAGGACGAACTGTTGCGCCTGGTCGCCAGCCTCGAACGCGGCAGCGAGCATCCGCTGGCCGAGGCCATCGTGACCGAGGCCACGACACGCGACCTCGACCTGGTCGAGGCGCAAGGCTTCGATTCGGAGAACGGCAAGGGGGTAATCGGGCGCGTCGAGGGCCGCCGCCTTCTCGTCGGCAACCGGGCCCTGATGGACGATCAGGATGTGGATGTGCAGGCGCTGACCGACGAGGCCGACACCCTGCGTGACCAGGGAGCCACGGTGATTCTGGTCGCCGTCGACGGCCATCCCGCTGGCGTGATGGCCATTGCCGATCCCATCCGCGAGTCGACGCCGGGCGCCGTCCGGCGCCTGCAGGAAGCCGGCCTCGAGGTGGTGATGCTCACCGGCGACTCGAAGGCCACCGCCGAGGCCGTCGCGCGGCAGATCGGCATCGACCAGGTGCGCGCCGAGGTCCTGCCCGAGGGCAAAAGCGAGGTGGTCGAGGAGTTGCGCCAACAAGGCCGCGTGGTGGCCATGGCGGGCGACGGGGTCAACGATGCGCCGGCCCTGGCCGCAAGCGACGTGGGCATCGCCATGGGCACCGGCACGGACGTGGCCATCGAGAGCGCCGGCGTGACCCTGCTGCGCGGAGACCTCGACGGGCTGGTGCAGGCGCTGCGCCTGTCGAAGGCAACCATGCGCAACATCCGCCAGAACCTGTTTTTCGCCTTCGTCTACAACGCCGCCGGCATTCCCATCGCCGCGGGGGTGCTCTACCCGGTCTTCGGAATGCTGCTCTCGCCGATCATCGCCGCGGCGGCGATGTCGTTCTCCTCGGTGAGCGTGATCGGCAATGCCCTGCGTCTGCGCCTCATCCGGCTGGATTGAGGCAATCGGCTAGTCGCTCTCCTCGAGCGGCCAATCGACGACGTGCGCCTCCCAGTCGATCGATTCGCGGCCGGCATCCTCGGCGATCACGGCCCGGCCGCTGACCGAGTAGCCGCTCTCGATCGTGCTCAGGGGGCGGCCGGTGATCAGCGGGTGCCAGGGCGGCAGGTCACGCCCCTCGGCCAGCCGGCGGTAGGCGCAGGTGGCGGGAAGCCAGTCGAACTCCTCGAGGTCCTCGGGCTTGAGCCACACGCAGCCGGGCACGCGGATCTGCCGGTTGAGATAATCGGTGCAGCGGCAGGTGCCGGCATCGAGCAGGTGGCAGGCCACGTCCGTGTAGTAGACGTCACCCTCCTCGTCCTCGACCTTCTCCAGGCAGCACTTGGCACAGCCGTCGCAGAGCGACTCCCACTCCGCGCTGGTCATCTCGCTCAGGCGCTTGGTGCGCCAGAACGGGGTCTGGCTGTCTATGATCGTCATGAGGCGCTTCGAGGGCTGCTGGAAAGATGCCTGTCCCGTAATGTTCCGGGATGGCAGAGGGTATCACGCCCACGATCGCGGACACTGTGCGATCATTTGTCGAAGACGATTTGCATCGAGGAGCAGGGAAATGAGCGAGGAAACCCCCCGAGTCATTCGCGTTAGTGACGCGACCGATCTCGACCGGGCACTGCATTCTGCCCGGGCCACACGGATCCAGCACATCGGCGAGCTGCTGATTCGCCGCGGGCTACTCACCGGGGACCAGCTCAACCAGGCCCTCGAGGACCTCAAGGGTCATCCGGCGACACGCATCGGGGACTGGCTGGTCGAGCACAAAATCATCACCCCCGAACAACTCGAGGAAACGCTCTGCGCCCAACTGGGCATTCCGCACATCAACCTGGGCGGCTTCATCCCGTCACCGGAAGTGCTTGCGCTGATTCCCTACGAGATGGCGCTCAGGCTCAATGTGCTGCCGCTGATGCGTCGACATTCCGTGCTGGTGGTCGCCTGCGCCAAGCCCACCGACCAGGAACTGCTCTCGACCCTGCGTTTCTACACCGGGCTGGGCATCGAGCCGGTTCTCGCCTCACCCCACCAGATCGCCTCCGCGATCAACCGATCCTATCGCATGGAGGTCGGAACTCCCGTCAACAACGAATCCCTGACGCTGGGCCAACAGGAAGAAACCCGCGAGTGGAACCCGGAAATCGAGAACGAGGCGAGCAGCGCCCCGGTGGTCCGGCTGGTGAACACGCTGCTGATGCAGGCCATCAGTCGCGGCGCCTCGGACATCCACTTCTTGCCCCACCGCGACGAGGTGGAGGTGCGTTTCCGCATCGACGGCGTGCTGCAGACGATACGCTCGATCAAGAAGTCCCAGCTCCCGGCCGTGGTCGCCCGGATCAAGATCCTCGGGCGAATGAACATCGCAGAAAAGCGCCTGCCGCAGGACGGCCACGCGCGGGTACACATGGGCAAGCAGGAAGTCGACCTGCGGATCTCGGTCATGCCGGCCTACAACGGCGAGAGCGTGGTGATCCGGCTGCTCAACAAGAGCATGGGGCTCCAGCCCGTGGACAAGCTGGGTTTTTCCAAGGAGGACGAGCGCATCGTCCGCTCCCTGGTCGCTCGCGCCCAAGGCATGATCCTGGTCACCGGCCCGACCGGCTCGGGCAAGACCACGACGCTCTACTCGCTGCTGCAGGAAGTGAAGGCCGGCAACCCGCACATCATCACCGTCGAGGACCCGGTCGAATACGACATGGACGGCATCGACCAGATCCAGGTCCACTCGGGCATCGGCTACAGCTTCGCGCGCGCCCTGCGCAACATCCTCCGCCACGACCCGGACGTGGTGATGATCGGCGAGATGCGCGACCTGGAAACGGCCGAGAGCGGCGTCAAGGCGGCACTGACCGGTCACCTGGTGTTCTCCACACTGCACACCAACGACGCGCCCAGCGCCATCACCCGCCTGGTGGACATGGGCGTGGCGCCCTACCTCGTCAGCTCCACGGTCATGGGGGTACTCGCCCAGCGGCTGGTGCGCATCCTCTGCTCGCACTGCAAGCACAAGCACCAGCCCGACGAACTGATCCGCGAGACCATGGGCGTGAGCAAGGACGAGACCTTCTGGATGTCCAACGGCTGCGACCACTGCGACCACACCGGCTACGTCGGCCGGACCATGGCCTACGAACTGATCGTCGTGGACCGGGAGATGAGCAATCGCATCTCTGGCGGGATCACCACCGAGGAACTACGCCATCTCGCCGAGGAGCGCGGCATGCGCACTCTGACGCGACACGCGCTGGACATGGCTCGCGCCGGGGTCACGTCACTCGAGGAAGCCTTCCGCGTGCGGCTGGAAGACCTCGGCTCGCCCAGCGGGCAGGACAACGGCAAGGGCGATTGACCGGGCATGGACCTGCTGATCACAGGACTGATCGTCCTGCTCGTGCTGATCCTTTTCCTCAAGGGACGGAAGCGGACACCTCGACGAGCCCACACCGGCCCATCGCGGTCGGGCGAACGGCTTTCGGCACCGACGCGCCCGTTCTTCTCGCGACACGGCAAGGACGACTGGCGCTACTGGCGCGACCTGGCGATCACCTTGGCACTGGGAATCGCGTTCGTGGCCGGGCTGATGGTGCTCGCGGCCCGTGGAGTGATCTGATCCGGGGCCAAGTCACTCGTCCCCTCGCGCCTCCCGCGAGCATTCCAGCCGCTTGCCCGCAACGTCGAAACGCTCGAGACGGCTCGGCTCGCCGCAAGATCGGGCTAGGCCCTGCGCCGGGCAACGGTGTTTCGCGCCCCGGTGCGAACCATGAGGAGGAAGGCCTGCAGGGAAAACAGCACGGCGGCACCGAGCAGGTGTAGCGGCTGGAGAGCGATGGGCAGGTCGAGCATGACAAGCGAACTGCCCAGCATCACCTGCACGACCAGGACGGCCACCAGCACCATGCTCGTGTGCCTGGCCTTTCCTCCCGCGCCAAACAGGCGAAAAGCGAGCCACAGGTTCACCAGCACGACCAGCACCGCCAACGTGGCGTGGGCGGAAAGAATCGCGCCGATCTGTTCGACCCATCCCTCGCGCTGATGGAAATCGCCCGCACCCGAGGCCACGGCATCCACCCGCTCACGCACCTGGGCACCCAGTCCCGTCTGCAGCACGGTGATCCCCATCGCCACCGGCAGTGCCGGGAACCACGCCTTCTTGACGTCGGGGTCCACTGTCCAGCTAGCCGAGAGGGTGCGGGCCACCACGCCTAGCAGGAGCAGAATGACGCCGAAGGAAAGCATCATGTGGGTGGTCACCACCGCCCCGTGAAGATTGGTTTCGATGACCACCGCGCCGAGCCAGCCGTTGAAACCCACCAGGACAAAGGCGCCGCCGGCCAGCACCGGCAACCAGCGATCGGCACGACGGGCCAGCACCGCCAGGACCAGCGTCATCAGTGACAAGAACCCGATCAGGCTGCCGGTCAGGCGGTTGAGATACTCGGTCCATGTCCGCACCGGGTCGAACGTCATTTCGTCGTAGCCGTAGCGCGCATAGCGCTCCTGGTAATCGGCAGGGAGTTCCGCCTCGCTCGTCGGCGGGATGATCTGCCCGAAGCAGGTCGGCCAGTCCGGACAACCCATGCCGGCGCCCGTGGCGCGAACCGTCCCGCCGACCCAGATCAAAAACAGAACCGCGAGCAGCGTCGCAATCGCCAGAAAACGCAGTTGCCCGAACCGTCGACTCACCCTCGTACCCCCGTCACGTGATCGTTTCATTTCCGCTCGCTACCTGACCGACAGCTCGACGGCGCCACCATGCGACGACACCGATGCCCATCGTGACGGGCAGCAGCAACGTGCCCCAGAACCACAGCACTCGCCCGCCGATGCCGAACAGGCTGCCGTCGTGAATGGCCGACAACCAGTCCGACAGCCCGGCGGCCGTCGTCTCGCCCGACGGCAAATGGTAGGCCACGCCGAAGGGGCCGATGCTCCCGGCCTGCTGACAGCGCATGGCCGGGCGTCCTTCGCCGGGCCACCAGACGATGTCGGTCTCCCGCCCCGGGCAACCGTTCTGCGACCCGGTCTGGGTAGCGACGGCCGAGCCCCCGGCCGGTGGCGCCCCGGGGCTCAGCGAGGCACCGATCGATGCCGCGACCAGGCCGCTGGCAGCGCAGACCAGCCAGAACCCGACCCCGACCGATACCAGCCGGCCATGCGCCCGGGCCACTACGCCCCTCCCTGCCGAACCACGAGCTCCGCGGCCGGAGAGATAGAGCGCGAACAAGCCGGCACCCGCCAGCAGCACAAGCCAGCATCCAGCCCACCCCAGCATCAGTGATCGGTGGAATTCCCCAAGCCACTCCCGGGGGTCGTCGATCAGCGGTCGTTCGCCCTTGAGCTCGCCCCGGTAGGGGTCGACGAACGCTTGCCGATGGGCACCCTCGGCATCGACCAGGATCACGAGGGCCGCATCCTGCGCGCTACGGGGCATCTCGAGCCGCACGGTCCGTGCAGCAGGCCAATGGCGCTCGGTAACGGCGCGGATCGCTTCCGGCGCGAGAATGCCGCCGCCGTCAGGCGGCGATAGCGTCCAGAGCTCGGGCGCGAGCACGCGATCGACTTCCCTGGCGAACGACAGGCCGGCGCCCGAGACGGCCACGAGGATCAACGGGATCATCAGCGAGATCCCTAGCCAGGCATGCGCACGGTGTCTCCTGCCGCGCCGGGACGCGCCAGACCTGCTGCCCGAGCCGGTCACAGCAGGTAATGATCCAGGAGCAGGGCGAGGAACAGCAGGGCCAGGTAGACGATCGAGAAGCCGAACAGCCCCATTGCCCCAGCATGACGCGGCGAGCGGTACAGCCGCCACGAGCGCCGGAGGTATTCCCCCCCAAGCGCCAGCGCCGCGATGCCGTAGAGCCAGCCACTCATGCCGATCACCCAGGGGACGAGGGTCACGATCACCATGGAGACGGTGTAGAGCAGTATCTGGTACTTGGTCGCCTGGATACCATGGGTCACCGGCAGCATCGGCACGCTGGCCCGCCGATACTCGTCGACCTTCGCGATCGCCAGCGGCCAGAAGTGCGGTGGCGTCCAGAGAAAGATGATCAGGAAGAGCAGCAGGCCCTCGATGCCGACCTCCCCGGTGGCGGCCGCCCAGCCCAGCAACGGGGGCGCGGCTCCGGCGGCACCTCCCCAGACGATGTTCTGCGGGGTGCGGTGCTTGAGGTAGACGGTGTAGACCACGGCGTAGCCGAGCATCGCGATCAGAGTGAGCACCGCGGTCAGCGCATTGACCCAGACCAGCAGAATCGCTGTGCCCACCGCACCCCACGCCGCTGCCCAGCCCAGGGCAAAGCGGGCCTCCATCAGTTCGCTCGCCAGCGGCCGGCGCGAGGTTCGCGCCATGATCCGGTCGATCCGCGCATCGACCACGTGGTTGACCGCCGCGCCGGCCGCCGCCACCAGCCCGATGCCCAGGCACGCGGCCAGCACCACCGGCCAGTCGACGGCGTCCGGGTAGGCCAGCAGCATGCCGACGTAGGCCGTGAACACGATCAGCATCACCACCTTGGGCTTGCCGATCTCGACGATCGACCGAACCTGCCGTTGCAGTCCGATTGCCAGCTCTGCCATATCCGGTTCCCTCTCTCGCTCGTGTCGACGACTCGCGAACCAGCGTCCCGGGACGAGGTTTCACGGTCGTGCCACGTCATGCCCACGCTCTGACCGCCGCTCGGTTCGAGTCCAACGAAATCACGCATGTAGCGACAACGTGAAAATAGTCTAGTCTCCAACTACGGTTAATTCGACAAGCCCACGGATACGAACGAGAAGAACGGCACGGAGAGCTCAGGATGGTTCGAATTTCAGCCCTTCGATCAGACAAGCGCCCGGGATCACCCTCGATCCCGCCGCCTGTTTTCGTGCCGCGGTTCCGGCACTCGCGTCCCACCACCGACCGTCCGGCCTTCCCGGCCGAACGAACGACATCGTTTTTCGCGGAGGATCGATCATGAGACCCCTTGCCGCCACCCTAGCCTGCGCGCTCTCGCTCGGCGCATGGACCCCGGTCCTGGCGAGCGATCTGTCCACGCCCGACGGTGAAATGTTTTCCCACACCTGTGCGGCCTGCCACGGCACGCTCGGGCACTTCGAGGGCGACTACATGCCCCCGCTGGCCGGCATGGACAGGGACCGGTTCGTCGAATCGATGATCGCCTTCCGCAGCGGCAGCCGCCCCGCAACCATCATGGACCGGGTCGCCAGGGCCTTCACCGACGAGGAAATCGAGGCCATGGCCGATTTCTTCGCCGCACAGGACAAGGAGGAAACGCCGTGAAACGCTCCATCGACCGACGTGATTTCCTGCGCTGGACGGGTCTGGCCTCGGCGGCCGGGCTGAGTCTCTTCTCCGGGCGTACGCTGTTCGCCGCCGCCCAGCCCCATGTCGTCGTCATCGGCGGCGGCACCGGCGGAGCCACGGCCGCCAAGTACCTCAAGATTGCCGATCCGGGCATTCGCGTGACCATCGTGGAACGCAACCGGACCTACCTGCGCTGCTACGGCTCCAACGAGGTCCTTAACGACGACATCACCATGGCCGACCTCGAGGTCAGCTACGACGTGCTCAAGGACAAGTACGGCATCGAGTTCCTGTTCGGCGAGGTGGACAACGTCGATGTCGACAAGCGCCGGGTACACGTCCAGGGGGGCGAGACTCTCGATTACGACCGCCTGATCGTCTCGCCGGGCATCGACTTCAAGTACGGCGAGATCGAGAACTACACGGCCGAGGTAGCCGAGACCACCATGCCGCATGCCTGGAAGGCTGGCCCGCAGACCGTGCTGCTGCGCAAGCAGCTGCATGCGATGCCGGAGGACGGGACCTTCCTGATCGTGCCGCCGGCCAACCCGTACCGCTGCCCGCCGGCCCCCTACGAGCGAGCCTCGCTGATGGCCGAGTGGTTCGAGAAGCACAAACCGAAGGCCAAGATCCTGATCCTCGACGTCAAGGACGGCTTCACAAAGGACCAGCCCTTCATGCTGGCCTGGAGCCGGCTCTACGGCTTCCGGATTCCCGATTCGCACATGAACGGCATGCCCGAGGACGTGGCCCGCCCCGAGCAGGAAGGCCGGATCGAATGGGTGTCCGGGAGCAACGGCGGCAAGGTGGTCTCGGTCGACCCGAAGCGCGGCACGGTCACCAACTTCTTCGGCGACGAGTTCCGCGCCGACGTCACCACCGTCATCCCGAACCAGCAGGCCGGCAAGCTCGCCTTCCGCATGGGCCTGACCAACGATGCCGGCTGGTGCGACAACGACCGCTACACCCACGAATCCACCGTGGCACCCAACGTCCACGTGATCGGGGATTCCGTGGTCGCCGACGACATGCCCAAATCCGGGTTCGCGGCCAACACACAGGCCAAGGTGGCCGCGGCACAGATCGCCCACCTGCTGCGTGGCGAGGAGCCCGAAGAGCCCGGCTGGGCCAACACCTGTTTCTCGCGCGCCGGTTCGGAATACGGCGTCTCGATCGCGGCCGTCTACCGCTACGACCACGACTCGGGACGCATCCGATCCACTCCGGGCTCCGGCGGCGTGTCGCCCCTGGACGCCAACGCGATGACCAACCGTCTCGAGGGCCTGTACCAGGAGTCCTGGATGCGCGCCTTCGTGGAAGACTGCTTTTACTGATTCACCGGTGCAGGGAGGAACGAATCATGAATGACGAATTCGACAGCCCGTTGAGCGAAGAGGAACAGAAAGAGGTCCTCGAAAGACCCCCGACCGGCACCTGGGCCATCCTGGCCGTCTATGTCGTGCTGTTCACGCTGGGCTGGCTCTACTTCTGGTTCGGCATCTTCGTGCCGCGCGGACTGGTCAGCTAGGAGGAAGCGGCGATGAAGTTCCACGTCGATCCACTCGAAAAGAAGTACATCTGGGCGATTCTCGCCTTCACCATGCTCGCCTACGCGGTGCAGGTCTATTACGCGGCGGCGCACAACGCACACCCGCCGTCGAACGTCCAGACGGTGGACTCGGCTCGCCTGCACCTTGAAGAAGGCGTCGGCGGCGACGAGTTCATGGAGAAAAACCTGGGGCTCAAGCGCGACGAGAACGGCGAGCTCGTGCTCACCATGGTGGCCGGTCGCTACGGGTTCTACCCGCAGGAGGTCACGGTGCCCGTCGACGAGCCGGTTCGGCTGCGCATCGCCACCATCGACGTCCTGCACGGACTTCACGTGCCCTACAGCGACTTCAACACCATGGTCGTACCGGGGTACGTCTCCGACATGACCTCCACCTTCAAGCGCACCGGCGAGTTTCCGCTGATCTGCAACGAGTACTGTGGCGTGGGACACGCCTACATGTACTCGCGGTTCAACGTCGTGCCGCAGGACGAATTCAAGCTTTGAGGAGTGCCTGAATCATGGCTACCACCGCGGAAGAAGTCAGGAGCATGAGTGCAGAGGGTGCAGCGGACCACGACGACGCGCGCACCAGTCACCGGCTCGCCTTGTGGAACATGTGGGTCGGCTTTGCCGCCCTCGCCGCCGCCCTGCCGATGGGGCTGTACCAGGTCGCCGTGCGATCCGGGCTGTTCCCGGCAATCCAGTCGGATTCGGTCTACGCGGCGGCGGTGAGCACGCACGGGGTGCTGATGGCCTACGTGCTGAGCACGTTCTTCATCATGGGCTTCGGCTACCACACGGCCTTCCACTCGCTCAAGCAGAAGCCCTGGTCGCCGGCCTTCGCCTGGACCGGCTTCTGGATCGCCACGATCGGCACCCTGCTGGCCGCCTCGGCACTGCTCACCGATCGCGCCTCGGTCATGTACACGTTCTACCCGCCGGAGATGGCCGACGCCAGCTTCTACATCGGGGTGGCGCTGTTCGTGGTCGGCAGCTGGTTCTGGTGCGTGGACATGATCATCGAGATGGCCCGCTGGAAGAAGGCAAATCCCGGCAGGGCGGTACCACTGATCATGTTCGGCACCGCTGTCAACGCCATGCTGTGGCTGTGGACCTCGATGGGCGCCACCCTCGAGGTGCTGTTCCAGCTCATCCCGGTCTCGATGGGGTGGATGGACACGCTCGACCCGGGCATGGCGCGCACGTTCTTCTCCTGGACGCTGCACGCGATCGTCTACTTCTGGCTGATCCCGGCCTACCTGGTGATGTATTCCATCCTGCCGCGCGAGGCCGGCGGACGCCTGTTCTCCGACGAGATGGGCCGAGTGGCGTTCGTCATGCTGTTCATCTTCTCGGTGCCGATCGGTTTCCACCATCTCTACATGGACCCGCAACAGGCCGCGGGCTGGAAGCTGCTGCACATGTTCGGCACCTTCATGGTAGCCGTGCCGACCTTCATCACCGGTTTCACCATCATCGCCTCGATGGAGCTCTCCGGTCGCCTGCGCGGCGGCAAGGGGCTGTTCGGCTGGATCGCCAAGCTCAAGTGGAGCAACCCGGTGGTCCTCGCCGGCATCCTCTCGCTGCTGATGCTGACCTTCGGCGGCTTCGGCGGGGTGATCAACGCTTCGTACTCGATGAACGCCGTGGTCCACAACACCGGCTGGGTGCCCGCCCACTTCCATCTGATCTACGGCGGCACCTCGGTGATCATGTACTTTGCCGCCGCCTACTGGGCCTGGCCGAAGATCACCAAGCGCAAGCTCTGGTCGAAACCGCTGGCCAACCTGCAGCTCTGGATGTGGTTCGCCGGCATGTGGATCGTGACCGCGCCGTGGCACATCATCGGCCTGATGGGCCAGCCGCGACGCACCTCCGACCAGCCCTACGACAGCATGATCGCGGACAGCTGGGTGCCCTACGAGGTGGTGATGATCTTCGGCGCCGCCCTGCTGGTGCTCTCCGGCCTGCTGTTCATTGCCAACCTGGTGATGACGCACCGCAACCGCACGGCGGAACCCGATCCGACACCACGCTACGCGGTCGCCGTTCACCAGCCGCTGGCCGTGCCGAAGCTGCTCAACAGTCTCGGATTCTGGAGCCTGGCCATGGCGGCATACATGCTGATCAGCTACGGCTACCCGATCCTGCAGTTCTTCTTCCTGGGAACCCCGGGATCCATGGAATGGGGGTACTGAGAGCGATGATTACCCGAACCTTGCTGTTTTCGGCCACGCTCGCACTGGCGCCCCAGGCGCTGGCCGAGCACGGCACCCTCGAGAAACCGGCCGACGCGCCCTCCTCCACCGTGGCGTGGACTCCGGAGGTCAAGCACGCGCTGGCAGATGCCGACGTGCAGCGTGGAGCTGACCTGAGCCAGACCATGATGTGCGCCGCCTGCCACGGCAACACCGGCGTTTCCTGGTCGGGACAATGGCCAAGCCTCGCCGGTCAGCCGGCGGAGTACGTCTACAAGATGCTCGTGGATTACGCCGAGGGAGATCGCGCCCAGACCAAGCGTGCCTACATGATGCACACCATCGCCGGGGAGCTCTCGCGCGAGGACATGCAGGACCTGGCCGCCTTCTACGCCAACTTCGAGCTTCCGCCGGCAAGTGACGAGGAGCTCGACTACTCAGATGCGGCAGTCGATCTGGTTCGTGACGGCGACGGCAAGCGGCTGATCGCGCCCTGCGCGTCCTGTCACGGCAACCTCGGCCAGGGGCAGAAGTACGACATCCCGGCGCTGGCCGGGCAACGCGTCGATTACTTCATCCAGACGATGCGCGACTACGCCGACGAGTCGCGACGCAACGACGTCTACTCGCGCATGCGGGTGATCGCCGCGGCCCTCACGGACGAGGAAATCCGTGAACTGGCCCATTATTACGCCAAGCTCGACGGCAATCGCTGAGGGAGGAAGTCGACATGTGGTGGCCTATCCTGATGTTCATCGGCTTCCTGGTGGCCCTGTGGCTGTTCTGGCGTCTCTTCCGCCAGGACATGGACCAGCTCGACGAGTGAGCAGCGCACGTCACAGGGCCGTACGGCATCACGGCCTGCGGCTGACCCCGTGACCGAGCGATGCTTCCATTGCGACCTGCCGGTACCCGAGGGAGAGCGTTATCGCGCCAGGGTCCTCGATGCCGAACGGGCGTTCTGCTGCCCCGGTTGCGAGGCGGTCGCCCGCGGCGTGGTCGCCGCCGGGCTGGAGGACTACTACGCCTACCGTGACTCCCCCGCCAACCGGGCACCGGGCGACACCGCCGAGGCCCTGATCGAACGCCTGCGCGTGTTCGACCACCAGGAGCTGCAGCGCGACTTCCTCGTCGAACGTGGGGATCTCGTCGAAGTCGCTCTGGTCCTCGAGGAAATCCGCTGTGCCGCCTGTCTCTGGCTCAACGAGCAGCAGCTGCGGCGTCTCGACGGCGTCGCGGACGTCGAGATCGACTACAACAGCCAGCAGGCCCGGGTTCGCTACGACCCCGAACGGGTCCGGTTGTCGGAGATACTCGCCACGATCGAGGCAATCGGCTACCACGCGCACCCGTTCGATCCGTCCCGACGCAATGCCCTGCTCGCCGAGCAACGGCATCGCAACATCGAGCGCCTGCTGTTCGCGTTGATCCTCGCCATGCCTATCATGACCTTCTCCATCGCCGGCTACTGGATGGGAGGCCCCGGCCCCGACGGCAAGCTCCCGCTCTGGGAGATCATCGGTCGGTTCTCGGCGCTGATCGTCACCACCATCATCCTCGTCTACTCCGGCCGGGACTTCCTTGCCGGTGCCTGGCGCGATCTGAAGAACGCCCGGCTGGGCATGGACGTGCCCATCGCGCTGGGCCTGAGCGTGGCCTGGACCGGGAGCCTGGTCGCCACCCTGCAACAATCCGGCGAGGTGTATTTCGACTCGATCGCGATGTTCGTCACCTTCGTGCTGCTCGCACGGGTGATCGAGATCCGGGGGAGGCTGCGTGCCGCGGACGCCATGGACCGTCTGCTCCGCATCATCCCGCGGCGAGCGCGTCGCTGGCAGCACGGAGCATGGACGGAAGTCCCCGTGATCGAGCTCGAACCCGGCGACCGGCTCCAGGTGCGCCCCGGCGAAGTCGTGCCGGCCGACGCGACGCTCCTTGGCGACCGGACCGTCGAGTTCGACGAATCGATCCTGACCGGCGAGAGTCGGCCGGTGCGGCGAGACCCGGGCGACCCGGTCGTCGCGGGAGCGACCAACCTCGACCAGCCGGTGGAACTCGAGGTCGCGCGCACCGAGGACCAGTCCATGATGGCGACGATCCACGGGCTCATCCGCCGGGGCAGCGCGGCACGGCCGAAGATCGCCCGGCTGGCCGACCGCGTGGCCAGTCGCTTCGTCGCGGTGGTCCTGCTCATCGCCACCCTCACGGCCGCCTGGTGGCTGGTCCACGACCCGGGCAGTGCGCTGGCCAACACGGTGGCGGTCCTGATCGTCACCTGTCCCTGTGCGCTTGCCCTTGCCACGCCGGTCACCCTGGCACTGGCCGCGGGGGAAATGGCGAATCGGCACATCATCCCGCAGCGGATGGAGAGCGTCGAGGCACTGGCGACCGCCGACTGCCTGGTCTTCGACAAGACCGGCACGCTCACCGAGGGCAGGCCGAATATCGTCGCCCGGGAGCGTCTCGATCCGACGATCGACCCGTCGAGGGCCGATGCCCTCGCCCAGCTGCTGGAAACGGCCTCGGAACACCCGCTTGCCCGGGCATTCGCCCCGGTCCCGGGCCAGAATGTGCCGGAACCGACCGAGATCGAGAACCACCCGGGCCTGGGCATCGAGGCACAAGTCGACGGAGAGCGGTGGCGAATCGGCAGCCCGCGTTTCGCCTTGCCGCACGCCGATGCCGATGCGGATGACGGGACACGGCCTGACAGCACGATCGTCATCCTCGCCCGGGGCGATCGCGCCGTGATGCGCTACCAGCTTGCCGACCAGCTCCGCCCGAGGGTGGCCGAGACCCTCGCCCGCCTCCGCGAACGGACCGGCGCGAGCCTCCACATGCTCTCCGGGGACCGGCGGGAAACGGTGTCGGCAATCGGCAACCGCCTGGGGTTCGATTCGGCCGAGGGGCAACTGACCCCAGCCGAGAAACTCGAGCGCGTGCAACAATGGCAGGCGCAAGGGAAACGCGTTTTGATGGTGGGTGACGGCATCAACGACGCGCCGACGCTCAACCAGGCCGACGTGTCCCTGTCGTTCAGCGAAGCGACCGATCTGGCCCGCCAGTCGGCTGACTTCATACTCACCCGCGGCGACTTCCAGGCGATTGCCGAGACGCGTCATATCGCCCGTCGGACCCGGCGAACCATCCGGCAAAACCTGGCCTGGGCCGCCGGATATAACGTCCTGGCGGTACCGTTCGCCGCGCTGGGCTACATCCCGCCATGGCTCGCGGCAATCGGAATGTCACTCAGCTCCATCCTGGTGGTGGGCAACGCGCTCTACCAGTTTCGTCATCGGCGGCGAGACCATCGGGAACCCGACCATCGCCAACTCGTCGAGGACATCGCATGACACGCACCGACTCTTCCTCGCCACGTCACGCGGCACAACGGGGCGGCATCGCCCTGCTGATCAC
Organism: Pseudomonadota bacterium; assembly: GCA_051746865.1. GTDB lineage: Bacteria > Pseudomonadota > Gammaproteobacteria > Halothiobacillales > Halothiobacillaceae > Guyparkeria. The sequence goes on along the minus strand of JBNJFM010000011.1, from coordinate 6,104 downwards.
CGTCATCGTCGCGGTGGCAGCGCTGACCGTGTCGAGCTGGTGGCTCTACGCCAGCAATGGCGCCGCCACGGTCGACACCTCGGTGCTCAAGCCGATGCCCGCACCCATCCCGTTGCCCGAGGCATCGCTGGTCACGGACGACGGAGAGCCGTTCGGCCCGGAAAACTTCGAGGGCCAATGGACGCTCCTCTATTTCGGCTACACCATGTGCCCCGACGTATGCCCGGTCGAGCTCGGTGCGCTGCGGCAGTTCGGTAAACTGCTCGAGGAGCAGCACCCGGCGCTGGCCGCCCGTACCGGGCGGGTTTTCATCTCGGTCGATCCCGAGCGAGACACCCCGCAGCGTATCCGGGATTTCACCGAGTATTTTGACCCGGCGATCGTCGGTGCAACCGGCACCCCGGACGCATTGGAACGTTTCGCTGCGCCACTGGGAGTCGGCTGGAGCAAGCGCTCGAACCATTACCGTGACCCCTCGGACCGGGAAGAGACCGGCGATGACTACCTGGTCGACCACACCACCGCGATCCTGCTGGTCGACCCGGACGCCCGCCTGCGGGCCGTATTCCCCACCCCGCATGGACCGCAACCCATGGTCGATGCCTTCCGCCGTTACCAGAAGGAACAGGAGGATACCCGCCCATGATCTCGCCACGCCGAACACTCACCGGCCTTGCGCTTGGCCTTTTCGCCACCACGGGACATGCCGAGGTAACCGTCAAGGAACCCTGGGTGGCCGAGGCGCCGCCCACCGCGATGGCCCTGGCCGGCTTCATGACACTGGAAAACACCGACGCCAGCGAGCGTCACCTGGTCCGGGCGGATGCGCCAGGCTTCGAGCGGGTGGAACTGCATCGCTCGGTCGAAGTCGACGGCGTACACCGCATGCAACGCCAGGATTCGATCGACATCCCGCCAAACGGCTCGGTGGAACTGGCCCCCGGCGGCTATCACGTGATGCTGATCGGTGTTCAGGAACCCAAACGCGACGGCGACGTGATTCCCCTGACGCTTTTCTTCGCAAACGGAGAGGAAATGACGCTGTCCGTGCCCGTCAAGCGTCGCGACTTCATGAAGTAGTCAAACGGACCGACGGCGCTTACCGCAAACTACGCCGCACCCGCGGCGATCACTGGCACTTCCCCGAAAAGCGCAAGCAAGTCATGACGACGGCCACCTCTATCACGGCGCTGATCGCCCTCTCGGCGACGACCCTTGTGCTCCTGACAAGGGCGTTTCACCGCCGGTTGCATCGCAGCCTCGCCGCGCCCCGCGAACCCGTTCTCGGATCACTGACCGGCCACGGACTGAGCGGAGACAACGTCCGCATCCCCACGCGGAGAGGACGCCATCTGAGCGCCTGGTGGCTGCCGGGTGACGGCAACCGCGGGGTCATCGTGATCACCCATGGATGGGGAGCGAACCGCGAGCTGATGCTGCCACTGGCCCGACCACTCCAGGCCGACGGCTGGCACGTTCTGCTTTTCGACGCGCGCAATCATGGCGAAAGCGACGCCGACGACTTCTCCTCCATGCCCCGGTTCGCCGAGGACATCGAGGCGGCCGTTGACTGGGTCCGACGCGAACCGTCCCGGGAAAACACCCCGGTGGTCCTCCTGGGGCACTCGGTCGCCGGCGCGGCCGCCCTGCTGGCCGCCTCCCGACGCCATGACATCACCGCCGTGATCAGCCTGTCGACCTTCGCCCACCCCTCGGACATGATGCGACGCTGGCTCAAGTGGAAACGAGTGCCGTTCTTCCCCGTGGGCTGGTACGTGCTTCGTTACGTCGAGTACGTGATCGGGCACCAGTTCGACGACATCGCCCCGATCCATACCCTCCCCCGGGTCGGCTGCCCGGTCCTGCTCGTCCACGGTCAGGACGATCCGATCATCCCCGCCGCGGACGCCGAACGCCTCCACGCCCATCGTGGCCCGACCCCAGCCATCCTGCACTTGCTGCCTGGCGGGCATGACCTGAGCGAGCACATGGACACGCAGTTCCCGGTCCTGCGAGTTTTCCTGAAAAAGGCGCTCGGGTTTCCGGATGACGAGCGGGGCATAGCGGGGCATCCTCCCGCTATCGGAACGAATCACGACGTTTCGTTAACTTGCAGGAACTCACCTGCCCCGCCCCTGCGAAGTACAAGACCACCGGAGGCCCCATGACACGTTTGGTCGACTTTCAGCACACGGATGAGGCGCTGCGCTGGCGAGCCATCAACGATGACGTGATGGGCGGTGTCTCCCAGGGCCACATGCATGTGGAAGACGGCATCGGCGTGTTCAGCGGCGAAATTTCACTCGAAAACAACGGCGGCTTTACCTCCGCGCGCCGGGAACCCGAGACATTCGACCTCAGCGACCAGGCGGGCCTGGTGCTCAACGTGCGCGGTGACGGCCGACGCTACCAGCTACGCCTATACACCGACCGGCTGAACGATGGTGGCGCCTACCGTGCCCTGTTCCAGCCGCCCGCCGGCCAGTGGCAACGCCTTGACCTGCCTTGGCACGGGTTCGAAGCCGTCTTCCGTGGCCGGCGACTGGAGGATGCCCCGCCGCTCGATCCCGAAGGAATCCGGCAGGTGGGACTGCTTATTGCCGATCGACAGCCAGGCCCCTTTCGGCTGGAGGTGGCGTGGCTCGAGACGATGGGCAGAGAGTCCTCACCGTGACGGGAAGGTAGCCCCACTGGGCCTTCCCACCAGCCCCGACGAGGCAGCACAGCACCAACCGGTCCGCGCCCACCACGCATCCTGCCTATCCTGCTGCTACGCTCTGAAGAACAGAATGCCAGTCGCCTGCCTGCGACTGCGACCAGGCAGCGGCCACCTTTCCTAGCCAGCATCCTACAGTTGCGGATGACAAGCTCCTCCACTGGAGACATGGACATGATCACCAGGACACTCGCACTCGGTCTTATCCTCGTCGGCTCCATCGGTGTGGCCAGCGCCGATTACAACGAGGCCATGCGCTACTACGAGCAACAGGACTACAGCCAGGCCCTGCCGCAATTCCGTGAGGCGGCCGAACAGGGCGATCCGGATGCCCAGTACATGCTGGGCCGCCTGCACGAATCGGGAAGAGGAACGCCCCAGGATTTCGTGCAGGCCCACAAGTGGTACAACCTGGCCGCGTCCCGCGGTCACCGCCATGCCGCCGAGGCACGCGATGCGCTGGCCGAACGCATGACCGCCGGGCAGATCGCCCAAGCGCAGCAGGCGGCGCGTCGCTGGCAGCCGGACGAGGCTGAGGCCCAGGAAACGAACCCGCAATCCCGGCCCGATATCGACTCCCTGTCCGACCAGGAGCGCCTGGCCGAGACGCAGCGCGAGCTCAATCGCCTCGGCTACGACGCCGGTCCGACGGACGGCGTGATGGGCACCCGGACCCGCGGCGCGATTCAGCAGTACCAGGCCGACATGGGCATGTACATGACCGGCCGCCCATCGGACGATCTGCTCGAACGCCTGCGCCAAGCCGAGAAGAACGACGTGCCCGCGCATTCCGAACGACAGCAACCCACCAGGTCACGGGTCGCCCTGCAGGACGACTTCCGCGACGGCAATTACCGGCGCGATCCCGCCTGGACGGTGATCAGCGGGGAATTCGACGTGGACGAGTACGGCTTGCGCACCGCCGTGGACACACCTCGCGAACTGAGTACCGATCGCCCGGAGGAGCTCGGCCTGGCCGTGCTGGGCATGATCCTCGGACAGACGGACGAAGGCCGACAGGTCGGGGAATCCGCCTCCGGACGCCCGGCCCGGATCTTCACCCAGGCCCGCATCGACAACGCCTTCCGAATGGAACTTGAGCTCGCATCCCTGCAGCAGCCCGGCAATCTGGAAATGGGCGTATTCCAGGGAAACCGACCCAACGGGGGCGGCTATCGCCTAGTCTACTCCGCCGGCTCCCAGTCGGGACTCAGCCTCGTCCGGCTGATCTCCGGTAACGCCGAGATAGTCGCCCGCCACGAGGGCAGGCTCGACCTCGAGGACAACTACTTCCACAACATCGTCTGGACCCGCGACGAAAACGGACAGATGCAGGTCCGCGTGGACGACCAGCGCCTGCTGCGCGTGCAGGACAACGGCCTGCGCGGCGACTTCCGCGGTTTCGTGCTGGCAAACCACGGGGGCAACTACGCCCTGCGTCGGGTCCGGATCGAGGACTAGGCGCTCTTTCCATTTGCCAGTCGGCGCAACCCACGCTTTGCCACCCGATCACCGGCGACGTAAACTCCTGCAAAACAGCACACGGAGCGTGATTCAATGCAGGAGCAACACCTTGAATATGCCGGATTCTGGATCCGGATCGTCGCCGCACTGATCGACACCCTGCTTTTCCTGATCGTCACGATACCCGTGCTCATCGCCATCTATGGCTGGGCCTATTTCGATCCGTTCCGTACCGGCTTCGTCGCCGGCCCGGCCGATGTCGTGACCAACTACGTCTTCCCTGCCGTCGCCGTCATCGTTTTCTGGCAGCTCATTCAGGCCACCCCGGGAAAGATGGCAATCAAGGCCACGATTGTCGATGCCAAAACCGGCGAAAAGCCCACGACCGGCCAGTTCATCGGCCGCTACCTCGGCTATTTCGTCTCCATCCTGCCTCTGGGGCTGGGACTCATATGGGTGGGCATCGACCGCCGCAAACAGGGCTGGCACGACAAGCTCGCGGGCACCGTCGTGGTACAGGACGACCGCCCGGAGCCGGTACGGTTCAGCCAAGGACGCCCTCAGCCACAGCAGGAAGACCCGCGTTTTGACTGACAGATAAAAGCCCATCATGCATCAACGGCAGATGAGCACCACCCTTTCGAGGTCTTTCAAAGACTTCCGTAGCGGGCCATTTGGGCCCAAAGGTTCGCGAAAACATCCGGCTTCTTTCGGGACGCAAAGCGTTTCACACCGAGAGCGGGTTACCAACGCACCTTCCCGGCAGCTTCACTGATTATCAGCCGCCGAGTGGAGCCTTCACTCTGCAGGTTTCAACGCCCGAGCGAGCTGTTCTCGAGTGGATCGCCATCTCGACAAACCCACTCCTGTTCAGCAGCGACATGGTGGATACTTTCAGTGGACTGAACACGCTCCGACCGCGCAGGCTCCAAGCGTTGCTCGAAGGGTGTCGTTCGGTGAGGACCAAGCGTGCGTTCATGGTCCTGGACCGTCATGCCGGCCATGCCTGGTATCGACGTCTGGACCGGACTCGCCTCGACCTCGGCAAGGGAAAACGCCAGCTTTGGCCTGGGGGCAAACTGGACAAGGAGTATCTTGTCACCCCGTCCCGCAGGGGTTCACTGATGACCATTGATACCCGCTCGGCAGCCTTCTGGCATAGCATTCCACGCAGTCCACGGTGAATCACTCGCCTATACGGTTCGCCATCCATTCCGACCCGGAGCCGGCGCAGCGGGGAGGCTGTGAACGCATCTGGAGGCTGCCCCAATACAGCTCGAGAAATGCCATATCGATTGTGCCGCGGTTACCTGAGACCGCATCGCGAAGTCCGTTTCTCATGTACTTGCCAGGTATCGGGCAGCACATTCGCCTTGGCGACGAATACCCGCGAAGACGGGCTCGGCCACCCTATCTGGAAAATCGTCCGGCGAGCTCGACTCCACGAAGGAGAGCGCCTCGTCAGCCTGGTTTACCAACTCAGAGAGGCACTCCATCGCTTCGCGGTTCGAGACCCCGCGCGCTCCCCGGCGGCAACGACATGGCGAGGCAGGATCTCGTGCCACCGGGAGTAGTGTGCATTTCGCCCCCGGAACGTCATGGCAACTTCGGCGGGCTGTCTCCAGTGGGGATCAAAAGGTGCTGTTTCCACCGGCTCGCGAGTGTCTAGAAAGCCGGGGGCGATTCACTCGGCCCTGGCAGCAATGCGGTTACGCACGCCGGCCAGCAGCTCGTAGGAACGGCAGCGGGCAGCATGATCGAAGCTCGAGTTGGTGACGACCAGTTCGTCGGCACCGGTGGCCTTGAGGAACCGACTGATCTCCCGCTCGACCGTGTCGGGCGACCCGATTGCCGAGCAGGCCATGGTTTGCTCGATCACCGCCCGTTCGAAGCGCCCGGCCCGCTCACGGTAACCGGCGACCGG
>JBNJFM010000010.1:37545-59901 GCA_051746865.1 Pseudomonadota bacterium | reverse complement strand
CGTGATCACGGCGCGATGTCGCCGGCGTGCCGGTGGCCACGTCAAGACATCGCAACGCGGAGCACGGGCGACTCGCCAAGCCCCGCTGGGCGCGCCTTGAGCCGGGCATCTGCGGCGTTGTCGTCCTTGGAAAGAGAGTGACTCTTCCGCGGCGGACGAGCGCCTTGCATCTGCCCGGCTCAAGGCACGCAGAGCGGTATCGGATTCGTGCAGACCTTCCCAAGGGAAAGGTTTCGCACGAACACGATGCTTGCCAAGCAGACGAGGTTCTCTTATCATACGCGGCCTTTGAATTGACCCGCCCGCGTGCCGGCCGCCTGCCAAGGCCGGATTCCACTGACGGTACGCGCGCAAACAGACGAGTCGCTCAGGAGACAATCATGGCCCGAGTTTGCCAAGTGACCGGGAAGCGCCCGGCGGTCGGTAACAACGTATCGCACGCGAACAACAAGACCCGGCGTCGGTTCCTGCCCAACCTGCACAAGAAGCGGTTCTGGGTGGAAAGCGAGCAGCGCTTTGTCAGCCTGCGTGTTTCCAGCCACGGCCTGCGCACCATCGACAAGAACGGCATCGACGCCGTCCTCGCCGAAATGCGCGCCCGCGGCGAGAAGGTCTGAACACCGCCCAACTCTTCGAGGTTACAACGACATGCGTGACAAGATCCGACTGGTATCCACCGCCGGCACCGGCCACTTCTACACGACCGACAAGAACAAGCGGAACATGCCGGAGAAGATGCAGATCAAGAAGTACGATCCGGTAGTACGCAAGCACGTCATCTACAAGGAAGCCAAGATCAAGTAAGCCGTCCGGGCCGCGTCCGCGGCGCCGGGCTCCTGATCGGCCCTTGACGGACCCCGCGGGACTTCCCGCGGGGTTTCTTCGTGTCAGGGAATATTTGCTGCAAATGCCCGAACTACCCGAAGTCGAAACCACCCGCCGCGGCATCGAACCGCTTGTCGCCGGCCATCGCATCGAGCAGGTCATCGTGCGCGACCCGCGCCTGCGCTGGCGCGTGCGCGACGACCTGGCCGAGTTCCTTGCCGGGCGCCCGGTACTGGCCGTCGAGCGCCGGGCCAAGTACCTGCTGCTGCGGCTCGACCACGACGAACGCGTGCTGATCCACCTGGGCATGTCCGGCAGCCTGCGGCTGGACGATCCCGACAACCCGCCCCGCCGACACGACCACGTCGAATGGCGACTCGACAACGGCCACGCCCTGCGCCTGCACGACCCGCGGCGCTTCGGCGCGGTGCTTACCGATCACGTCGAGGCGCCTCACGACCGACTGGCTTCTCTCGGCCCCGAGCCGCTGGGCGAGGACTTCGACGGCGGCTATCTCGCCGGCCGGCTTGCCGGCCGCCGCGTGGCGGTCAAGCAGGCGATCATGAACGCGGGGATCGTCGTGGGCGTGGGCAACATCTACGCCAACGAGGCCCTGTTTCTGGCCCGGATCCACCCGAGGACACCCGCCGGCGAGCTCGCCCCGGACGACTGCCAAGCCTTGGCCAGCTCCATCCGGCAGGTGCTCGCCGCGGCCATCGAACAGGGCGGCACCACCCTGCGCGACTTCCTCGCACCCTCCGGCGCCCCCGGCTACTTCCGCCAGACATTGAACGTCTACGAACGCGGCGACCAACCCTGCCGGCACTGCGGCACCCCGATCGAACGCACCGTCATTGGTCAGCGATCAAGCTGGTTCTGTCCGGTTTGTCAGCCGGCCTGAAGAGATCAGAGCCGAGATTTCAAAAGTCAGAAAAGCGGATGGATTGCCCCCTGATCTCTTTCGGCTTCGAGCTGTCAGCTTCCAGCTCATTCCGGCTCGACCTCCAGCAGTTCGCGCACGATCGCGTCGACTTCCGGCGTATCCCAGATGATTCCGGCGTTCACCGAGTAGTGGATGCGGCCGTCGGCGGCGACCAGGAAGGAGGTGGGAAAGGCGAAGGCGCCGTAGCGCGAGGCGACCTCGCCGTCCGGGTCGACCGGGACGGGGAAGGAGACATCGAAGTCCTGCATGAACCCGCGCAGGTGCTCGGGCGACTGCTTGAAGGCGATGGCATAGATCTTCAGGCGATCCGGGTACCGACTGGCCAGACGTTCCATCGACGGGATCTCCTCGACGCAGGCGGGACACCAGGTGGCCCAGAAGTTGACGATCTGCACGCCGTCGAAATCGTCGCGCAACGTCTGCTCTTTTCCCTGCAGATCCACCAGCCTGAACGTTGGCGCGGGCTTGGGGTCGACGGGCTGTAACCCGGTCTGGCGATCGATCGGCGTCGTGCGCTCCGGATCGAGCGCCAATGTCTCCCAGGGGTGCTCGGCGGCCGCCAGCAGCGGGATCGACTCGAGTATCTGTCGCGGCAGGGCGCGCACGGCACGGGCCTCGTCCGGGTCCATGGACTCCTCGAGGCCATCGAGCGAGTCGATATGCGGCTCGTCGACGTGCAGATGGAAGTAGTCGCGGATATCGGGAAGGATGCGGACGAACGCCGGGCTGCCGGCCTCGAGCAGCCGCTCGCGCAATTCCAGAAGCCGATGGCGGTAGACCCCTTTCTCCGGCTGGAACACCATCACCGGCAGGTTGGTGGCATCGACGATGGAGAAGAGCTCGGGGTCCTCGCCGGCCACCGGCGCCCCACGATAGAGGCTGGGGAACACCAGCATCGCCCCGGCGAGCTGCGAGGGATCGTGCGTGCGTTGCTGCCACCAGCGCATGCCGCGGAGAATCGGCACGGCCATGCGATCGGCCCCGACGATCACGGTGGGGCGCCGCTCGGTCACCGCCCGCTCGATCAGCGAGCCGATCGGCGCCCCATCGAGGCTACGCACCTCGATGTCCGAGCGCGGCAGGAACAGCGAGTCCATCACGTCCACCATCCACACGGTCGCGCCATCCCGCGCCAGCGCGTGGGCGACCGTTTCCGGACCGGGCATCTCGCCGTACTGGTTGACCACCCAGAGAACCAGCGGGGCGTCGGCCGCCAAGGTGTCGGGCTCGATCACCCGGACGTCGAGGAGGTCGTCAGTGCCCTCGACCGGGATGGTGAAGTTCGCCGCGGCCGGGCCGGCCAACGCGGCCAGTGCCAGCGACCATGCGATCCGGCGGCAGACGCCGATCAGAGCTTTCGTCCCCATCATCCTGTTCCGATCCCCTCCTGGTACCACGGGCTTCGCCTCGCCGCCCGCGCTCTCGTACAATGACGCACTTCCGCCCGCCGGCGGACCAATCCTTAGAATGCTAACAGTTGATCCCCCATGACACACTCGTCCCCCGCCGTTTACGAGACGCATATCGACGGTCTCGAGCTGATCCATCGAGGCAAGGTGCGTGACCTGTATCGCATCGACGCCGAACGAATGCTGATCGTCACCACGGATCGCGTCTCGGCCTTCGACGTGATCCTGCCTACGCCCATCCCGGACAAGGGTCGCGTGCTCACCGAGATCTCGCGGTTCTGGTTCGACAAGACCCGGGGTCTCGTCCCCAACCACCTCTGCGCCGACCAGGATCTCGCGGCGATCGTGCCGGACCCGGCCCAGCGGGCTCCGCTCGAGGGCCGTAGCGTGATCGTGCGCAACCTCGAAGCCCTGCCGATCGAGGCCGTGGTGCGCGGCTATCTCATCGGCTCGGGCTACAAGGACTATCAGGCGACCGGGGCGGTCTGCGGAATCGAGCTGCCGGAGGGCCTGCGGATGGCCGATCGCCTGCCGGACCCCATCTACACGCCGGCCACCAAGGCCGACGTCGGCGACCACGACGAGAACATCGATTTCGAAGCGACAGTGGAACTGATCGGCGCGGAACGGGCGGCAGAAGTGCGCGATACGGCCATGGCGCTCTACCGGATGGCCGCCGATTATGCCGCCGAGCGGGGCATCATCATCGCGGACACCAAGTTCGAGTTCGGACTGGACGGGAACGGTCGGCTGCACCTGATCGACGAAGCACTCACCCCGGACTCCTCGCGCTTCTGGCCGGCCGACGAGTACCGTCCGGGCATCAGCCCTCCCTCTTTCGACAAGCAATTCATCCGCGACTGGCTGGAGACGCTCGACTGGGACAAGACCGCGCCCGGTCCGGCGATCCCCGACGAGATCGTCGAGCAGACACGCGAGCGCTACCTGACCGCCTACCGCCGGCTGACCGACCGGGAACTGCCCGGTACCGAATGAGCGCGGACGTTACAGCCCGCCGGCGGGGCTGGGTGATCCTGGCCACCGACACCGGCGTCGGCAAGACCTTCGTCGGCGAACACCTGGCGCGCGCACTGGTTGCGAGGGGCCTTGCCGTGCGGGTGCGAAAGCCGGTGGAAAGCGGCTGCGAGCAGCACCCCTCCGCACAAGGGCCGACGCGCTTCGCCGAGGATGCCGAGCGCCTGCGCCAGGCCGCCGGTTGTCTCGAGGCCCCGGAGACCGTCTGCCCCCTGCGCTTGCGGGCCCCGCTAGCCCCGCCGGAGGCCGCACGCCGCGAGGGCCGTTCGCTGATCCTTGCCCGGGATCTGCTCCCCGCCCTCGACAGCCGGGGAACCTCGCCGGAGGACATCTGGCTGGTCGAGGGCGCCGGCGGACTCCATTCCCCGCTGAGCGACGACGCGCTCAACCTGGAACTGGCCACCGCAACCGGCCTGCCCGTGATCCTCGTCGCCGAAGACCGGCTCGGCACCCTGAGCGCCACCCTCTCCGCCCTCGAGGCGCTCGACCGCCGCGGCATTCCGGTCGACGCCGTGGTGCTCAACCGCCACGCCCCGCATCATCCGGACGCCCCGGACAACCTCGAGTCCCTGGGCACCTGGATACCCCGGATCGCCCCCGGATTCCGGGGCCGCCTGCTCTCCATCGATCGGAATAACGCCAAGCACTTCCTCGCCGAGCTGATACCCGCCTGACACCCCTCGCCACGCCCTCCACCGAAGGCAACACCCTGCTCACCGCCGCCTGGCGCCAACCCGTCAATTAGCAACACTACTTTGTACCAGTCTAATGTCTGGGCGTATGATCAAAAATGCGCCCCTGGACACGCCCGAGCGCCCCTCTCCCCGCCCCGCACCGGCCGGCGCTACCAGTGGCCAGAGACGGGAGATCATGACCAGCCATGATTTCCCGGCAGACAGGATGTCGTCACGTTACAGGGAGTAACCTTCACGTTGCCTTCCTTCCGGAACAGGTTGCCACCCGTTTCCCGTCGCCCGCCACGCGGGCGACACGGGCGGGATCCGCCCGGCGATTCCGATAAACTTGTCACGCCCTATTCATAACCATTTTTGATGATGTATATTTAGGGAGCAGGTAAGGATATTGAATCTGTAATCAATCATGCCCGACTGTCAGAAGGATCACCACCGCAGAGCCGTCAGGAACAGCGGGCGACGAGGAGCGAAGAAGAGGTACACATCATGATCAGACGTCAAGTGATCGGATGGGCCGCGGCATTGGGGGGCAGCCTCTGGTTGGCCACCGCCCATGCCGAGACCAGTCGCGATGCCGACCCACAGGCTCTCATGGCCGCCCAGACCTGCGCGGGCTGTCACGGCACGGAGGGCTACATCGAAGGTTCCGCGTACGTTCCGCTCGCCGGAATGCCGCGCGAGGATTTCATCGAAGCCATGCGTTCGTTCGCCGACGGATCGCGCCCGTCGACCCTGATGGGGCCGTTGGCAGCCGCGTTCACCGAGGAAGAGATCGCCGCCATGGCCGACTATTTCGCCAGCCTGCCGAAAGAGCGGCCTGCCGAAACCAATGCACAGGGGGGTGATGATTCATGAACATCAATCGTCGAAACTTTCTCAAGTTCGCGGGCGCGAGCACGGCCGGCGCCGGCCTCGCCGGCACGCCACTGGCCCGGGCGGCCAGCGCCCCGAAGGTGGTGGTCGTCGGCGGCGGCACCGGCGGGGCCACGGCCGCCAAGTACCTGAAGATCTACGCGCCGGAAATCGACGTCACCATCGTCGAGCCGAAGAGCGAGTACCGTCGCCCCTTCGGCTCGAGCGAGGTGATCACCGGCCAGGCCACGATGGACGACATCACCATTTCCTACGACGCTCTGAAAAACCGCCACGGCGTGAAGTTCGTCCAGGACTCGGTGACCGATATCGACTACGACAACAAGAGTGTCACCACCGCTGGCGGCACCACGCTGTCCTATGACCGACTGGTCGTCTCTCCGGGCGTTTCCTTCGACTTCGACGCCATCGAGGGCCTGACCCCCGAGCTGGCCGAAACACGGATCCCGCACGGCTGGGACGCGACCGACCAGCTGCTGGAACTCAAGCGTCAACTCCATGAGGTGCCGGAGAACGGCACGGTAATCGTCGGCCCGCCGCCGAACCCGTACCGTTGCCCGCCGGGGCCCTACGAGCGCGCCGGGCTGATCGCCCAGTGGCTGCTCGACCGGGGCGACAAGTCGCCCAAGGTGATCATCCTCGATCCCAAGAACGGTTTCACCACCGACTACTCTATGCTCCACGCCTGGAACGAGCTGTACCGCTTCAACATCCCGGAGCCGGCCCGTTCCAAGTTCAGCGAGGAGGAGCTGGCCCAGCTCAAGACCTGGGACGAGCCGGGTCCGATCGAGTGGGTAATGGGGGATCTCGGCGGTCGCGTGTTGAGCGTCGACGCGGAGAACATGACCGTCGAGGCTGAGGCAGGCACCTTCAAGGCGGACATGATCAACCTCGTGCCGCCGCTGAAGGCCGCGAAGCTCGCCTTCGACCAGGACCTGGTCGACGAGTCGGGCTGGTGCCCGGTGGACCAGAAGACCTTCGAGTCCACCCGCCACGCGGACGTGCACGTCATCGGCGATTCCTGCATCGCCGGCGCCATGCCCAAGTCGGGCTACGCGGCCAACAGCCAGGCCAAGGTGCTGGCCATCCAGCTGCGGGCCCTGCTGGCCGGGAATCCGCCGATCGAGCCGGTGTACCAGAACACCTGCTACGCCCTGGCGGGCAACACGGAGAACGGCATGTTCGTCGCCGACGTGTTCCGTCTGAAGGACGGCCGCATCACGCGGGTCGACGAGCGGCGCTACCTGCCCTTCGAGGCAACCAAGCTGCAGAAGAAGCTGGCCGCGGTCTACCAGCACAACTGGATGACCGCCTTCACGGACGACTGCTTCTCATGACGTTCAACTTCCACGGCCGGTGCTCCTCGGAGACCGGCCTGATGCGTTCTGACAGGAGGATCCCCAAATGGATCTGATCGGACTTTTCCCAACCTGGTACGAGCCGGCCATCGGCAGCGGCTGGGTGATCGGGATTATCGCCACCGTTCACGTGCTCTTCTCGCACACCGCCGTGGGCGCCGCCATCCTCTTCGGCGTACTCGCCTGGATCGGTGCGCGGGACAACCGCCCGGAACTGATCGACTTCATCCGCAAGTACGGCCTGTTCCTGCTGGTCTTCTCCTACATCCTCGGTTCCATCACCGGGCCGGGGATCTGGTACTCGACCACCGTGGGCAGCCCGCGCGGCATCTCGGCGCTCATCCACAACTTCGTCTGGAAATGGGCGACCGAGTGGGTGTTCTTCGTGATCGAGGTCGCCGGTGTCTACATGCTGGTATACATGGCCGGCAAGCTCGATCGCTTCACCTACATGAAGCTCGCCGCGATCTTCGCCGTCACCTCCTACGCCACCATGCTGGCCATTGTGGGCATCCTTTCGTTCATGATGGGCCCGGGCACCGAGGAGTGGGTCACCGAGGGCGGCTACCTGCTGGGCTTCTACGGTGACAACACCTTCGCGCAGCTGGCCATCCGCACGGCGTTCATGTTCACCATCACCGCCGTTGTCGGGGGCATCGTCGCCGCCGGGCTGAAGGACGAAGCCTTCAAGAAGTGGCTCCTGCGCCGGCTGGCCCTCGTGGGCGGCATCTCGGCGGTCATCGGCATCTCCCTGTACCCCTGGTACATGAGCACGCTGCCGGAAATCGCGCATCTCGTTGCCGAAAACCGCATGCCGGACTACTTCACCCCGTCGATCCTGATCGTGCTGGGCGCCATGCTGGCCTACTTCGCGGCGACCTTCATCAAGCCGAAGATGGTCACCGCGACCGTGGCCGGTATCGCCACCCTGGCGATCCTGGTCCTCGGCCTGTGGCCCGGCGAGACCATCCGCGAGTCCGTGCGCAAGCCGTACATCGCCGGCCAGTACATGTACTCCAACCAGGTCATCAGTCATGACGTGCCGGGCATGGGCGTCACCTCCGAGATCCCGACACTGGAGAAGGTCGGCTTCACCCAGGCACACATCTTCTGGCCTGAAACCCAGCGGGAAATCAACCGCGACAATGCCGCCGAAGTGGGCCGCACACTGGCGATCACCGCCTGCAGCAACTGCCACTCGCTCTCGGACACCGGCATCCGTCCGCTGAAGAACTACTTCCCGAAAAAGGCCGACATCGAGGGGATCAAGACCTACCTGCTGGGCGCCCTGGCGACCGGCAACACGATGTACATGCCGCAGATCCCGCTCAAGCAGGACGAGGCAGAGGCCCTCGCGGTCTACATCGCCGGTCTGAACGATCCCGAAGCCGTTGCCCGCTACGAAGCCGGCGAGAAGACGGCGCTCCTCGAAAACCGTTCCGCTGAGGAGGTCAAGTAATGGATACCGCCATGCTCTACGCCCTGCGCGATCCGCTGGGCATTCCGGCACACCCGGTGATCTTCCTGGTCCTGGGCGTGCTCACCTGGGCGCTGCACATCGCAGCCGTCCACATCCTGCTGGGTTCCTCGGTCCTCGCGATCCGGGGTGCCTTCTCCGGGACGGACCACTGGCGCCGGCTGGCCAGCGCCATGGTCAACACCGCCAAGGTGGCCGTCTCGGTCGCCATCGTGGTGGGCGTCGCCCCGCTGCTGTTCGTCCAGGTCATCTACGACCCGTTCTGGTACACCTCCAACGTGCTTTCCGCCTGGTGGGTCATCGGGTTCATCGTGATCCTGATCGTGGCGACGCTGGCGCTGTTCATCTTCTACGCGATGAACTACAAGCTCCGCAGCGAGAAGACCCGTTGCCCGGGATCGATGATCGCCGCCATCCTGCTCTTCCTGGTGGTCGGCTTCATCATGCACGCCCTGTCCGTGCAGATGCTCGAGCCGGACAAGTGGATGGAGTGGTACGCCCCCAACGGCGTCGTCGATGCCTCGGGCCGCTCCATTCACGCCTGGAACGGCTGGCGCTTCGGCTTCTTCATCGCCCTGTCGCTGCCGGTGATCGGCATCTGGCTGTTCGCCTACCGTCGCTACCTGCAGGGTGCCGGCGAGAAGGACTCGGACTACCTGGAGTTCGTCAAGCGCATCGCCACCCGCCTGGGTGCCGTGGGCACGGCCATCTCCCTGGTGCTGCTGGTCATTTGGATGCGCGGTCTGCCGGAAGACATCGCCGGCTTCGCCACCGGCATCTGGCCGATCGCCGCCGCCGTGGCGCTGATCGTGGCAGCCGCCTACCCGCTGCTGCTGGGCAAGCGCATCGAACAGGGCCTGTGGGGCTACACCCCGGTGCTCATCGCCACCGTGGCCATGATCGTGGTCGCCGCGATGCGCGAGGCCATCCGCTGGGTCACGCTGTTCGGGGTTCACGGCTACAACCCGCTCGACTACAAGGTGGTCATGGACTGGTACTCGACCGGCCTGTTCTTCGTCACCTTCGGCGTACTCGGCGGGGGCGTGCTCGCCTACCTGCTGACCGTCGCCTGGCAGGCCGGCCAGACCGAGGGGACCTACACCCCGTCCCGCGCCGTCAACCGCATGGGCACCGTCGCCATCGTCATGCTGGTGCTCTGGGTGGCGCAGTACTTCGGCTTCGGCCTGTGGACCGCATACGCGTAATGAGGAGGTATCCCATGAACCAGAAAAACAAACGCCGTCTCGTCGGTCCGCTGCTTGCCGCCGGGGCCGCACTGGGCCTCGGCCTGCCGGGGCTCGCCTCGGCGGCCGCGGCCGGCCAGGGGGACGTCGTCCAGTGGACGCCGGCCGAGTGGCACCAGACCATGGCGGACATGCCCAAGGGCGATGCGTCCCGTGGCGAGGAGATCCATGACGAGGCGTTCTGCGCCTCCTGCCACGGGGAGCATGGCGAGTCCGTGAGCGGCAACTGGCCCCTGCTGGCCGGCCAACGCGCCGAGTACACCTACAAGCAGCTGGTCGACTATGGAGACCATCGCCGCTCCGAGGACGCTCGGTCGCACCTGATGATCGTCGTCAGCGAGGAGCTCTCCAAGCAGGACATGGCCGACCTGGCTGCGTTCTACGCCCAGCAGGAACTCCCGGACAAGGCCAAGCCGAGCGAGTCGCATCCGGCCCACGAGCTGGTCAGTGTCGGCGATCCGAGCCGCCTGATCACGCCCTGCGCGGCCTGTCACGGCAGCAATGGCTCCGGCGGCATCAACGAGTCGCCCAGCCTGCGTGGCCTGCCGGTCGACTACTTCGTCCGCACCATGGAGCTGTTCCGCGACGGTCACCGGCACAACGACGTCGCCAAGGGCATGTCGCAGTTCGCCGACCCACTGACCGACGAGGAGATCGCCCAGCTGGCCGACTACTACGCAGTCGACTGAAGACCGCTAGCGATCAATCTCGATCCACGAACCGCGCCCGAGGGCGCGGTTTTTTTTCGACTTTTCCTGATCCGAGCACTCTCGGAACCCATGCCCGGCCGGTTGCATGAAGCACGCCCACCCCCTTAGGTTGACGAGACTCACATACTCGTGCCGGCTGGCCTTCTCTGGCCACCGCCACGCGCTCAATCAGGACAGGAGACTGGACGTGACCGAACGCGTGTCGATCGACGAAACAACTCCCTCCTCCCCTCGCACGAAATGCTCGGCGGTCGACGAGCTGCCCTCGCCGGCCGACGTGCGCGTCAATGGGAGTCGACCGTGGGACGTTCACATTCGAGGCGATCGAGCGCTGTCTAGGCTGGGGCAATCGCGGCCTGGGGAGTGGGCGAGCGGCACTACGACCTGGGCAACGAGTTCTACCGGGACATGCTCAACCCGAGAATGACCTGCACCTGCGGGTTCTGGGGGCGATGGGGCCGCAACCCTCGCCGAGGCACAGGAACACAAGCTTGACCTGATCTGCCGCAAACTCGGTCTGTAGCCGGGCCAGCGCATCCTCGACATTGGCTGCGGCTGGGGCAGCAGCTTCATGAACTACGCGGCCGAACACTACGGCGTCGAGTGCGTGGGCCTGACCGTCTGCCGGGAACAGACCACCCTGGGCGAAAAGCTCGCCGGCGACCTGCCGGTCGAGTTCCGCCTGATGGACTATCGAGACGACGAGCCGCTCGATCACATCGTCTCCGTCGGAATGTTCGAGCACGTCGGCCGAGACAACTACGACGAGTACGTGGAGGTGGCCCGTCGCTGCCTCAAACCCGAGGGGCTTTCCCTGCTCCATACGATCGGCACTCGCCACGCAGGCCTTCCGCCCGACCCCGGGATCAGCAGGTATATCGCTGCCCGCGACGCAGCAGGTCGTCGATGCCTGCGAGGGGCATTTCGTGGTCGAGGACTTCCACAACTTCGGCGCCGACACTACGATCGCACGCGGATGGCGTGGCACGAGAACTTCGAGGCCGCCTAGCCCCGTTGGCGCGAGCACTGCGGCGCGCGTTTCGGTCGCATGTGGAAGTACGACCTGCAATCATGCGCCGGCGCGTTGCGTGCCCGCCATATCCATTTGTGGCAGTTCGTCCTCTCGCCAGCCGGCACACGCGGAGGGGCACCTCGAAAAACCGTCCTGAGCCGCCCGCGGTAACACCTTCCCCGCCTGTCGCCACGCCATAAAGCAAAAGGGCCATGCGTTGCATGGCCCCTTTCGTTTGCATCCACTCCTCTTCACGCCTTCATGTCAGCGCACGACCAGCAACGGCACGTCGGCCTTCATGATCATCTTGGTGGTGGTACTGCCCAGCACCAGGTAGCGGATCGGGCTATGCCCGTAGGCACCCATCGCCAACAGATCGATGCTCTTCTCCTCGAGATACATCGACACCGCTTCGTCGACCTTGCCCTGGCGGATGGCCACCTGCGTGTCGAAGCCGGCCTTCTGCAGCCGGGTGTTCGCCGCCTGGATCTTGTCCCAGTTGCCCTGCTTCTCCTCGCCGACCATAAGGATGTGCACCGGCAGCCCCTGCAGCAGCGGCGTGTTGCACGCCATCTCCACCAGCTTGTAGGCCGTCGGGCTGCCGTCGTAGGCGATCAGGAAACTCTCGGGTCGCTTGAACTCCAGCGGGGTCACCAGCGTGGGCTTGTGGATCATCGACAGGATGCCGGACAGATGACTGCCCACGTGCCGCGCGACGGCGTCGCCGTCCTTGCCCTGCTTGCCCAGCACGAGCATCTGCATCGCGTCCTCGAGCTCGAGGATGATCTCGGTGATATCCCCGTTGCGCAGCAGTTCGCCGGGCTTCTCGAAACCGCGATCACGCGCCCGGGAGAGGACGTCCGCCAGCAGCGCGCGACCACGCTCGCGCTCGAGCCGCCCGCGCTTTTCCTCCAGCTCGACCATCTCCTCGAGGAGCTTCTCCCGCCCGCCGAGCGTCATGTTGCCGGAGAGATTGGTCTTCGACGGGGCGTGCGGGTTGCTGATCGCGTGGAGGAAGGTCAGCGGTGCTTTCAGGGACTCCGCCGCCCAGGCGGCATAGTCCGTCACCGCTTCCGTCGAACGCGAGCCGTCGATGCACGCGAGTACCTGGTCCTTGTTCTCGTTCATGTTCTCGGTTCCCATGTCAGTGTCCCATCAGCTTTTCGGCGGCGTCCGGGTCGTTGTGCACGCCGTGCTTGTCGACGATGGTGGCGGTGGCCTGGTTCATGCCGACGACCTCCACCTCGATACCCTCCCGGCGGAAGTCGACCACGACCTTGTCCAGTGCTCGCACCGCGGTGATGTCCCAGAAGTGCGCCCGTGTCAGGTCGACGGTCACCTTATCGACGTCGTCCTTGAAATCAAACGACTCGAGGAACTTCTCGGTCGAGGCGAAGAACACCTGTCCGATCACCTCGTAGGTGCGGTGACGCGGGTCGTCAGGATCCTCGGACAGGCGCGAGGAGACGTGCATGAACTTCCCGACCTTGTTGGCGAAGAACATCGCCGCCAGCAGCACACCGGTGAGCACGCCGTAGGCGAGGTTGTGGGTCGCCACGGTGACGATCACGGTCATCACCATCACCACGTTGGTGCTCATCGGATGCTTCTTGAGATCCCGGATCGAACCCCAGCTGAACGTGCCGATCGAGACCATAATCATTACCGCCACCAATGCGGCCATCGGGATCATGGTGAGCACCGGCGCCAGGAAGACCACCAGGATCAGGAGGAACAACCCGGCGACGAAGGTCGACAGACGTCCCCGGCCACCCGACTTGATGTTGATCACCGACTGGCCAACCATCGCGCAGCCGGCCATGCCGCCCATCGAGCCGGAGACGATGTTGGAGATGCCCTGCCCCTTGCACTCGCGCGCCTTGTCGGTCTTGGTGTCGGTCAGCGAGTCGAGCAGGTTCTGCGTCATCAGCGACTCGAGCAGACCGACCACGGCGATCGCCGCGGAGTACGGCAGGATGATCATCAGGGTCTCGAGGTTCAGCGGGATGTCCGGGAGCAGGAATACCGGTAGGGAATCCGGCATCTCGCCCATGTCACCCACGGTGCGCACATCGAGGTTCATGAACCAGGCGATCAGGGTGAGCACCACGATGGTCACCAGCGGCGAGGGGATCGCCGTGGTGAGCTTGGGCAGGCCGTAGATGATCACCAGACCCGCGGCAGTCAGCGCGTAGACGTGCCAGGTGACGTTGGTCAGCTCGGGCAACTGGGCCATGAAGATCAGGATGGCCAGCGCGTTGACGAATCCGGTCATCACCGAGTTGGAGATAAACCGCATCAGCCGGTCCAGGCGGATGTAGCCCGCCGCGATCTGCAACACCCCGGCGAGTATCGAGGCGGCCAGCAGGTACTCCAGCCCGTGATCCTTGACCAGGGTGATCATCAGCAGCGCCGTGGCCGCCGTCGCCGCCGAGATCATCCCCGGCCGGCCGCCGGTGAACGCGATCACCACCGCGATGGCGAACGAGGCGTACAGGCCCACCTTGGGGTCGACGCCGGCGATGATCGAGAAGGCGATCGCCTCCGGAATCAGTGCCAGGGCGACGACCAGCCCGGAGAGCAGGTCCCCCCGGATGTTGGAAAACCATTCCTGCTTGATGCGGTACCAGTTCATCGTGACTCTCTGTCCAGCGGATTCGGATACGACAGGATCGCCGTTCCGCCAGACTCGCCATGTTCGCCTTTCGCGATGACGACACGATGTCCCGTTCCCGCCATCGACGGGAACGCCACCCGCCCGACAGACCGGGCGGCAGGCGACCATTGCGTGGCGCAATCGAGTTCGTAAGGACGAGTCGGACGAACGGCGGGAACGCCTTCGCGGGCATGCCGGAAGGCGGCGCAGTCCTGCAGACAAGGGCGCGACTCTACCAGATCATGGACTTGCCTTCACCCGAAGGGCCACCGCCGGACACTGGCGGCGGCATCAGAAGCGGCGCACCAGTTCCCAGTTGATCGAATAGGCGTCATAGCGGCCGGTGGTCTGGGAGCGGTCGCTGTAGGACGCGCCCAGCCGGCTGTACCAGTCACGGTAGATACCGTTTATCAACTCCACCGAGACATCCGTGCCGAACTCGTACTTGGACAGGCTGTCATCGGTGTGCCAACCCGGGCTGAGCGAGACGTTCAGCCCGTCGTCGTCGGAAAATTTCCAGTAGCCCACCGCGGTCAACGCAAAGCGCCGGTAGTTGGACGGATCGTAGTAACCGTTGTCGAGATCCTTGTCGTAATCCTGCCAGTGCGCCGAGACGCCCAGATCCAGGTTGAAGCGCTCGGTCCTGAGCATGGCCCGGTAAGGATTGACGAACAGCTCGTCGCGACGATTGCCGTCGTTGAGCCGGCCATGGGCCACCTCGGCATTGACGAAATGGCGCAACGTCGGCTGCCACTGAATGCGGGCGCGGTGATCCCGCATCGCCAGCCCCAGCGAGGCGGACTTGGGCGAGATGTCCCAGATGCGACGGGTCGCCGAGAGATCGATCCGGAGATTGTCGAGCGGACGCAGGTCGGCGAACAGCCCATACAACCCCACGTCTCCACCGCCACCGTCAATGCTGGCCGTGCCGACCTCACCGCCGACCTCGATCAGCGGACTGATGCGGTGCCGCGCGCCAACGAGACCCTGCTCGATGTCGATGCTGCTGTCGCCCTCGACACCGATGAACGGGCCACCGGCCTCGGCCCGGATATCGCGGTGCTCCAGGCGACCGTAGAGGTAGGTCTCCGGGGTCAGCGACCAGCGGCCCTTGACGGCCAGTCGACGCAAACTGATGTCGTCCGCGTCATCCCGGTAGCCCAGCTCGATACCGACATTCGAGCGCAGGAAGGCGTGCGTGCTGCGAACCGCATCGTGGGTGTCCTCCGACTCCGGACGCAGCCGCTCGAGCGGCTCGAGCGCAGCGATCGCTTCGCTGTGACGCGCCTCGTCACGCAGTATGAGCATGCGCGTGTAGAGATGCTCGTAGTTGTCCGGATCGGCTTCCAGCAGGCGGTCGTTGAGCGGCCGGGCCTGACCGGGCCGATGCGCCCAGGCAAGCAGCCGCGCCTTGCGTGCGGCCCAATCGTCATTCTCGCCATGCATATCGCGGTAGTGATCCAGTGCCTCGTCGGCATCGGCGTAGGCTCCGCGCCACGTTTCGATGGTGGCATACTCCAGCAGGGCCTCGGCATCGTCCGGATGGGCGTCGAGATACTCCTTGTACAGGTCCACGGAAGCATCGAGCTCGCCGGCCCCGCCCAGCGCCGCCGCATAGGCCTTGAGATCAGCGGGATCGTCGGTGATCGCGTACACCTCCCGGCGCAGGCTCGCCACGGCAGCAGAATCCCCCACCCAGTTGGCCTGGCGCGCACAGGTCCGGCGCACCGAGACGTCATCCGGACGCAGGTCGGAGGCAGCCAGGCAGTGTTCCAGCGCCTGTCCGGGACGATCGGCCTGGGCCCAGGCGGCGCTGGCCGTCATGCGCAGATCCGGATCATCGGGCACCACGGCGACGGCTTCATCCAGTGCCTCGGCGGCCTCTGCAGCCCGACCCTCGCGGGCGAGCACATCGGAAAGCCGACGCCACAGGTCGACCCGTTCCGGCTCGCTCTCCAGGGCCTCGCGGTAGACCGCCTCGGCGGCCGTCCAGTCTTCGCGCATCTCCGCGGCCACGGCGGCTTTCGGCACCTCCGGCGCGGCAATCGACGGCGCCACTACCGTGGCAGACAGCGCGAACAACGCCCCGAGCGTTGCCTGCCGTATGGAAATCACTTGTGCCATTTTCTGTTCCCCGTAATCCAGAGATCCGTGGCGAAACGACCGATGGTCACCAGGTCGAACAGCAGACTCGCGTAGCGGATCGGGGTCATCAGGATGCCCTGGGCGAACGCCTTGACGCGTCGCCCCCTGGAGACGTAGGTCAGGATGCTCACCGAGATGACCATCTCCGCTGCCAGGGTCACCGCCAGCGGCTCCCACAATTGCAGCAGGATCATGACAAGCAGGGCGGTGGGGAAGGCGATCTTCTCCAGCCCGGCGAGGAACGGTATCCACCCCGCCGGACGTCCCAGCTTTCGAGTGTGTTCTTCGCCGAACGGCTGCCGGTAGGCCTCGCGGATCTTCCGGCGGGCCACGACCTTCTTCACCTCCGGGTCGTGCTTCTCGCGATGGCGGCGGCGGGCCCGTCGCAGGGCCTTGAAGGGACTCCGCAACAATTGGTCGAAGTAGTAGCAACTCTGCAAAAAGGACGAGGACCACAGGTAGATCTGCTTGTGCAGCACCCGCATCTCCGGCTCCATCGAGTGGGCGCTGACGTCCTGCAGCTGGATGTTTCGGTAGCCCTCGTTGAGCAGGGCGAAACCGATGAAGATGTCCTCGGAGTTGGTCAGATCGTCACCGAGTACCGGCTCGTACTTGTCGAACAGGTCCTTGATGTACTTGCGCCGATAGGCCACGGCACAGCCGACGGGATTGGTGATGCTGCCGAAGAAGGTCATCTGGCCGACGTAGACGAAACGCTGCAAGAAGGTATAGAGCTGCTGGCGATAGACAGTGGTCAGGCTGCGATTCAAGCGGTGCCACCAGTTGCCCTGCGGCTGGTGGAGATCGACGTCCTCGTGCTTCTCCAGAAAGCCGCGGATGGCCGCCTCGTTGATGCGTTTCCGCCGATCGCGCTCCCGCGTTGGCAGGATCACGCCGCAGGCGCTGGCAATGCCGGCGCCCTTGTATAGCTCTTCCACCGCCCGGGCGACGTAATTGTCCGAGTCGAGGAAAGTGTCCGCATCGAGGATGAACTCCACGTCGGCGTCGTACTCGCGCGATTGACGCTTGATCGTGGGTGTCTTGCCGATGGGATGGGCCCGCTTGATCACGGACAGCGGCATGCCGTGGCCCTCGGCGAAAGCCCGCGCATACTCGACCGTACGATCCGTACTGCCGTCATCCACCAGGATGATGTTGCGCGGCTGCATGGTCTGTCGCCGCACGGATTCCAGCGCAAGGACGACGTTGGCCTGCTCGTCGAGCGACGGGATCACGACATCGACCACCGCCTCGCGCCAGTCGTCCGGCGGAGTGGGGTCGGTCCGGTCCGGGCCGTGAATGAGCCCGATGATGCTCAGCACGGCACTCGGACTCAGGACGAAATAGGGGGTGGTTGCCATGCGCCCTCCTCAGGAAGGTCCAGGGTTCTGCCGGCTCCGGGCGATCAGGTCATCCAGAGTGGCGTCCAGCGTCCATTTCGGACGGTATGCGATCAGTCCGTGCAACCGGGTCACGTCCGGGCAGCGCTTCGGGATATCCACGTATTCCTGCCCGTAGGCCACGTCGTAGGGAATGTGGGCGGTGTCCGAATCCGAATCGGCGCGCGCGATCACCCGCTCGGCGAGCTGGTTGATGGTGACGGGCTGGTCGCTGCCGACGTTGACGATCACCCCGTCGGTGGTGGCGCGATCCGCCAGTTCGTCGAGCATCATGACCGTGTCGCGCACGTCCGTGAAGGCGCGGCTCTGCTCGCCGTCACCGAACACCGTCAGCGGTTCTCCGGCCAGGGCTTGGCGGACGAATCGCGGCACCACCATGCCGTAGCGGCCGATCTGTCGGGGACCGACGGTGTTGAACAGGCGCGCGACCGTGACCGGAATCCCGCGCGTGCGGGCGTAGGACAGGGCGAAGGCCTCGTCGGCCAGCTTGCTGATGGCGTAGTTCCAACGGGGCGGGGCCTCGGACTGGATGATGAGATCCATGTCCTCGCGCAGGTTGGGATCGCTGCGCGGGCCGTAGACCTCGGAACTGGAGGCGATGAGCACCTGGGGTTGCCAGTTGCAGCGGTCCACGGCCCGGAAGAGCCGCTCGCAACCGGCGATGTTCGTTGCCATGACGTCGATGGGGCGCTCGAGCACGCGGAACACGCCCACGACGGCAGCCAGATGATAGATGCGGTCGGCCCAGCACACCGCCTCACTCAACTCGCTCCATGTGACGATGTCCGCCTCGGAGAAGCGGAAATCCGAGTGATCGAGTGCTATGGCGAGGTTGTCGATCGTACCGGTGCTGAGATTGTCCACCACGTGGACGCGATCGCCACGCTCGAGATGATAATCCACCAAGTGAGATCCGATGAAGCCGGCACCACCAGTGACGAGTACATGCACCGCACACCTCCTTGCCGTTCCCCCGACGGCCGGGCCGGGAGCCGGGCGGCCTACCCTGCCGCTCACCACCAAATATAGACAAGAACCCCACCGACTGCTGAACTCTTGCTGTACCGTCAAGCAGGTCACAACAAGAGCAGGAGGAAAGCCATGCACCCCCCCGAAGCCGACCGCGGCGCCCTCGTCTTCTGGATGACCGCCTCCCTGGCGATTGCCGTCGCCCTGCTCTGGCTGGGCGGCGGGATCCAGCCGGGTGGTACGCACTCGATCCGGACCGTACCCGCCTCACCCGTGACCGGCGCGATGGGATTCACCTTCCTGCTCGTCTGGGCGGCATTCGCCTGGGCGGCGGCCGCGACCGCGCCGCACCCTGCCTCGGAACGGGGCCTGCTGGGGGTGTCGCTTGTCCTGCCCCTGATCGTGATCCTGCTCCTGCGTGCCGACATGCCCATAGTGGGGCTGGTGATCGCGCTCGCCTGGCTGGGCGTCCTGGTCGCAAGCGGCTGGCGAATGGCCCGCCGGGAGCCCATGGCCGGCATCATGACGCTCCCCCTTATCGGGGCGGCGATCACCGGCGTGCTGCTCTCGATCACTCTCTGGGCCTTGCCCTGACCCGGCAACGAAACGGGCCGCCTCCCCGGGGAAGCGGCCCGATATCCGGTACGACAAGGCGACGGGTCAGTCGTCCCGCCAGTGCAGATCCATCCAGCAGTGCGGCAGGGGTTCGCCGGACGGGAACTCGAGGTCTTCCTTCTCGAAGTTTTCCTCTTCCTGCATCTCCTCACCGGCGTGTTGGCGACCCACCACGCTGGGTTGGGCCGGATCCGCCAGCGCCTCGGTATCCAGGATTTCGATCATGTCGTCGTTGTCTTTGCGTTTCAGGAACATCCCCGACTCCGTTGTTGGGTTGTTGGTGACTGGGTGAGCGGCCGTTTTACAGGCGCTCGGGCAAGGCGGACCGGATTTCCTGCGGCGACTGGCGGGACAGGTCACGGGCCTCGTCGGATACCAGCGCTTGCTGCAACCCCTTGCCCATCTCGTCCCGGAGCTTGCCGAGAAAGTCCGGCGCCGACATCAGGTAGAACCGTTCGAGCTTGCCCGTGCTGCGCAGCTCCTCAAGCCGCTTGACGATCTCGCGGGCGAACCGCTTTGCCTCGACGTCCCTGACGCTGTTGGGTGGCTCGTAGGCGTGCATGGCCTCTCCCTTGCGATCGCTGGTGGAACCCGGTCGATCGGATTCGACGTCCCCGTCGGAAAGCCGTGCCGTCGAGTTGGACAACGTCTCGGCTTCCCTGAGCTCGCCTTTCGGTGCGGGCTGGCTGGAGGGAAACGCCTCGCTGCCGAGATAGGCCCCGGGGTTGTCTTTCACCTCGAGGAGCCGGGCTCTTGCCGCATCGGCAACCACTACCCAAGTCTTGTTCATAGGCCGAACCTCCTTGGCTGATGTCGTTTGACCTGTCCTCGAGTGTAGCCGCCAACCCGGTCGCTTGCCGGGGCATTCCCCCGCCACGAAAAAGCCCCGCCGATGGCGGGGCCTGGTCTTCTCACTTGTCTGTCCCGCCCGTGCGGATCAGTAGACCTTCGCCGGGTTGACGGTAGTGGCGCCGTCGTCGACGTACTGCGAGTATTCCTTCATCGACGCGTCGTAGAGGGCGGCGTCGGCGCCGACGATCTCGCTGGCCACGAACCAAAACCCCGAAGCCAGGTTGCCGGAGTTGCAGTAGGTGATCATCGGCTTGCCGGTGTCGACGCCCTGAAAGTCGAACAGGGACTCGTAACCCGGCAGGAAATTCGCCGCGGCACCGTCGGCACGGGTCAGCAGCGAGGGCCCCACGTTCACCGCACCCGGCAGATGACCGGCGACTGCGGGAGCCTTGGCGAACACGCCGGTGTACTGGTTGGCAGGACGTGCGTCGACCAGCTGCATGCTGCCCGGGTCCTCGACTGCATCCTTGACCTCGGCATAGGTCGCCAGGATTTCGTCGCGCTCGTCGGTCGCCTTCCAGTCACCAGCCTCGATCTGGCCCGGCTGCCCGGTCTCGGCGTCGTAGCCGGCCGCCAGCCAGTTCGCCAGGCCACCGTCGAGCACGGCCATGTCGTCGTGGCCGTAGTACTTCATCTGCCAATATAGGCGGGTGGCATGGGTAAAGTCGGAAGCGCTCAGACCGGCCGGCACGATGACGACCGTGTCGTCCTGGTCGACGCCAAGGTCCTGAACGAACTTCTCGAAATCTGCCTTGGCCGGGATGACCTTGGCAACCTTCTTGCCGTCGAGCTCGCGCTCGACGCGCACGGCGCCCCAGTCGACCCAGGCCGCGCCCGGCACGTGGCCGGCAACCACGGAAACCACCTTCTTCCCTTCGACGGTCTCGTACTTCGGCGCCATGCCGTAGGCTCGCTTGGACCCGGCAACCTGCAGCACGGTCACCTCGTCGAGGTGATCGTTCAGCCACTCGGGATCGACCACCGCACCGGGCGCGTCGACGGCCGCGGCACTCTGGGCGACGGCCAGGGCGACCGCCCCGGCGGATACAGCGAGATACTTCCTGACGTTCATACGATTCAACTCCTTCTTCGTACAACAATGTCGGCGTCAAACTGGCGCCTGGTAATGCTCGTCCCGCATGGACGAGTCTGAAAATGTGTTCGGGGCCTACGGGACCAGGGCCGCGGCGCGCCGCTCCCAGGCCGACACGAGCGACCGAATGTCCAGCTCGCACTCGCTCAGGACATGGCAACCCCGATCCTCCGTCACGGCCGATGCAGGCCAGACGCCCCCTTCTCCGGTGAGCGCCTCGTCCCGGGCAGCAAGCAGAGGCTCGATCAGCGGCATTGCCAGCGCTACCAAGGCACCCAGCCAGCGTCCGACCAGCCAGGAAGGCCGGGAACGGTTGATCTCGAACCCACCCGGCAACGATGCGAGCAGGGCATACGCCGGCAGCAGCTTCTCTCCGGTCACCCATTCGTTGGTGGTGAACAGGCGCTGCGGCATCCCGTCGGGGGTCATGGACACGGCCACCACGTGGGCAAAGCCGACGTCGGTCTCGGCGGGGAGAAACAGGTGAAAATGCCCGTGCTCGTCCCGGGACCATTCCGCCGGGTCATGGGCGTGGTAGTAGAACCGTGCCCCGCTCTGGGCATCCAGGGCGTCGTCGGCCGGAAAGTGCTCCCAGTAACCGAAGCCGTTGTCGGCGTGATCGCGAAACAGCTCGGTCAGTATCGTCTGGCCGTCGGCGACCAGCGCCCGCTGGATGGCGGACCATTCGTCCATGGCCGCGAAGGCCGCATCCACCCAGTCGACCGGCAACTCGCCCCGGTCGATCCGATCGAGTGCTTGCGACATTCCGATCATGCAGCGCGACAACCCGGTCCTGTCCGGTTCCGGTTACTGACGGGCCGGCCCGCAGGGATTGCCACCACGAGACGACGGCGCACAGGGATTGCCACCGCGAGACGACGGCGCACAGGGATTGCCACCGCGAGACGACGGCGCGCAGGGATTGCCACCGCGAGACGACGGCGCGCAGGGATTGCCACCGCGAGACGACGGCGCACAGGGATTGCCACCGCGAGACGACGGCGCGCAGGGATTGCCACCGCGAGACGACGGCGCACAGGGATTG
>JBNJFM010000010.1:6433-37445 GCA_051746865.1 Pseudomonadota bacterium | reverse complement strand
CAGGGATTGCCACCGCGAGACGACGGCGCACAGGGATTGCCACCGCGAGACGACGGCGCGCAGGGATTGCCACCGCGAGACGACGGCGCACAGGGATTGCCACCGCGAGACGACGGCGCACAGGGATTACCGCCGCGGGCTGACGGGGCACAGGGATTGCCGCCGCGGGCATGTGCCGCGGTAAACGGGATGGCCGTGGTGGCCGCCATGGAGGCGCCGACCGTCAGCGCCATCGCCGGGATGGAGGCCCGGAGCGCCCGCCGGGCGCGGGCTCGCTGAGAGATCTTCTTGGTATCCATCGGATTACCTCTGCTCGTTCTTGACGGGTCAGGGCCGGGGCAATCAGTCCCGGGCCGCTTGAGTTTCCGACGCCCTGGCCTCGCTGGCCAGCTCGCGTCCCAGATCGTCCTCGTGGGCCGGGTCGTGCCCCTGGGTGATGTCCTCGGCCGAGTAGACGCCGTGGCTGCGCTTTTCGAGCGTCCGGCCGACCAGGAAACCACCCAGGAGCATCAGCACCATGGCGACCACGACCAGCCACGGCGAAACACCGAACAGCTCACTCACCGTACGGGCCTCCACCGGATCGCTGGTGACGATGGCCTGGATGACGCTGGAGTCGTACACGCCGGCGAACGCCCAGACACCGACGACCATGCCGAGCATAAAGATCAGACCATCGATACGCCCGCTGCCCAGGCCCACCACGGAGGTGCCCGGGCAATAGCCGCCGATGGCGAAGCCGGCCCCGATGAGCACGCCACCGAGCACCGTGCCCCAGAGGTACATCTCCGCGACGTAGAAGCCCTGCGAGCCGAAGGTGTTGTTTACCTGCAGCAGCAGGATGCCCACGGCCGCGACGATGATCGCCGTGAACATGACCTTGAATACCGACCAGTCCGTCAGGCGGAACTGGGCCGTGAGCTTGCAGGGCGAGCCGAAACCGGCCTGTTCCAGCACGAAGCCGAACAGGATGCCGGTGGCAAGCGCGGTTCCCGCGGTTCCGTAATCCATTACCAGACCCTCCGCATCACGAGACTGACCAGGATCCCGACCACGAAGAAGGCGATCAGGAAGACAAATCCGGCCACACCCAGCATGGCCGTGTTGGAAAGGCCCACACCACTGGTGCAGCCGGCGGCGAGGCGGGAACCGAAGCCGGCCAGCAGGCCGCCACCCAGGGCGAGCAGCAGGCGCGGCGCCACACCGATGCGGCCGGAACCGCGATCGACCTTCACGCGGAAGCGGCCCGAGGAGATCGAGGCGAGAATGGCGCCGATGAAGACACCGACCACCGCCATCACGATCCAGGCGGCCAGTGGGGTGCCTTGCGCCATGCCACCGAGGTAGCCGTTCTCGCGGGTGGCCTCCGGCGCGACCCACAGGCCGATCTCGGTGGCCAGGCGGGCAAAGGCACCGGAGGAGCCCATGCCGTTACCGACCAGAATGAACGTGAGAAGCACGACCAGGCCGAGCACGATCCCGGCGACGAACGGCGGCCATAACGGCCTTACTTGGCAAGACATTTCCCTGCTGAACCTCCTGGAAAAGCGATCAAGTCAAACTCCAGCCGGGACCGGCGACTTCCTGCCGGCCGGCAGACAAAAATCGACCGGGCACCTCACGGCGCCCGGTCCATGCATCCAGATCCCGCCTAGAAGGCGGCGGCTTCGGCCTCGAGATACGCCAGCGAGGCGTACTTGCCGATGTTTTCGTCGAAGCCGTCAACAACATGCGCATACCGCTGCACGCGCTCGTCTGCCAGCACGTAGTCCTTGACCTCGCTCGGGCTGGCCATGTCGTTGACGGCCTTTTCGGCAGACTCGTAGATGCCCTGGAAGAGAATGCGGTTGTGCTCGATCAGGTCATTGGCCGGGAAACCGTGTGCCGGGACCCAGTAGGCGTCCGGCACGGCCTTCTCGAGGGCATCGAAGTTCTTGAAGGTACCCAGGAAGCTGCCGTCGTCCATGAAGGCGATGCGATTGTTCATCGCGATGTCGCCAACGTGAACGATGCGCTTCTCGACCAGCTCGATGCTGATGTCCGACGGGGTGTGCGCGGTGCCGTAGAAGTGCACGCGCATGGTAACGTCACCGAAGTCGAACTCGTCGCCGTGGCCGGCCACCTTGTTGGGCGGCGTGACCACCGTGCCGGCGATGGCGTTGTCGGTGGAACGCTCCATCAGGCTCTTCCAGAAGTCACCCTGGTTGGTGCGGATGGCCGAGGCGGTCTTCTCGTGGGCGTAGATGGCAACGTCCGGGTTCTCGCGGACGAAGGCGTGATTACCCAGCCAGTGATCACCGTGGTAGTGCGTGTTGAAGATGGCCACCACCGGCTTGTCGGTGAACTTGCGGATCTGCCGCAAAGCCATCTCGCCGATCTGCAGCGAGGCGCCGGTATCGATGACCACCACGCCCTTCTCGGTGATCACGAAGGTGACGTTGCTCATCATCCCCTGGTTCTCGACCGTGGGGAAACCCCAGGGAGAGACAATGCAGTAGACGTTGTCGGTCAGCTCGGTGGCCGGGATATCCGGCATCGGTGGCCCCTCGACCACCAACTCCTCCTCGGCGAACACGCGGGATGACCACGACAGGGGAACGGCGGCAAGCCCCGCGGTCACGCCCAGATTGCGCAGAAAGCGACGCCGCGTCGCCAGGAACTGGTCGTTGGACTCCATGCTCACTCCTCCCGATAGCACGACCACCACCGACACCGGGCCCGCCCGTTTCGGGCAGACCGGGAATCGCTCGTGGCCGTTTGTCTATTAGTGTCTTCTGAATAATGATGCCCGCCCCCGGAAATTACAACGCGTCGCAGGTCAGTATTATTTATGCATCATATTAATTCCATATGACCAGGGAACCGACGTCCGGCCAGGGGGACAAACACGCTACCATGACCCATCCACGACCCTTGCGGAACTCTCGATGACCTGCGCCACCCACGACCACCATCAGTGCATCACCGCCGCGCTTGCCCGCGCGGAGACGATCTGCCGGGAGGCCGGCGCCCGGCTGACCCCGATTCGACGCCAGGTGCTCGAGGAAGTCTGGGCCAGCCACGAAGCGACCAAGGCCTACGACCTGATCGAGCGCCTCTCGCGCCACGGCGACCAGGTCAAGCCGCCCACGGTCTACCGGGCTCTCGACTTCCTGCTCTCCCAGGGGCTGATCCATCGCATCGAAAGCCTCAACGCCTTCATCGGTTGCGCCCATCCGCAGGATCCGCATCACGCCATCCTGCTGATCTGCAATCAGTGCGGCGACATCGAGGAACGCAGCAGCGACCGCGTCCATGCCGAACTCGACAGGCTGGCCGCCGGCTCGGGCTTCGCGGTCCGCTCCGAGGTCATCGAACTGCGGGGGCTGTGCCGCCAGTGCCGAAAAGCCGCCGAACGGACCGCCAGCGCCGAGGAGGATCACTCCGCATGAAGGAACCGAAGGACATCGCGACGCTGCGGCGCGACCAGGTAATCGAATGCCGGCTGCTCGAGCGGCCACTGGTCCTGCATTCCACCTGGGGGTTGTTCTCGCCCCGGGAGATTGACGCGGGCACGCGCCTGCTGCTCGAACACAGCCCGGTGCCGCCGGCCGGCAGCACCATCGTCGACCTCGGTTGCGGCTACGGCCCCATCGGCATCGCCATGGCGAACGCCTGCCCGGCCAGCCGCACGATCCTGCTGGACAAGGACTTCGTCGCGGTGGACTACGCCGCCGGCAACATCGGCCGCAACCGCGTGGAGAACGCCGATGCGAGACTGTCGAACGGCCTGTCCGCCATCGACGGCCAGCGCTTCGACCGGCTGTACTCCAACGTCCCGGCCAAGGTAGGCAAGGAGATGTGGCAACTGATGCTGTTCGATACCTGGCGGGGACTGAATCCCGGCGGGGAGGTGTGGTTCGTGTCGATCAACGGCCTGCGCCAGTACTTCAAGCGGACCATGACCGAGCAGTTCGGCAACTACGAGAAGGTCAAGCAGGGCAAGACCTACACCGTGCACCGCGCCGTGAAGGAAGGAAGGCGTTAGCGAAACTCTGCACGAAGCCATCCCGGATGGCGTGCGGGGAGGTCCGCGCCGGCCGGTCTCGGCATTTCCTCGATGGCCCTCGGGGCAGGCATGCCTTACCGGCGACGACCCGCTTCGCGCAGAGGCTTCTACCGCACCCGCTTGCGGATGCGGTAGATGGCGTGTTCGCCGAACCAGTTGGGCAGTGCCCGCAGCAGGGCGGAGCTCTGGCGGTCCTGGTCGACCACCGCCCGGTCGAGGATCTCGATGCCCAGCCCCTCGCAGAGGGACTCGAAATCGCGCAGCGTGCACAGGTGGATGTTGGGCGTGTTGTACCAGGGGTTGGGCAGCGCCTTGGTCGTCGGCATCATGCCCTGCACCCCCAGCTGCCAGCGGTTGCGCCAGTAGCCCATGTTGGGAAAGGTGACGATCCCCTCCGAGGCGATTGCCAGCATCTCGTCGAGCAACCGCTCGGGATGTCGGATCGCCTGGATGGTCTGGCTGACCAGGACGTAGTCGAAGCTGTTCTCGCCGAACCAGTCACGGATGCCGTCGTCCAGGTCGGCCTGGATCACGTTCAGGTCGGCGGACACCCCGCGGGCGAGACGCTCGTCGTCGACCTCCATGCCGACCCCCGTCACGCCGCGCCTAGCGATCAGGTGACGCAGCAGTGCCCCGTCGCCGCAACCCAGATCGAGCACGCGGGTTTGCTCGCGAATCCAGCCGGTGACGATATCCCAGTCGGGACGGTTCATGCGCCTGCCTCCTCGGTGAGCCGCCGGTGGACGTTGTCGAACCAGCCGCGCAATACCTGGTGGTAGTAGGGGATCGGCATCAGGAAGGCGTCGTGCCCCTGGTGCGCCTCGACCTCGGCATAGGACACCGACTTGCCCGAGGCGAGCAGGGCCCGGACGATCTCCCGCGAGCGGGCCGGCGAAAACCGCCAGTCGGAGGTGAACGACACCACCAGGAAGCGGGCGGTCGCCGGCGCCAGCGCGGTGGCCAGATCGTCGTCGGCCTCGGCAGCCGGGTCGAAGTAGTCCAGCGCCTTGGTCATCAGCAGGTAGGTGTTGGCGTCGAAGCGGTCGACGAAGCTGGTGCCCTGGTAGCGCAGGTAGGACTCGACCTGGAACTCCACGTCGAAGCCGAACTGGATCGTCCCCGAACGCAGTTCACGGCCGAACTTGGCCCGCATGGCGTCGTCGGAAAGGTAGGTGATGTGCCCCAGCATGCGTGCGAGCATCAGCCCGCGCCTTGGCTTGACGCCGTGCTCGGCATAGCGCCCGTCGTGGAAATCCGGATCGGTGATGATCGCCTGCCGGGCGACCTCGTTGAAGCCGATGTTCTGCGCGGAGAGCTTGGGCGCGGCGGCGATCACCGCGGCGTGCCCAACCGCCTCCGGGTAGCTGATCGACCACTGCATCACCTGCATGCCGCCCAGGCTGCCGCCGACGACGGCCGCCCAGTGGTCCAGTCCCAGATGACGCATCAACGCGTGCTGGCTGTTGACCCAGTCGCGCACGGTAATGATGGGAAAGTCCGGACCGTAGGGCCGGCCGGTCTCCGGGTTCTCGGAGAGCGGACCGGTCGACCCCTTACAGCCGCCCAGGTTGTTCACGCAGACGACGAAGAAGCGCTCGGTGTCGATCGGCTTTCCCGGGCCAATGGCGGTGTCCCACCAGCCCGGCTTGCGGTCCTCGGGGCGATGCCTTCCGGCGGCGTGATGATCGCCGGACAGGGCGTGACAGATAAGCACGGCGTTGTCGCCGCGCTCGTTGAGCTCGCCGTAGGTCTCGTAGATCAGGTCGTAGGCATCGATCCGCCGACCGCAGTCGAGCAGCAGCGGCGTGTCGATGTGCGCCGTCTGCGGCTCGACCAGCCCCACCGAGCCGGGCTGCTGGGTCGGGTTGTTCGACTTGGCGGAATCGGTCATCGGCCCCTCTCTCGTATCAGCCCATCAGCAGGTTGCCGACCACCATCTGCAGCACCTGGATGATCAACAGCACCGCCAGCGGCGACAGGTCGATCCCGCCGAGCGGCGGGATCACGCGACGCACCGGATCGACCACCGGGTCGGTCAGGTCGGACAGGAAGGCCACGCCCGGCGAGCGATCGTTGCCCAGCCAAGACGCCACGGCCCGCAACAGGATCGTCCAGAAGAACAGGTTGGTCACCGTCAGGAAGGCGAAGTAGATCGTGCCGAGGAACAGTCCCGCCCCCGACAGCCCCACCCCGCGCATGGCGGTGATCGCCCAGACCATCAGAAACACCATCAGCACCGCGAACAGCAGCGAGGCGAGATCGTGCCGCCCGACCGGGCGGATCACGCTGCGCAGCGGACCGAGCACCGGGTCGGTGATCTTGACGATCGCCTGCGTGACCGGGTTGAAGAAGTTCGCGCGAAACAGCTGCAGGAAGTAACGCGCGAAGGCGACGAAGGCCACCAGCTCGAACAGGATCCGGACGAGAAAGACGGCCGGGTCTCCGTAACTCCCGCTCATCGCTCGCCCTCGCCGATCTGCGCGGCCAGCTCGCGGCTGCGGTCGCGGGAGGCACGTACCGCCCGGGCGAAGGCCTCGCGCACCCCGGCCGCGTCCAGTTCGCGGATGGCCCGCTCGGTGGTGCCGCCCGGCGAGGTCACCCTTGCACGCAGTTCGGCGGGCGACTCGTCGGCGGCCAGCGCGAGCTTCGCGGCGCCGAAGACGGTCTCCAGCGTCAGCAACCGGGCGTCGGCCGGCTGCATGCCGAGCTCCTCGGCGGCCGCCTGCATGGACTCCATCAGGTAGAAGACGTAGGCCGGACCACTGCCGGACAGGGCCGTGACCTCGTCGATCTGCGACTCCTCGTCGAGCCACTGGACTACGCCCACGGCACGCATCAGCGATTCGGCGTCACTGCGCTGCTCGTCGCTGACCGCCTCGGCGGCGAACAGACCGGCCGCGCCGCAGCCGACCATCGACGGGGTGTTGGGCATGGCCCGAACCACGGCTCGATGACCGCCCAGCCAGCCCTGCAACGCACCCACCGGAATGCCGGCGGCGATCGATATCACCAACTGGCCGGCCGCCAGCCCGGGGGCGAGATCCTCGGCGACCTCGCGCATCATCTGCGGCTTGACCGCCAGCACCACCAGCTGCGCCCCCCGCAGGGCCGCGTGATTGTCCCCGGTGGTCTCGACCTCCAGCCGCGAGGCCAGGGTCCGGCGGCGCTCCTCGCTGGGATCGGCGACCACGATCGAGGGCCCCGATCCGGACGGCGCATCCTGCAGCAGACCGCCGATCAGCGCGGCGGCCATGTTGCCGCCACCGATAAAGGCAATTCGCGAGGCGTTCATTATGTCACCTGCCGTCTGTCTGGAAGTGGAGGCCCGGGAATCACGGAAGCGGCTGCAACGCCCGGACCGTTGAAAACCGGCCTTCAAAATAACACGAATCCATGGCGCATTGCGGCCGTCGGGGACCCGAAGATCAGTCCCGGGCGCCGAACAGCGCCGTGCCGATCCGCACGATGGTCGCCCCCTCGGCGATGGCGTGCTCGAAATCGCCGCTCATGCCCATGGACAGATCCGGCAGGGGCCGGGACAGCGAGGCATTGAGCTCCGCCAGACGGCGGAAGGCATCGCTGTTACCCGGTCGAGGGATACACATCAGGCCACGCAGGCAGAGCGCAGGCTGGTCGTCGAAGGCCGCCACCAGCTCGGGGAGCGCCCCGGGTGCCACGCCGGATTTCGTTTCCTCGCCGTCGACATTCACCTGGACCAGCACGTTGAGTGGTGGCATCGCCGGATCGCGCTGCTCGCCCAGGCGCCGCACCAGCTTGACCCGGTCGACGCTGTGCACCCAGTCGAACCGCTCGGCGATCAGCCGGGTCTTGTTCGACTGGATCGGGCCGATGAAATGCCAGACCAGATCACGGTCCGGCAATGCATCCTGTTTCTCCACGGCCTCCTGGAGATAGTTCTCGCCGAAGTCCCTCTGCCCCAGGTCGGCCAGCGCCGCGATCGCCTCGACCGGCTTTCGCTTGCTGACCGCCACCAGACGCACCGGGCGGGATTCCCCCGTGCGGGCCTCGCGCTCTGCCTCGGCTGCATGGATCCGCTCGACGATACCGCGGTATGCGCTTTCTTGATTTCCCATCTTGCACCTTGCTCGCGTTCGTTTTACCTTGTTCGGACAGCATCGGGCCGCACCGCGCCACAACGGCTTTTCCCGGCCTGCGGACGGCATCAACAATGGACTTGGATACGGGGACGCGCTGCCCCGAAAGGACAAACGCATGGCCGAATCCCGAGATATCGATTCCCTCCTGATGTTCACCGTCAAGAACGGTGCGTCCGACCTCCACCTGTCGGCGGGCGAACAGCCCCGTGTGCGCATCGACGGCGACATCCGCAAGGTCAACGTGCCGGTAATGGACCACAAGCAGGTCCATTCCATGGTGTACGACATCATGAACGACCGGCAGCGCAAGGAGTACGAGGACAACCTCGAGGTCGACTTCTCCTTCGAACTGCGCGGCCACGCGCGCTTCCGTGTCAACGCCTTCAACCAGAACCGCGGCGCGAGTGCCGTGTTCCGCACGATCCCCAGCAAGGTCCTGACCCTCGAGCAGCTCGACGCTCCGGCGGTATTCAAGGACCTCTGCGACTATCCCAACGGCATCGTGCTGGTGACCGGCCCGACCGGCTCGGGCAAGTCGACCACGCTCGCGGCGATGATCGACTACATCAACGACAATCGCAACGACCATATCCTGACGGTCGAGGACCCGATCGAGTTCGTGCACGAGTCGAAGAAGTGTCTGCTCAACCAGCGGGAAGTCCACCGTGACACGCACAGCTTCAGTGCCGCACTGCGTTCGGCCCTGCGCGAAGACCCGGACGTGGTGCTGGTAGGCGAGCTGCGGGACCTGGAGACCATCCGCCTGGCGCTGACCGCCGCGGAAACCGGCCACCTGGTCTTCGGCACACTGCACACCAACTCCGCGGCCAAGACCATCGACCGGATCATCGACGTCTTCCCCTCCGCGGAGAAGGACATGGTCCGCGCGATGCTGTCCGAGTCCCTGCGCGCGGTCATCTCGCAAACCCTGCTCAAGAAGATCAGCGGTGGCCGGGTCGCCGCCCACGAGATCATGCTGGGCACCCCGGCGGTGCGCAACCTCATCCGCGAGAACAAGGTGGCGCAGATGTATTCCGCCATTCAGACCGGTCAGGCCCAGGGCATGCAGACCCTCGACCAGAACCTCAAGAACCTGGTCAACCGCGGCGTGGTGTCCAAGGCCCTCGCCCGCGCCAGGGCGAAGAACAAGAACGACTTCATGTAAGCCGTGGCGCGGCCCGATCCCGGGTCGCCTCCGACCGCGCAAGCCGAGAACGAGACGATGGATCGCCAACAAGCAGCAAACTACGTACAGGCCCTGCTCAAACGGGTCGTGGATCGCAACGCCTCCGACCTGTTCGTCACCGTGGGTGCCCCGCCCTCGGCCAAGGTCGACGGCAAGGTCGTCCACCTGACCGACCAGAAGCTCTCGGTGGAGAACACGCAGATGCTGGTCCGGTCGATCATGACGGACAAGCAGGTCGCCCACTTCGAGGAGACCCACGAGGCGAACTTCGCCATCTCCCTGCCGGGCGTGGCGCGCTTCCGGGTCAACGCCTTTCTGCAGCGCGGCTCCGAGGGGATGGTACTGCGGATGATCCGCTCGGAAATCCCCAGCTTCGATGAACTCAAGCTGCCGCCGGTGCTGGGCGACATCGCCATGACCGCCCGCGGCCTGGTGATCTTCGTCGGCGCAACCAGTTCGGGCAAGTCCACCTCGCTGGCCGCGATGCTCGACCACCGCAACGAGAACTCGCGCGGACACATCGTCACCGTCGAGGATCCGATCGAGTTCGTGCACAAGCACAAGGGCTGCCTGGTCACCCAGCGGGAGGTCGGCGTGGACACCGACTCCTTCGCCGCGGCGCTGAAGAACACGCTGCGCCAGGCCCCCGACGTGATCCTGATCGGCGAGATCCGCGACCGCGAGACCATGGATCATGCCATTGCATTTGCGGAAACCGGCCACCTCTGCCTGTCGACGCTGCACGCGAACAACACCAACCAGGCCCTCGACCGGATCATCAACTTCTTCCCGGAAGAGCGTCGCCAGCAACTGCTGATGGACCTGTCGCTCAACCTAAAGGGGGTGGTCTCCCAGCGACTGCTGCGCCGGGCCGACGGCGAGGGACGGGTCCCGGCCGTCGAGATTCTCCTCAACACGCCGCTGATCGGCGACCTGATCTTCAAGGGCGATGTCTCGGAGATCAAGGAAGTGATGAAACGCTCCCGCGAAATGGGCATGCAGACCTTCGACCAGTCGCTGTTCGATCTCTACGAGTCCGGCCAGGTCGACTACGACGAGGCGATCAGCAAGGCCGACTCGGTCAACGACCTGCGCCTGCGCATCAAGCTCGACAGCAAGCGCGGCCTGCCCAAGAGCCGAGACGACGACGCGTCGGAAGACCTGCGGGTCGAATCCGACGAGTGAACTGCACCGCCTGCCCGGCAGGCGGTCACCCCTGAAAGGATTCCCGATTCATGAGCGAACTGAGCCTCGAACCGTATCTCAAGCTGCTGTCCGACAAGGACGGCTCCGACCTGTACTTCAGTACCGGCACCACTCCGGCGATCAAGATCCAGGGCGAGATGCGTTTTATCGGCAAGGACCGCCTGCGCAGCGGCCACGTCGAGAAACTGGCTCGCTCGGTACTCAGCCAGCAACAGGTAGACGACTTCCTCGAGAACCTCGAACTCAACGTGGCCCTGTCCCGCCCCGGGATCGGCCGGTTCCGGATGAACGTGTTCATGCAGCGCGGCGAGTGGGCACTGGTGATCCGCTACATCCAGGAAGAAATCCCCCGGGCAGCGGACCTCAACCTCCCGCTGGTGATCGAGGAACTGGTCACCGAACGGCGCGGCCTGATTTTGGTGGTCGGGGCAACCGGCTCGGGCAAGTCGACCACGCTCGCGGCCATGATCGACTACCGGGCGGAGGCACGCCCCGGGCACATCCTCACCATCGAGGACCCGATGGAATTCGCCTTCAAGCACCGCAGCTCGGTCGTCAACCAGCGAGAGGTCGGGGTTGACACTCGCAGCTACGCCGCGGCACTCAAGGAGGCCCTGCGCGAGGCGCCCGACGTGATCATGATCGGCGAGGTGCGTGACCGGGCCACGATGGAGCACGCACTGGCCTATGCCGATACCGGCCATCTCTGCATCAGCACGCTGCACGCCACCAACGCCAACCAGGCACTGGACCGCATCATCCGCTTCTTCCCGTCGGAGGCCCGCGACCAGTTGCTGATGGACCTGTCGCTCAACCTCAAGGCGATCATTTCTCAGCGGCTGATCATCGGCAACGACGGCCGCCGCCTGCCGGCCGTGGAGATCATGGTCAACACGCCGCTGGTTTCCGACCTGATCAAGCGCGGCGAAGTGGACGCCATCAAGGAGTCGATGGAGAAGAACGTCTCGTCCGGCACCGGCACCATGACCTTCGACATGTCCATCCTGCAGTTGTACAAGAAGGATCTCATCACCCGCGAAGAGGCACTGGCGAACGCCGACAGCCGCACCAACATGGAATGGCTGATGAGCTTCGGCGGGGGACAGGACGAACTCAAGGCCGCCGCGGCCGACTCCAGCGGCATCAAGTCCGACTCGTCGGACGAAACCGGACTGCCACCGCTGGACTGATCCGGTCCCCCGGGACCTTGCGTTTCCTCGGAGAGCCCGTGATAATGCGGGCTCGTGCGCGGGTGTAGCTCAATGGTAGAGCAGAAGCTTCCCAAGCTTAAGACGAGGGTTCGATTCCCTTCACCCGCTCCAGTTTCCCCAGCCGCGCCGGCGACCGCCACGGCACGTTGATCCCCGGGTTCCACCTGGCGCACCACTTGCCCACCGGCCGCCGACGCGTCAGGATCGAGCCGTGAATCCGACCACCCCCGACATCCTCGTCGTCGGCGCAGGCGTCGCCGGCCTGACTTCCGCACTCGCCCTTCGCCGGGAAGGCGCGCAGGTCACTGTCATCGACCAGGGCCCGCCCGGCCGAGAGGCCTCGTGGGCGGGTGGTGGCATTCTCTGCCCGCTGTACGCCTGGCGCTACCCCGACCCGGTACTGGAACTGGCCACGCTGGGCATGCGCCGCTACCCGGATCTGATCGAGTCCCTGCGGGCCGAAACCGACCCGGAACGCTTCGTCAGCGGCATGCGCATCCTGGACCCCACCAGCGAAGGCGAGGGTGTTGCAGAAATCGGTCGCCAGCTGACACGCTTCGGTATCCGCCACGAGTGGCATGGCCGCCCCGGGGCAAACGGCCCCGCGATCTCGCTGCCGGACGTCGCCAATGTCAGAAACCCCCGACTGCTGCGCGCCCTGCTGGAAACGGCGGCGGCCGAGGGCATCGAGGTGCGCGGCAACCTGCCCTGCGATGAGGTGATCGTCGAGGGCGGCCGGGTGACTGCCGTGGCGACCCCGAACGGCCCCATCCGGGCCGGGGCGGTCGTGATCGCGGCCGGGGCCTGGAGTCGTCATCTGATCCCCGACGCAGGGCCGGAGAGCATCTTCCCCGTCCGGGGCCAGATGCTTCGACTCGCACCCGATGCAGCGCCCGGCCTGCCCGGCATCCTGATGGAACGGGGCACCTACCTGATCCCGCGCCTCGATGGCGCGGTCATCGTCGGCTCCACCGTCGAGCACGCCGGCTTCGACAAGAGCGTGATCCCGTCAGCCCAGAAAGCGTTGCACCGGCACGCGATCGAGATGCATCCGCCTCTCGCCGAGGCGGAAGTCACACACCGCTGGGCCGGGCTCCGACCGGGATCGGCCGACGAGGTGCCCATCCTCGGCGCCCACCCGCACATCCGCGGGCTGTGGGCGAACACGGGCGGGTACCGCAACGGGCTGGCCATGGCACCGGCGACCGCCGCGGTGCTGGCCGACCTGGTGGCCGGACGGGAACCGCCGGTGGACCCCG
This sequence comes from Pseudomonadota bacterium, assembly GCA_051746865.1. Lineage (GTDB taxonomy): Bacteria > Pseudomonadota > Gammaproteobacteria > Halothiobacillales > Halothiobacillaceae > Guyparkeria. The sequence continues at coordinate 24,417 of JBNJFM010000010.1, read as the reverse complement.
TGCCCTACCGGCTCGAGCGCATCCTCGAGTAAGACCCTCGGCTCAGAGCGCGTCCTCATTCTCCTCGCTGGTGCGGATGCGCACCGCCCGTTCCACGGGGGAGACGAAGATCTTGCCGTCGCCGATCTTTCCCGAGTAGGCCGCCTTGACGATGGCATCGACCACGGCGTCCTCCTGGTCGGAGGCGATGACCACCTCCAGCTTGACCTTGGGCAGAAAGTCGACCACGTACTCGGCGCCCCGGTAAAGCTCTGTGTGCCCCTTTTGTCGGCCGAAACCCTTGACCTCGGTGGCCGTTAGGCCATTGATGCCCAAGTCCATCAGTGCCGTACGCACGTCGTCCAGTCGAAAAGGCTTGATGATCGCTTCGATCTTTTTCACGTCGAGTCTCCGTTCACGGTGAATCAGCAGGCGACACCCCAAGGCACCGCATCTCTTCATCCAAGTCTATACGCTGTGACACGGGGGAGACGAGCCCGGCTCCAATCCGGCCTGCCTCAGGCCAGTTCGACCGGGTCCACGTCGATCGACCAGCGGATCCGCTGCCCCGGCCGTCGTGATCCCACCGCCTCGTCGGCGTGCCACAGCGCCCGGTGCAAGACACTGCGCACGCGCGAGAGCAGCAGGAGCTGGTAACGGTAGCGACCCGCCCGGCGCCCCATGGGGGCCGGGACCGGCCCCCAGATGGCCAGTTCCTCGCCGTAGGCCTCGCGCAGCATGCCGGCCAGACCGGCGAGAAAATCACGCACCGCCGCGGTTTCCGGGGCATCGGCGCGTACCAGCGCGGCGAAGCGCGTGGGCGGCAGCTCGGCGCGCTCGCGCTCCTCGAGTTCGGCCGCCATCACCGCCGCGTACCCCTCCGAGAGCAGCCGGACCAGCACCGGGTGGGAAGGATCATGCGTCTGGACCAGCACCTCGCCGGGCCGCTCGGCCCGTCCGGCTCGGCCGGCCACCTGCAGCAGCGACTGGGCGAAACGCTCCGGCCCGCGGAAATCCGAAGCGAACAGCGCCTGGTCGGCGTTGACCACCCCCACCAGCGTCACCCCGGGGAAATCGTGCCCCTTGACCAGCATCTGCGTCCCCACCACCAGCCGGGCCTCGCCGCGGGCGATGCGTGCCAGGCTCTCGGCCAGCACCCCCTTGCCGGCGGTGGCATCCCGATCCAGCCTCACGATGCCAAAGCCGGGAAAACGCGCGGAAAGCACATCCTCGAGCTGTTCGGTGCCCATGCCCCGCACCGACAGTGGCGCCCGGCAGGAGGGACACTCCGGCGGCACCGGCTGCTCGAAGCCGCAGTGGTGACAGCGCAGGCGGTTGGCTTCCCGGTGCCAGGTGAGGAAGGCATCGCAGTGCGGGCATTCCGCGACATAGCCGCAGGCATGGCAGACGAGACTCGGCGCATAGCCACGCCGGTTGAGGTAGAGCATCACCTGGCCTCCATCGAGCAGGTGGCGCTCGATCGCCGTCATCAGCGCCGGGGAGATCCCGCCCTGCATCGGCTGACCGCGGATGTCGAGGCAACGGATCGCCGGCATGCGCGCGCCGCTAGCCCGGCGGGTCAGGGTCAGGTGCCGGTAGCGCCGTTCCCAGGCATGACGCAACGTCTCGAGCGAAGGGGTCGCCGAACCGAGCAGGATCGGCACGCCCTGTTGCCGGGCCCGCCAGATCAGCACGTCCCGGGCGTGATAGAGAAACCCTTCCTGCTGCTTGAGCGCGGCATCATGCTCCTCGTCCACCACGATCAGCCCCGGACGGGCCAGCGGGACGAAGGCCGCCGAACGGGTGCCGATCACCAGTGGGGCCGTACCGACACCGGCCGCCCGCCAAGCCGCCATGCGCTCGCCGTCCGACAGCCCCGAATGCAGCACCGCCGGCCGGACGCTCAGGCGGCGGGCGAACCGCCCGACCAGCTGCGGAGTGAGCGCGATCTCCGGGACCACGACCAGCACCTGGCGGCCGGCCGCTAGCTCGCGCTCGATCAGCGCTAGGTAGACTTCGGTCTTGCCGCTGCCGGTCACCCCCTCGAGCAGCCAGGCCGAAAAGCACCGATCGGCATCCACCACCGACTCCACGGCCGCCTGCTGTTCCCCGGTGAGCTCGGGGGCAACGGTCGTATCACCTGACTCGCCGTCTTCCACGTCCGGCCAGTCGGCGGGCGCCGTGACCTCCTCGGCCGTCACCCAGCCATGCTCGAGCAGGCGGCGACGCACCGCGGCATCTGCACCAGGAAGTTCCTTCACGGCCACCGCGGCATCACCGGACTGTACGAGCACCTCGATCACCGCTTTTTGCCGGCTGCCGCGGATAGCCCCGGTGGCCGTTGCCTCCCGGCCGGCCTCGGTCAGACGCAGCGCCTGGACCGACAGGCTCCGCGCCCCGCGCAGGGCCGCCGGGAGCGCGGAAAACACCACCTCGCCAAGCGGGTGGTGATAATAGGATGCCGCCCAGGACAGGCAGGCGAGTAGATCGGCAGGCAGTATCGGCTCGCGGTCCAGCACCTCGGTCAGCCCCCGGGTCTCCTGGTCCGACAAGGGCGCGGCGGAGTCGAGGATTACGCCCACCCGCTCTCGCTGACCGAACGGCACACGCACGCGCACGCCCGGGCGCGGCACAAACGGCGCCCCCGCCCCATCGACGTGATAGGTGAATCCCCCGAAGAAAGGGCCGGGCATCACCACCGTCCAGTACGTCCGTTCTGCCGTCTCGGGGCGGCCTGCCGTATCCGTGTCGCTCATGGCTGGCAGGATAACCCACACTCCCGTTGGCCCGGGATGCGATAATGTCCTGAGTGAGAGGTTCGCCGGTATTCGGCGAATCCAAAAAGCGTCTCCGGCAAGGCGCGCGGCGCCGGGAGTGGCGGCTCCATCTTCAAGGTTCGCAACGCCGATGCAGGTCCCCGGAGACTTTCTGAATGCCTGCGAGGTTCTCGCTCGGGACACTAGGTGCTTGACTTGACCGGCAGTCATGGCATAATCCCGCGCCTTGAATTGATATTTCTGTTCAGTATCACGAATTAAGCCGAATCGAGGAGTTTACCCGTGGCCAATACCGCTCAAGCCAGAAAGCGCGTTCGCCAGGCGGAGAAAGCCCGTCAGCACAACATGGCAATGCGCTCGCAGGTACGCACCGCCTACAAGGCCGTCATCAAGGCCGTAAAGGACGGTGATGCGGACAAGGCGCAGCAAGCTTACAGTGCTGCCCAGCCGGTGCTCGACCGGATGGTGACCAAGGGCATTCTCAAGCGCAACACTGCCGCTCGTCGCAAGTCGTCCCTGGTCAAGCGCATCAAGTCGATCTGAGACTCGCCCTGACGAGGCGCCAGTCCGAGCCCCGCTCCTCGAGCGGGGCTTTTTGTGTGCCCGGCGGTCAAACCCGGCCGCGGCCTCCTACCGCTGATCCTCCGATGCCGGCCGGAGTGCCAGCCAATCGATCAGGGCCGGTCGCTCCAGCGGCGCGGAGAAATAGTAGCCCTGCCCTTCCTTGCAACCGTCCTCGCGAAGACGGTCGACGTGAGCGCGGCTCTCCACGCCCTCGGCGATTACCTCCAGCTCCAAGCTACGCCCCAGCGCGATGACCGAACGCACGATGGCCAGGTCATCGCCGTGCTCCAGCATGTCACGGACAAAGGACTGGTCGATCTTGAGACGGGTGACCGGAAACTCCTTGAGATAGGCCAGGGAGGAGAAGCCGGTGCCGAAATCGTCGACGGCCAACTGCACGCCCAGCTCGTGGATGGCGTTGAGCGTGTCCACCGCCAGCTTCGGGTCGAGCATGAAGGCCTCCTCGGTGACCTCGATCTCCAGGCGGTCGGCCGGCATGCCGGTGGTCGCCAGCACCTCCTCGACGATCTCGACCAGATCCCCCTGCTGGATCTGGATCGGCGAGACGTTGACCGCCAGCCGCTCGACCGCCTTCCCGGACTCCTGCAGGGACAGGAACTCCCGGCAGGCCTGCTCGAGCATCCACCGCCCGATCGGCAGGATCAGCCGGGTCTCCTCCGCCAGCGGAATCACCTCTGCCGGCGAGATATCTCCCAGCTTCGCACTGTGCCAGCGCAACAGGGCCTCCACGCCCACCACCCGCTCGGTCTCGAGATCCACCTGCGGCTGGAAGGCCACATGGATCTCGCCACGCGCTAGGGCATGGCGCAACTCCATCTCCATGCGCACCTTGGCGCTGGCCCGCTCGGTCAGTTCGGCGGTGTAGAACACGTAGCTGTTTCGACGGGAAGCCTTGGCCCGATACATGGCCGTGTCGGCATTGCGCACCAAGATGGAAGGCTGGGCCCCGTCGACCGGGAAGACACTGATGCCGATACTCGCATCCACGCTCAACTCGTGACCCTGTACGTGGAAGGGCTCGTGGAACACGCCCAGCAGTTTCTCCGCCAGCATGGCTAGGCGGTCCTCGTCCTCCACCGACTCGGCCACCACGACAAACTCGTCCCCGCCCAGACGCGCCACCATGTCGCTCTCCCGGATCGCCGCAACCAGCCGATCGGCGACCGAGCGAAGCAGTTCGTCGCCCAGCGGATGGCCGAGGCTGTCGTTGATGTTCTTGAAGCGGTCGAGATCGAGGAACAGCACACCGACCATCTCGTCCCGCCGCTGGGCCTGCACGATCGCGTGGGCGAGACGGTCGTTGAGCAGGTGCCGGTTTGGCAGACTGGTGAGCGCGTCGTGATAGGCCATGTAGTCGAGCCGCTGCTCGACCTCCTTGAGCGGGGTGATGTCCGACATCAGCGAAACGTACTGCCGCAGGGTCCCGCTCCGATCGTAAACCGCGCTGATGGTCTGCCAGGCGGGGAACACGCGCCCGTCGCGCCGCCGGTTCCAGATCTCCCCGCGCCAGTGTCCCTTGGTCGAGAGCTCCTCCCACAGCCCCGCGTAGAACGACGGGTCATGCCGGTCGGACTTGAGCAGCTTCGGATCCCTGCCCAGCACTTCGTCGGCCTGGTAACCGGTGATTTCCGTGAAGGCGGGGTTCACCCGCAGGATCCGGCTTTCGGCATCGGTGACGATCACTGCCTCGGTGGTGTTCTCGAACACCGCGTTGGCAAGCCGCTGGCGTTCCTCGTTTCGCACGCGCTCGGTCACATCCTGGACCACCCCGACCAGTCGCCGCGGCACCCCATCACGATCCCGGTCGACCTCGGCACGGGAGTGCACGCGGCGGATCTCGTCGCCCTCCAGCCGGACGCGGTATTCGACATCGTAGTCATCGGCGCCCGCACGCACGTCCGCCAGCGCCTGCTCGACGCTGGTCCAGTCGTCCGGGTGGCAGTGTCGCTTAAGGGTGTCGAGCGTCGCGGCCTCGGAGTGGCCCACCCCGAGGATCCGGCGCGTCTGCTCCGGCCAAACGGCGGCCCCGCTGTCGAGGTCGAGCTCCCATTCGCCCATGCGGGCCACGCGTTGGGCCTCGCGCAGCCGATGCTCGTCCCGGCGTTTCTCGGTGACGTCCTCGGCAATGCCGAGCAGGTAGCGCGGCTTGCCGTCGGGGCCCTGGATGGGCAGCTTGCGGGTACGCAGCAGGCGGCGGCCGGACGGGGTGTCGACGGGCTCGTCCTCGATCTCGACCAACCGGCCCTCGCGCAGCACCTCCCAGTCCCGCTCGCGAAACGTCTGCGCCTCTTCCGGGGGGAAGACCTCCATATCGGTTCGCCCCAGCAGGGAAGCGCGGTCGATGCCCAGCAGCTGCTCACCCACCCGGTTGAAACGGATGAAGCGCAGATCCCGGGCATCCTTGACGAAAATCATCTCCGGGATGTTCTCGATGATGTCGGTCAGTTCGGTCTCCCGTCGACGCACCTCCCCCGACATGGCATTCATGGCCTCCGCCAGCTGCCGGGTTTCCTCGTCGTCGCCGGCGGTGACCAACGTGGCGTAATCACCCCGACGCAGGGCCGTCACCCCCGCGATCAGCCGGTCGATGGGTTGCTGGATGCGTCGGCGAATGAACCACAGACCGATGACGATGAACAGCAGCGCCGAGGATCCCAGCACGGCGAATCCCACCTTGCGTGCCGCGATCATCTGGCGCTCGAGCAGCGAGCGGTCGAAGGCCACGCCCAGCAGAAACGGCGCGGTCTGCTCGACCTTCACCAGGTCATGCACGCGCAGCAATGCGCTGGGCGTCTCCACCCATCGCTGGCCACCGCTCGTCCCCCGGTGGGTCAGGAGCTCGCGACGGGTACCGGGATCGATCGCGGCAAAGGCCCCCTGCCCCGCGAGGGGTGTCCCGGTCGGCGTCAGAAGCGACAGATGAATGCCGTCGGGCAGCGGCAGCCGTTCGAGGAATCTCGTGCCCAGATCATGGAACAGCGTGACACGCCCGATCACCTCGTTGACTGGTCCGACGGCGCCCCGTTGCACGTCATAGGTCGCCAACTGTTCCACGCGATCCTCGGCGCGGCGGTAATCAAGGCCCGGGTCGGTGGCTTCCGGCGCGCGGAGTCCGATCGTCGCCGGCGGCTCGATCGTCACCCACTGCCCGCCCCGGCGCTGGAGAAAGCGCGGCTCGCCCCCGTCGAAGGAGACGAAACCGGGAATCGCGCTCCCCTCGACCGGCTCGACCCAGGCCACCAGCGTGCCGTCGGCCTGGCGAATCACCCCGCGGTCGGCCACGCCCTGCTTGATCAGGTTGACCAGTTCGACGGCGATGTCCTTCTTGGCCTCGTCGAAGACGATGGGCCGGTAGGAAGCCACTTCCTGGTACCGGTGGATCAGGTTGAGCGTGGCGATCGCGCCTTCCCGCGCGGCGAATTCCGCCGCCGTACCGGCCAGCTGGCGTTCGTCGGCGCGCACCGACTCGGAGAACGTCTGCAATGCCTGCTCGCCGCGCTCATGGGCCTGCTCGGCGTGGATCTGGCGAAGGAGGACATCCATCCCCAGCCCCACCGCCAGCAACGGCAGTATCACCGCCGCCAGCAGCAGGGTCACCACCTTCACGCGCAGGCTGTTGAAGGGAGAGCTCAAAATATCGGTTCCACCTGGTCCACGTTCTCCCGGGTGACGGCGCGGGACTCGAGCAGCACTTCCCGCGGCACCACCCGCCCGGAGAGCAGCTCGACGGCCAGCTCCGCTCCGCGCTCCCCGCCGGTGGGGTAGGTGAAGCTCAGATCCTGGCGGCCGGCGCGTATCGCCTCGCGGGCCTCCCCAATGTAGTCGATCCCCACGATGTACAGCGGATCGATTTCCACGCCGTGGCGCTCCAGCGCCATCCGCGCCCCGGTGGCCATGGAATCGCTCTGGGAATACACCGCGTCGAAGTCAAAACCCTTTTCGGTCTGGATCAGGCTCTCCACCACGCGGATGGCATCACCGCGCAAGAAATTCGCGGTCCGGGCCACCACCTGGATACCGGGATACTCTCCGACCACGTCGAGGAATGCCTCGCGGCGCAGGCGGGTCGGGCTGGCGCCCGGCACCCCTTCGAGCATCAGGACGCGCCCGTCCTTCCCGAGGGCCCCGGCAACCGCCTCGCCCGCCTGCCGGGCGATCTGGCGATTGTCGGCGTGCACGAAGCTGGTGAACGCCTCGCCGGCCACCCGCCGGGAGAGCAGGATCACCGGGATGCCCGCCTCATGGACTTGCCGGATCACCGGCGCCATGGCGAGCGAGTCCATGGGGCTGGTAATCAGAACGTCGACATCGGCCATCGCCCAGTCCTCGATGTGCTTGACCTGCAGCGCAAGGCTGCCGCGGGCGTCGCTAACCCGGAACTCGACGCCCGGATAGCGCGCCAGCACGGTACGCACTTCCTCGACCTGCGCCCGGCGCCAATCGTTGCCCAGGTCATCCTGGGCGAAGGCCACCACTCCCGTCGGATCGGCCGCCTCGACCACCGGCACCATCAGGACGGCGGCGAGAGCGACCATCACCACCAGCCCTTGCGGCAGCATCCACGGGGACCGTGTGGCGGCGGACATGATTCAGCCGGACACGCCGTATTGCCGACGATAGGCCGCCATGGCATCGGCAGAGCCGGCGAGACCGGCATCGGCCGAACAGAATTCGATCAGGGCATCGAGATTGGCGATCGCGATCACGTCCAGCCCGTGGTCCCGCTCGAGCTCGCCGATGGCGGACAGTTCGCCTTGGCCACGCTCCTGGCGATCCATCATCACCGCCACGCCGACGGGTTCGGCACCCGCCGCCCGGATCAGCTCCAGCGATTCGCGAATCGCCGTGCCGGCCGTGATCACGTCGTCCACGATCAGCACCCGGCCGTTCAGTGGCGCGCCCACCAGGCTGCCACCCTCGCCGTGATCCTTGGCCTCCTTGCGGTTGAAGCACCACGGCACCGGATCGCCGGTACGCTCGGCCAGCGAGATCGCGGTGGCCGCGGCCAGCGGAATCCCCTTGTAGGCCGGGCCGAAGACCACGTCGAACTCGAGGCCCGCATCCAGGACGGCATCGGCATAGAAGCCGCCCAGCGCCGAGAGCGCCCGCCCGTCGGCGAACGAGCCGGCATTGAAGAAATACGGGCTGACACGCCCCGACTTCAGGGTGAACTCGCCGAAACGGAGCGCCTGATGCTCGATGGCGAATTGGACGAAGGCCTGACGGTAATCCTGCACGGCTCGATCTTCCTCGTGATACGTGAACGTATGGGTAGTGTGAAGCAAGGGAGAGCGCCCCTAATACTTGGCCAGCCAGATCAGCGCGGCCAGAATCAGCAGCGTCGCGCCCCAGAAGGCGAACGACCAGCGCGTCGAGCGCCGCGCTCGGGTCTTCTCCGGCCAGTGGCGCGGGGTGATGCCCTTGAGGACGAACACCAGCTTGGCCGACAGGTTGATCGCCGCGACGTTGATCGCCAGCATCAGCCCCGCCGAGAAGGCATTGTCCCATTGTCCCCAGCCGACGAACAGGCCCAGCGCAGCGGCCGGCGGCATCAGTGCGACGGCCACCATCACCCCCACCAGCCCGGCGGCGGCGCCCGAGGTCAACGACAGCACGGCCGCGGCCCCGGAGGCCAGCGCGAGGATCATGGCCGGGTAGCTCACGTCGGTACGGTCAAGCAGCTGACTGTTGCTCACCGGGTCGAGCACCAGCCCCATCAGGAACGCCAGCCCGACCGACAGGCCCAGCCCGGCGAAGTTGGCCGAGATCGCCCGCCGCGAGAGGGTGGTATCACCCAGGGTCGTGCCGAGGGCCAGCGCAAGGTTGGGTGCGAGCAGCGGCGCGATCACCATCGCCCCGATCACCACGGCGGTACTGCCCTCGAACATGCCCAGCGCGGCGACTACCGCGGACAGCGCGCACAGCAGCAGATAGGTCGAGGTGATGGTGCCGCCGCCGGAGACTTCCGCGTAGAGCTCCTCACGCGAGCGCATCGCCTCCGAGACCGGGGACCTGTCTTCTTCGCCCGGCGTCGACTCGGCGGCGGCCGGCAGGGTCGCCTGCATGCCGGAGATCACGATCCGGGCGTTGTCGCACCGGTCCAGGATGCGCTGCAGATCGTCGAGCACCTCCTGTTGCCCTTCGGGCCGCACCACCAGGCGCGTGGAGAAGCGTTCGTCCTCGAAGGAGGAGGTCCGCCACCAGTCAACCACCTCGTGCGAGTCGGCGATCCGCCCGATGGCGGCCATCTCGCTGGTCGGAGCGACGATTTCGATGATCTTGAGGGCCACGCGGGAATCCTTGCACTGACGGCGGGAGTGATTAAGGACACCCCGCACGAATCAGACTGCACTCTGGCTGAGCGAGCCGTTCGTGATCGAGGCGCGCTTCAGCGATATCGGATCCGTGCAGAGTTCCCTTGAAAGACCTTAACCGAAAAGGGCCACCGGCGGCGAGTTGCCACCGGTGGCCCGTCAAAGGCGCGTCGGGCGAGCCGGATCAGCCCTGACCCAGCACCAGTTCGCCGTCGGCCACGTCCACCCTGACCGTCTGCCCGGGCAGGTATTCGCCCTTGAGGATGGCTTGCGCGAGCGGGTTTTCCAGCCGGTGCTGGATCGCCCGCTTGAGCGGCCGGGCGCCGTAGACCGGGTCGAAGCCGGCCTCGCCGAGGGTATCGAGCGCCGCGTCGGTGAGCGTAAGCTCGATCTCCCGTTCCGCCAGCCGCTTGCGCAGATACTCGATCTGGATGTCGACGATCTTGCGGATCTCGCTGCGATCCAGCGGGTGGAAGACCACCACGTCGTCGACGCGGTTGATGAACTCGGGCCGGAAGTGCTGGCCGACGATCTCGAGGACCTCGGTCTTCATCTGCTCGTAGTCGGCATCCTGGCCGGCCAGCTCCTGGATCCGCTGGCTGCCAAGGTTGGAGGTCATCACGATCACCGTGTTGCGGAAATCGACCGTGCGGCCCTGCCCGTCGGTCAGGCGGCCGTCGTCGAGCACCTGCAGCAGGATGTTGAACACGTCCGGGTGCGCCTTCTCCACCTCGTCGAGCAGGATCACCGAGTAGGGCTTGCGGCGCACCGCCTCGGTGAGATAGCCGCCCTCCTCGTAGCCCACATAACCGGGAGGTGCCCCGACCAGCCGGGCCACGGAATGCTTCTCCATGAATTCCGACATGTCGATGCGCACCATCGCCTCCTCGGTATCGAAGAGGAACGATGCCAGCGCCTTGGTCAGCTCGGTCTTGCCCACGCCGGTGGGGCCGAGGAACATGAACGAGCCGTTGGGGCGATTGGGGTCGGACAGGCCCGCCCGCGAGCGGCGGATGGCATCGGAGACCGCCCCGACCGCCTCGGACTGGCCGATGACGCGCTTGCCCAGCGCCTCCTCCATGCGCAGCAGCTTCTCCTTCTCGCCCTCGAGCATCTTCGAGACCGGGATGCCGGTCCAGCGCGAAACCACCTCGGCGATCTCCTCGGTACCCACGGTGCTCCGGAACAGCCGGGGCTTATCGGCCTCGCCCTCGGTCTCTTCCTGGGATTGCGCCTCGGCCAGCTCGCGCTCGAGTTCGGGGATGCGGCCGTACTGCAGCTCGGACATGCGGGTCAGATCCCCGGCCCGGCGCGCGGTTTCCAGCTCGGTCCGTGCCCGGTCGAGCGCTTCCTTGATGTGCGTGGTACCGGCGACTGCCGCCTTCTCGGATTTCCAGATCTCCTCGAGGTCCGAGTACTCGCGCTCGAGTGCCTCGATCTCTTCTTCGAGGTTGGCCCGGCGCTTCTTGGAAGCCTCGTCGGACTCTTTCTTGAGCGCCTCGCGCTCGATCTTGAGCTGGATCAGGCGCCGCTCGAGCCGGTCCATCTCCTCGGGCTTGGAATCGATCTCCATGCGGATGCGGCTGGCCGCCTCGTCGATCAGGTCGATCGCCTTGTCGGGCAGCTGTCGGTCGGTGATGTAGCGCTGCGAGAGCTGGGCGGCGGCGACGATCGCCGGGTCGCCGATCTCGATGCCGTGATGCACCTCGTAGCGCTCCTTCAGGCCACGCAGGATCGCGATGGTGTCCTCGGTGGACGGCTCGTCGACCAGGACCTTCTGGAAGCGGCGCTCGAGCGCGGCGTCCTTCTCGATGTTCTGGCGGTACTCGTCGAGCGTGGTCGCGCCGATGCAGTGCAGCTCGCCGCGCGCGAGTGCCGGCTTGAGCATATTGCCGGCATCCATGGAGCCCTCGGCCTTGCCGGCCCCGACCATGGTGTGGATCTCGTCGATGAACAGGATCACCCGGCCCTCGGCCTTGCCGATATCGTTAAGTACCCCTTTCAGGCGCTCCTCGAAGTCGCCGCGGAACTTGGCCCCGGCGAGCAGCGCACCCATGTCGAGGCTGAGCACGCGCTTGTCCTTGAGCCCCTCGGGCACCTCGCCGTTGACGATGCGCTGGGCCAGGCCCTCGACAATGGCGGTCTTGCCCACGCCGGGTTCGCCGATCAGCACGGGGTTGTTCTTGGTGCGCCGCTGGAGGACCTGCACGGTACGGCGAATCTCCTCGTCGCGACCGATGACGGGGTCGAGCTTGCCCTGCTCGGCACGCTCGGTCAGATCTTGCGTGTACTTCTCCAGTGCCTGGCGGGTGTCCTCTGCATTGGGGTCGTCGACTGACTGGCCGCCGCGGAGCTTGTCGATCGCCTGCTCGATCGCTCCCTTGGAGGCACCGGCCCGGCGCAAGGTCTCGCCCAGCTCGCTCTTGTCCTCGATCGCGGCGAGCACGAACAGTTCACTCGAGATGTACTGATCGTTGCGCTTCTGCGCAAGCTTGTCGGTGACATTGAGCAGGCGGGAGAGGTCGTTGGAGATATGTACCTCGCCAGCCGCGCCGCCGGAGACCGACGGCAGCGAGTCGAGCATCTCGCCCAGCTGCGAGCGCAGCAGGTTGACGTTGACGTCGGACTGGGTGAGCAGGTGCCGGACGGTGCCGCCTTCCTGGTCGAGCAGCGCGACCATCAGGTGCACCGGCTCGATGAACTGGTGGTCCTGTCCCACGGCCAGCGACTGGGCGTCGGCCAGTGCCATCTGGAACTTGGCAGTCAGCTTGTCCATTCGCATGAATTCGAGTACCTCGTGATTGTTTCATCGCCTGCGGGGGCCGCTTTAAGGAACTAACTAAGGTTAGTCACGAAAGGAACTAAGGTTAGTCACGATCGGGCCGCCCCGCGTCTACCTTCGTTCTGGTAACGAATCCGGGCGATTCAAGTCCGCCGGTCATTGAATGACCGGGAACACGTGACACGAGGAACGATATTGATTATCGTTCCTCTCCCAGCATACATTTTCTTTATGATGCAAAAGGAGATCCCATGGAACAGACGCATTTCGACGAAAAGTACCCGGTCTACGAGGCCCGCATCGAGAAGAACGAGACCAGCGCGAAGAGCTGCAACGAGGTACTCGAGCGCCTCAAGGCGGCCGTGGAATCGGACAAGCGCACCAAGTTCATCGGCGAGTTCGACCACCTGGCCCACACGCGCAACATCGGCGGCGAAATCGCCGAGGGTATCCTCGCGGCCGGGCATGTGGTCTTCTGCTTCGGCATGAAGCTGCCCAACGCCCGCGTGATGGCGGTTCGCCCGCGCTCGATCGGCGTGACCGAGTTCGACGATCACTTCATCGTCAACTTCCTCGAGCCGCCAATGCCCGTGGCAACCGAGGCGATGGAGAACTGGGTCAAGGCACTGCGCGACGCCTGACCGCAGACTTCGCAACCGCCTCCCCGGCCGCATCCACCAGGCGGGCGCTTTCCTCCGCCCAGCGGAGCAGTTCCAGTTGCCCGTCATGCCGCTCGACCAGCGCCGTGCAGGCCTCCACCCAGTCGCCGCTATTGGCGTAGGTAAGACCGCCGCGCGTAAACAGGTTGGGATGGTGGATGTGCCCGCAGATCACCACGTCCGCGCCCCGCTCCCGGGCGTGGTGGCAGGCGGCCGCCTCGAACTTGCCGATGTAGCTGCGTGCCCCGGGCACCTGCTGCTTGACCGCCCTGGCAAGCGACCAGTACCCCCGTCCGCTGCGACGACGCCACCAGGCGTTGACCCGATCCAGCCTCATCAGCAGTTCGTAACCGACATTGCCCAGCCCCTTGAGCAGTCGACTGTGCCGCACCACCCCGTCGAACTCGTCGCCGTGCAGTACCAGCGCCCGCCGACCGTCCGCCAGCCGGCACTGCCATTCGCGCACCACTTCCACGCCGCCGATCGACAGGCCCAGGTAGTCGCGGAAGAACTCATCGTGGTTGCCGGGCACGTACACGATGCGAGTCCCGTTCGCGGCCATGTCCATCAGCCGCTGCAGCAGCCGGGTCTTACAGGCCGGCCAGCTCCACCGATGACTACGCATCTTCCAGATATCGAACAGATCGCCGGCGAGAACCAGCGTCTCGGTGTGGACGTGCTCGAGGAAATCCAGCAGGTATTCGGCCCGGGCGGCCGGCGTGCCCAGGTGCACGTCAGACACCACCACCATGCGACAGGACAGGGACATGAACGCCTCCGGAACGACAGTTTGTACTGTCGTTATCCTCGCCGGCGATGACCGTCACGTGTCAGCCAGGTCACGATTCGATAACGGCCACTCGATCAGTCCGCCGCCTCAGCCTTGCGCCGCCGGATGCTCAGGGCGGTGACGGTAGCCAGAATCAGCGCCATGCCGAGCCACTGCCCGAAGGCCAGGCCCTGGCCGAGCACCACCAGCCCGAAGAGCGCGGCGGTAACCGGTTCGACCGTGGCCACCAGCGAGACCGCGACCGCCGAGGCACGCCTGAGGCCGAGCACATAGAACAGGAACGAGAGACCGGCACCGAAAAGCCCGAGAAGCACGAACAGGTAGACATCGCCGGACAACGGCACGGCCACGACCTCGCGGTGATCAACGATCGGCGCCAACGCCAAGAGGAAGACCAGAAAGGCAATCCCCAGCGCCACCACGGGCGAGGCACGGCTCGCTGCATTCCGGAAGCTGAACAGGAATACCGCGTAGGACACGCCGGCGGCGATCCCCGCGGAGACACCGGCAAGCGTGAGCCCGCTCAGGCGGTCACCGCCAACAAGCTGGGTCAGCAGTGCCACGCCCAGCAGTATCGAGACGATCGCCACCACGAAGCCAGGGGTCAGGCGCACCGCGCCGGTGGCCAACGAGATCAGATAGACATAGACGGGGGCGGTATACATCAGCGTCACGGCCACGGCGACGTTGGCGTGCGAGATGCTGAGGAAATAAAAGGTGAAGTTGCCGGCGACCCCGAGGCCGGCGAGCGCGGCCCAGAGAATCGTCCTCCGGTCCGGACGGGGGATCGTCGTGAATCGCGCCAGCCACCAAGCGGCGAAACAGAGAAACCCGATCGCCCCTCGATAGAAGGACACGACCAGCGGATCCCAGCCTCTCTCCATGAGTACGGCGGCAATCCCGCCGGACACGCCCCAGAGAAAGGCGGCGAGCATAACCAGCGCCAGCCCCATTTCGGACCTCCCGTGGGGTAGGCAATACTCCCACCCCTCGTCGTTGCTCGAGAAAGACGCCTACGAGAGGCCGGGAATCCTTTCCGGATCAGCGCTCGCGCAGGTCGGCGTGGCGGGAGACTAGACGATCAAGGAAGAGAATGCCGTCGAGATGATCGAGCTCGTGCTGGGCGATGCGCGCCTCGAAACCCTTCATCCTGAAGGTGACCGTGTTCCCCTCGACATCCTGAGCGGTCAGTTCGATGGTCTCGGCACGGATCACCTTGCCGGTGTAGTCCGGGATAGACAGGCAGCCTTCGCGCCCGACGGCAAAGCCCTTCCAGTTGGTGATCTCGGGATTGACCAGCACCAAGGGGCCGTTGTTGTCCACGGGGCGTTTGGCCCGAGTGGCGTCCACCAGGCACAACCGCTGCATGCGGCCGACCTGGGGCGCGGCGATGCCGACCGCCGACGGCCCCTGGTCGGCGGTGTACTGCAGGTGTTCGGCGAACTCGCGCAGTTCCGGGTCGAACTGTTCGACCGGCTCGCAGGCGGTCTTCAGCCGCTCGTCCGGGTAGGTAAGGATGGGCAATGGTTCCACGCCTTACCCCCGCATGGTCTCGAGGGGCGTGACGTGCACGGTCAGCCCCTGGTCGGCGAAGCGCTCCGCGCAACGCTCAATCGCCTCGACCCCCGCGGTGCTCTCGCCGTCGATCTGCATGATATAGATGGGCCTGTCTTCCGAGCCACCCACGTCCGAACGCAGGTCGAGGATGTTCATGCCCGCCTCGAGAAGCGCCGCGGTCACATCCGCGACGATGCCGCTGCGATCGGCGCTGTGAACGGTGACGGACACATCCGGCTCGCGATGCTGGTGCAGGGAGGCGTCGATCTCGTCGACGTGCAGCTTGAGGTCGAACTCGGCCCGGGTGGATTCGAGCAGGCCGGCCACTTCTTCCGGCTTGCCGGCGTTCTTCACCATCATCATGATTGCGAACTGGTTGCCCAGCCGCATCATGGCGGTCTCGCCGAGTTCGGCACCGACGCCGAACAGCACCCGGGTGACGTGAGCGACGATCCCGGGGCGGTCGGCACCGACCAGGGTAAGCAGAAGCCAGGGTTGTGCCATGTCGTTGTATCCTCGTTCTTGGCGGTTCCGGTTGCGGGCGGCGAAAGGCTAGTCCCGCCAGATAAGGGTGGCCATCCGGCCGGTACGCCCTTCGTCGCGACGGTAGGAGTAGAACAGTTCGTCCTGGGAGAAAGTGCAGCGCTCTCCACCGTAGACCCGCGTGATGCCCTGCCGGCGCAGGCGCGCCCGAGCGAGGGCGAACAGGTCGGCGTGATACTTCCCGGACGTCGCCGCGCCGCGGAAGGCCGAGGCGTCCGCGGGAAAGTCGCGCATGAAGGCCTCGCGGACCTCCTCGCCCACCACGTAATGGGCCGGGCCGATCGCCGGGCCGAGCCAGGCCATCAGTTCATCCCCGGCCACGTGGAAGCGCTCGACGGTCCGCTCGATGATACCCGCGGCCAGTCCGCGCCAGCCGGCGTGGGCCACGGCCACTTCCGTCCCGTCGTGACTGGCAAGCGTCACCGACAGACAGTCCGCGGTCAGTACCGCCAGCACCTCGCCGGGACGATCCGTGTACGCCGCGTCCGCCTCGCCGTCGACCGCGACGTCCGGCCCCATCACGGTATTGCCGTGAGTCTGCGTCAGCCAGCGCGGGGCCTCCGGCAGCCCGAGCAGATCGACCAGCTCGCGCCGGTTGGCCTCCACCGCCTCCGGGTCGTCATCCACGTGCCGGGCCAGGTTGAAGCCGGCGAAGGGTCCGGAACTGGCCCCGCCGACACGCGTGGTCACCCCGGCATGCACGCGCTCGGGCGCGGGCCAGGTCGCGTCGATGAAACGGGGATTGTCAGTCTTCGTCCCGGACATAGATCACCTCAGCCTCTTCGTCGTCGAATCCGTCGCGGTAATCACGCAGTTCCTCTATCAGTTCGTCCATGTCCGCCGGCAACGGCGCGGTCAGGGTCAGCGTCTCCCCGGTCTCCGGGTGCCTGAGCGTCAGGCGACGAGCGTGCAGGGCCTGCCGCCCGAAGCCGCGCAGCAGCTCCACCAGGTAGTCATCGGCACCCGGCGGCAGACGCGGTCGACCACCGTACACCGGGTCACCCACGATCGGATGACGGAGGTGGGCCATGTGCACGCGGATCTGGTGAGTTCGACCGGTCTCCAGCTTTACGCGCAGCCAGGTATGCTCGCCGAACTGCTCGACCACGCGGTAGTGGCTGACGGCCGGCTTGCCCTGCGGCACCACGGCCTGGCGCTGGCGATCCCGGGCGTGTCGTCCGATCGGCGCGTCCACCGTCCCGCCGGCGATCACGTGCCCCACCACGATGGCGTCATATTCCCGACCGATAAGGCGTTCGGCAAGATCGGTCACCAGCGACTGGTAGGCCGCCTGGGTCTTGCCCACCACCAGCAGCCCGCTGGTCTGCTTGTCCAGTCGATGGATGACCCCGGCGCGCGGCAGCAGAGCCAAGTCCGGGTCGTGGTGGAGCAGTGCATTGACCAGCGTACCATCCGGGTTGCCGGCCCCGGGGTGGACCACCATGTCCACCGGTTTGTTGACCACCAGCAGGTGCTCGTCCTCGTAGACAATGTCCAGCGGGATGGCCTGCGGCCGATCCTCGCTCTGATGCTCCAGCTCGGCGGTCAGTTCCAGCGTCTCGCCGCCGAGCACCGTGTCCCGCGGCCGGGCACGCCGGCCGTCGATCGTCAGCTCCCCCTTCTTGATCCAGCCCTGAAGCCGGTTGCGCGAGAAATCCGGCCAGCAGCGAGAGGCCGCCTGATCGAGGCGCATGCCTGCGCATTCGGTGGGGATGATCAACGTTCGATCCAGTTCCATACTCAGAAAGATTCACCCTTCGGGAGCCACCCCGGATCGGCCCGACCGCGACAATAAAAAGACGGGTATCGACCCGTCACGCAGTCGGTTGGTTTTTCAAAACTTATCTGCGAAGATTAGCCGTTAACACCCGTCCCATCAACGCATCCGCACATCAGGGAAGCGTGGGCGGATTCTCCCAATCAAGCTCAAGCGGGCACCGATTTCCAGCACCATGATCCAGCATCGCGACCGTAACCGTCCGGCACAGCGCCGTTTCC
>JBNJFM010000010.1:0-6333 GCA_051746865.1 Pseudomonadota bacterium | reverse complement strand
GCAGATCGCCAGGGCCTCGCTGCTCGCCGGAATGGTCGCCCTCGCCAGCGGCTGCTCCTGGTTCTCCAAGGGAGACGACAACAGCGTCGACTTGGGCGACCCGACCGCCTCCGCCGCCGAACTCTACGACGAGGCCAGCAGCGCCATGAGCCGGGCGGACTACGAGACGGCCATCAAGAAGTACGAGACGCTCGAGGGCCGCTACCCGTTCGGCGCCTACACCGAGCAGGCCCAGATCGAGGTGGCCTACGCGTACTACAAGTACAACGAGCCGGATTCGGCCATCGCCGCGGCGGATCGCTACATTCAGCTCCACCCGCGTGGAGAGAATGTGGCCTACGCCCTGTATCTCAAGGGGCTGGCGAACATGAGCCGCGGCGACTCGCTGATCAACAAGATCGCCCCGCCGGACCTGTCCAAGCGCGACCAGTCGGTGCTCGAAGCCGCCTACCGGGCGTTCTCCCGCCTGGTCCAGCAATACCCCGACAGTCAGTACGTCGACGATGCCAGCCAGCGTCTGATCGACGTGCGCAATGCACTGGCCAGGCACGAAGTCCACGTCGCCGAGTACTACATGCGCCGGGGCGCCTGGCTGGCCGCGGCCAACCGGGCCCAGCGCGCGCTGGAGAAATACGACGGCTCGACGTCGACCATTCCGGCACTCGAGCTCTTGGTCCGCGCCTACGACAAGCTGGGCCTCGAACAGGAAAAGGCCGACGCACAGCAGGTGCTCGAACGCACCCGCGGCACTGACGCAGACTCCTGACCCGCCCTTCCCCTTATCCTTCCCGCCGGGGATCGCCCCGGCGCCTTCCGGAAAACGCCCCTGCCCTGCCCGCAGCACCCGGCGTTAGGCTAGGTGCTCCGCTCGCTCGCACGAGGCCCATCCGGTCGCTTGCGCTTCCCCGGGACGCCGCGGCCGATTCGTCACGCTCCCCCGCTACCCGAAAAACAACACCGGGCACAACCGACAGCCATCTGCACGCAATCATTCGGAGGCCCGTGCCGCGGGCAGCATAGCCCGCCACCCGACCGGCGAGCCGGGCCATCTGGTCCAGCGCACGCCCATACTGATCCGCGAACGATGGTAGCCGCACAAAAAAAGGTTCATCGCACCTTGGCGTGAAAAGCCTCTCGGATCTCCAGGAAGAATAACTCGGGATCGCGATTTATCCTCAGTCGGGCGGCCACTGCCGGGCGGCATGGATCAGGACCAGGATCCAAGCTGTCTCGCCTTCGATTTCGTACACGAGGCGAGGCGGTAGCCTTCGTGCGGGATCAGTTCCCGCGTGCCCTCTATCGTGCCGGGTCGCCCCCGCAGAGGGAACCGTGCCAACAAGGCTGCCGAATCGCTGAAAAGCTGATCCATCCGTGCGGCCGCGCCGGGATCCTCGGTTGCTATGTGCTCGATGATAGACAACCGGTCGGCTTCGGCTTCCGGGGTCCAGGCAACCCTCACGCGTCGACCCGGCGCAGCAAGTCCGCCCGACGGGCGGTAGCCTCCGCCTCGACCTCCTCATTCGACCGTCCCCGGCTCGTCTGCATCGAGGTTCGCGCCGCTTCCACTTTTCGGCGCAGGAACTCGTCGTACTCGCGCGCCTCGCGCTGGCGCTCGACAAACTCCCGCATCAGTTCACGGGCGACCTGGGACGCCGGCCGATGGGCGGCTTTGACTTCGGCCATGAAGGCCTCTCGCAACTCGGACTCGAGCTTCATTGTGAACACGGCTTCTTTGGACATGGCGGCCTCCGCCCATTGTGTGCATGTACTGACCCGGTATACGAAGTGATTACCTAATAGACGTCGACACGAAAGCCTGCCCTGAGCGGGGCAGACAAATTAGGTTCGGACATGGCGGCAACCTCCTTGCGGCTGCAAATTTAGTCTTAACCAAACCTAGCCTGAGGATCTGCCGTCTTTTTTGTGCAGATTTCACGCGGAAGTGCGAAGAACCAAAAAAAACCCCGCCACGAAGGCGGGGTCTTCTCGATGGCACGCCCGGTCGAAACCGGGATCGTGCGGTGATCAGCGCTTGGAGAACTGGACCGAACGACGTGCCTTGCGCAGACCGATCTTCTTCCGCTCGACCTGGCGGGCGTCACGGGTGACGTAACCGGCTTCGCGCAGCTTCGGACGATGCGCCTCGTCGTAGTCCATCAGCGCACGGGTCAGACCGTGACGAACCGCACCGGCCTGACCGCTGGGGCCACCACCGGCGACTGTCGCTACGACGTCGAACTTGTCACCCAGTTCGAGCAATTCGAGCGGCTGACGCACGACCATCTGCGCGGTCTCGCGGCCGAAGAAGTCCTCGAGGGACTTGCCGTTGACCGTGATCTTGCCGGTGCCCGGACGCAGGAAGACTCGCGCGGAGGAGGTCTTGCGACGGCCGGTTCCGTAATTCTGTGTGATTGCCATAGCTAGTCTCTCTTAGATCTCGAGCGGCTGGGGCTGCTGCGCCTGATGGTTGTGCTCGGAGTCGGCGTAGACCTTGAGCTTGCGATACATCTGGCGACCGAGCGCGTTCTTCGGCAGCATGCCCTTCACCGCGAGCTCGATGACACGCTCGGGGGAGCGCTCGAGCAGCTTCTCGAAGGTGAAGTGCTTCATGTTGCCGATGAACCCGGTATGGAAGTGATACATCTTGTCGCTGGCCTTCTTGCCAGTGACCTTGATGTCCTTCGCGTTGACGACAACGATGTAGTCACCGGTGTCGACGTGCGGGGTGTACTCGGCCTTGTGCTTGCCACGCAGGCGACGGGCGACCTCGGTAGCCAGGCGACCCAGCGTCTTGCCGGATGCATCGATGACGTACCAGTCGCGTTTGACCTCGGCCGGCTTGGCGGAATAGGTTTTCATGGATCGACAGCTCCCAAACCAGAAGCGATACATTGATTTCAAGAGGGCGCGAAGTCTACCCGAAGGCAACGCGCCCCGCAAGACCGATTTCACGCATCGGCCGTGCCGCCCCCGAATGGGTCCGGACCAACGCCTGCGGACAGCTTGTCCGGGCGACGTCGGTTCCCGTTCGGGGGCGGCCGCGTGATCGAAAGATTGCGCAGTATACCCGCAACCGGAGCTCAGGGCGAACTCCGGTTTCTCACCCACCCATCCAGTTCGCGATCAACGCAAACGGGCACCTCGACAAGCCGCCTGTATCCCTGGCCGTCTCGCCCGCAGGGCGGTGGAACCACCGGGATGGCCCCGGGCGCAGCCTCTGCCTGCCCTTCCCGTCACCGGGAGGCCGAGGCCCCACACACGGCAGAGTTCAGATGGCGCGGCGAGGCACCCGAGCCCGAAGAATCAGACAAAAAAAATGCCGGCAGATGCCGGCAACAACAAGAACCACCAAAGGAGGATAAGCAATTCACAGTATCAAGATATACTAATGGCGACCGCCGCGCAAGCACTTTTTTTATGCAGGCGATTATTTCTTTATGACTGGGGCATGAATCCCCATCCGGGCGCGGCTTGACCAATCCCTTCGGTCGCTGCAATCTCCCAACATGTCCCCCGATCTTTCCCGCCAGCCCCTTTCCGGCCTCGACGACGCCATTCGCCGGGATGCACTCGACTGCGTCATGTGCGGCATCTGCGTGCCGCACTGCCCCACCTTCTCACTCACCGGGAACGAGGCCGACGGCCCCCGCGGCCGGATCAGCCTCCTGCTGGGTATCAGCCAGGGCGATCTGCCGGTCGACGGCAGCGTGCGCGACCACCTCGACGCCTGCCTGACCTGCCGGGCCTGCGAGGCCGTCTGCCCCTCGGGCGTGGCCTACGGGCGCCTGATCGACAACGGCCGTGCGCGCCTGGCCGAGGAGACGGATCACACCCTCCGCCCGCGCGCCCAGTCCGCCCGCATGCGCTGGCTTCGGGATCGGCTGCTCACGCGACGACGACGCCTGGGATGGGCCTGGCGAGTCTATCGTGCGGCCTGCGCGATCGGCCTTGGCGGCATGGCCCGGCGACTCGGCGGACCGCTGGGTTCGGCCCTGCCCCGTCGTGTCGACTCGTCACACCGCGCAGGAAAGCCGTCCGCCGCTGGAATCGGCCGCGGCCGGATCGGCCTGTTCATCGGCTGCACCGGCGAGGCGATGAATGCCGCGGCCGCGCGGGCGACCCGGGAGGTGCTGACGGCCATGGGCTACCAGGTGGTCACGCCCGGCCGCCAGGTCTGCTGCGGGGCGATGCACGCCCACGGGGGCGAGCCGGAGGCCGCCGGGCAGCTGCGCGAGCGCAATGCGCGGACCTTTCTCGATGCCGGTCTCGAGGAGATAGTCGTGGTGGGCACGGCCTGCCGCAGCGAACTCGGCCCGCTGGAGTCGTCCCACGGGCTGCGCATCCGCGAGATCACCGAATGGCTACTGACGACCGACCCGGCGGACTGGCCCGACCTCCGGCCGCTGCACCGACGCGTGGCCATCCACACTCCCTGCAGCCAGCGCAATCACCTGGGTCAGCCCGACGCCACCCAGCGCCTGCTCGAACACATCCCGGGGCTGGAACTGCTGGAGATCGAGGGCAACGACCGCTGTTGCGGCGCCGCGGGGATGAACGTGCTGCTCTACCCGGAGCAGGCACGGGCCCTGCGGGCGCCGAAGATCGAATCCATCGAGGCGACCGACCCCGATTGCGTGGTCAGCGCCAACGTCGGGTGCGCGACCCACCTGGCCGGCGGCACCGATATCCCGGTCCGCCAGCCGGTGGAGCTGATCGCCGACGCCCTGCGCGACTGACGCCGCTTCCCGACTGCTCGACCCCGACCAAACGTCGAGGCCGAACCCCGCTCAGCTACCCGGCACCTCCGCATCCGCCAGGTTGCGTCCGTAGAAGATCTCATACATCTCCTTCTTGAGCGCCTGCTCGATGCGGCGGCAGGTCGCCGCGTCGTAGACCTCCGCGCCGTGCCCGAAGAGGTAGTTGTCCAGGTCGAAGTCCTTCAGGAGCATCTTGGTGTGGAAGATGTTCTCCTGATAGACGTTGACGTCGATCATCTGGTAGCGATCGCGGGTGTCCTCGGAGAGGTGGTTCTGGATCGAGTTGATCTCGTGATCGATGAAGTGCTTCCTGCCGTGCACGTCGCGGGTGAAGCCGCGCACGCGGTAGTCGAGCGTGACGATGTCCGAGTCGAAGCTGTGGATCAGGTAGTTCAGCGCCCGCAGGGGCGAGATCCGCCCGCAGGTGGACACGTCGATGTCCGCCCGGAAGGTGGAGATGCCGTTCTCCGGATGGCTTTCCGGGTAGGTGTGGACGGTGACGTGACTCTTGTCCAGATGCGCGACCACCGACTCGCGCGCCGGCTCGTCGTCCCCGGGGAGCGGGCCGGGCTCCTCGTGGTAGTCGATGCCCTCGGCGATCACCGGCTCCTCGGAAATCAGGATGGTGACCGAGGCCCCCTGCGGCTCGTAGTCCTGGCGGGCGACATTGAGAATGTTCGCGCCGATCATCTCGGTGACCTCGGTGAGAATCCGGGTCAGCCGATCGGCGTCGTAGACCTCGTCGATGTAGGCGATGTACTCGTTGACCTCGGCGCGGGTACGGGCGTAGCAGATGTCGAAGATCGACATGCTCAGCGTCTTGGCGAGATTGTTGAACCCGTGCAAGGTGACCGACGGCTCACCCATGACTACCCCCTGAAAACAAAGCGCCCGGCCTCTCGGCCGGGCGTGTAGGTACGTCGGACACGCGACCGACGCGCTGCGATTGACGCGAAGTGTAAACCGCTGCCCGGAATCCTGTCACCAGCCGCGCGTTCCACCGGCAGGCCACCGGGGCACGGCTGTGACATGACGGCCATCACTCCGGCTCGCGGACCTCGAAGTCGTGGGTCAGCTCCACCGAGTCGCGCAGCATCGCCGAGACCGAGCAGTACTTGTCAGCCGAGAGGTTCACCGCCCGCTCGACCTTCTTCGGGTCCAGTCCCTTGCCCACCACCACGTAGCGGGTGTGAATGGTGGTGAACACCTTGGGCGCCTTGCCCTCGGAGCGCTCGGCCGACAGCTCGATCCAGCAGTCTTCCACCGGCTGACGCTGCTTGCCGAGGATCATCATCACGTCGATGGCGGTGCAGCCGCCGAGGCCCATCAGGACCATTTCCATCGGCCGCGCGCCCGCGTTGCGACCGCCGATCTCCGGCGCACCGTCCATGACGATGGCGTGTCCGCTGTCGGCCTCGGCCATGAAGGCCATGCCGTCGACCCATTTCACTCGTGCTTTCATCGCGACTCCCTATGACTGGTTGAGTTCGAACAGTTCCGCCAGTGCCGCGCCGGGATCCTCGGCACGCATGAAGGCCTCACCCACCAGGAAGGCGTGCACGTCGTGCTCGCGCAT
>JBNJFM010000009.1:46605-61772 GCA_051746865.1 Pseudomonadota bacterium | reverse complement strand
CGCCACGTCGACAGGCGGGCGAACGGAACAGGCAGACGGGCCGAACCGCCAAGGAGGCCAGATGGCCGCGGAACTCTGGGAAATTCGGGATTTCATCGCCGGGGTGCCGGCATTTGCCGGGCTGCCCGACAAGGCGCTGGAGACCCTGCCGCCCCGGTTGACGGTGCGCTACTTCCGCCGCGGGCGGCCCTTCCCGCCGGAGGATGCCGGCCCCGGGCTGTGGGTGGTGCGCAGCGGGGCGGTCGCCGTGCGCGATGTCGACGGCGCACTGGTCGACAAGCTCGGCGAGGGCGACCTGTATCTCGACCAGGGCCAGGATACCCGGCAATCGGAGCTGATCGAGGATAGCCTGTTCTATTTCCTGCCCCAGCGGGCGTTCGAGGAGCTGGTCTCCGAGCATCCGGGCTTCGCCTGGCGGTTCGAGCAGTCCCGCACCGAGCGCATGCGGCGGGCCATGGCGGGGCTGGCCGCCCGGCGCGGCCGGGCCGACGAACTGATGGCGATCACGGTGGATGCCCTGCTGCGGCGCGAGCCGGTGACCGGGACGCCGGAGGAGAGCATCCGCGTCGCGGCGACCCGCATGAGCGAGGAACAGGTCTCCGCGCTGCTGATCGTGGATGGCGACCGGTTGGCCGGGCTGGTGACCGATCGCGACCTGCGCCGCCGCTGCATCGCGACGGGGCATTCCACCGACGAGCCGGTCGCCGGGATCATGACCCGGGAGCTGGTCACCGTCGCCCCGGATGCGCCCGCCTTCGAGGCCTCGCTGCTGTTCTCGCGTCACAATGTCCACCACCTGCCGGTCGTCGATGCCGGCGGGGTGTTGGTGGGGATTCTCTCCACCTCCGACCTGCTGCGTCACCAGGGCACTCACGCCGTTCACCTGGTGCGTGACGCGCTGGCCGCCCCGGACGTCGAGGCGGTCGCCCGCGTCGGCGCCCGGCTGCCGGATCTGCAACGCCAACTGGTGGCCATGGGCGCGGATGCCGAACCCCTGGGCGAGGCGATGGTCACGGTCACCGATGCCATGACGCGCCGGCTGCTGGAGCTGGGCGAGCAGGCGCTGGGACCGGCGCCCGTCCCGTTTGCCTGGGCGACGCTCGGCAGCCAGGGGCGGCGCGAGCAGACCGCGCACACCGACCAGGATCATGCCCTGATCATCGACGACGCCTTCGACCCGGCGCGGCACGCCGACTGGTTCCGCGACCTGGCGCAGTTCGTCACCGACGGACTGGACGCGGCCGGACTCGAGCGCTGTCCGGGCGGTACCATGGCGGCCACCGACGACTGGCGGATGCCGCTGTCCGGCTGGCAGCGGACCTTCCGCGACTGGATCGAGCAGCCCGAGCCGCATTCGCTGATGCTGGCGACGAACTTCTTCGACATGCGCGCGGTTGCCGGCGATCCCGCCTTGCTCGAGAGGCTATGGGCGAGCGTCCGCCCCCTGGTGACCGGCAACAGCATCTTCCAGCGGCTGCTGGCCGGCAATGCCCTGGCGGTGCGCATGCCGCTGGGTTTTTTCCGTCGGCTGGTGATCGTGGACGACGAATCCCACGACGAACGGCTGGATCTCAAGCATTACGGGCTGTTGCCGATCGCCGACATCGCGCGCCTGCACGCGGTGCGTACCGGGCTTGCGGAGTTGCACACGGTGCGCCGGTTGCGCGCCGCGGCCATGGCCGCGGCGCTTTCCTCCACGGCGGCCGCCGAGTTGGAGGATGCCTGGCGGTTCTTCTACGTGCTGCGTGCCCGCCACCAGGCCGAGCAGATCCGCCGCGGCGAACGAGTCGACAACCGCCTCGATCCGGCGGCGATCTCCGGTCTGGAACGCGATCACCTGCGCGATGCCTTCCGCGTGGTCGACGACCACCAGCGCTGGATGCGCCGCCACTTCGACATCAGCGGGTCGCGCTGAGATGTTCGGCGCCTGGTTTCCGCACCGGACGCTGCTTTCCTGGCGCCGTCGTCGCCAGCGACGCCGGGCCGACGTGCCCTCGTCGCTGGCGAGCTTGCTCGACGCGCCGCTGCCCGACCTGCGTCGCTCATGGGAAGAGGTCGAATACCTGGTGCTGGATTTCGAGACCACCGGGCTGGATGCCCGTCGCGACCGGCTGCTGAGCATGGGCTGGGTGGTGATGAAGGGCCCGGCGATCCGGCTGGCCTCGGCCCATCACCGGCTGATCCACCCGGAGCGGGAGATCCCCGAGGCCAGCGCGGTGATCCACTGCATCACCGACGACCGCGCCGCCGAGGGCATGGCGGAGATCGACGCGCTGGGCGAGCTGCTGCCGGTGCTTGCCGGACGTATCCTCGTGGCGCACAACGCGCGCTTCGAGCTGGCCTTTCTCAACGCCGCCTGTCGACGGCATTTCGGCGCGGGGCTCGCCGTGCCGGTGGTCGACACCCTCCATCTCGCCCGGCGCGGCTTCGAGCGTCGCCACCTGCCGCACGGCAAGGGCGAACTGCGCCTCGACAGCCTGCGCACCCGCTACCACCTGCCGCGCTACCACGCCCACCACGCCCTGATCGACGCGCTGGGCACCGCCGAACTGTTCTCCGCCCTCTGCCAGGACCGCGTCGGCCCACAGGGCCGTTTGCCGGTGCGGGACCTGCTTTCGGTGTTGTGACAGCCCTGATGCAACACCCGACCCCGTGGGTCGTTCAGCCCGACATTCCGCCCGCAATCCCGGGATCAGGCCGGTGACGCGGCCGGGCTCACGCGTTCGTGGATGCTCTCGCGCAGGGAGAGCAGGGCGGGGACGACGAACAGGACCAGCAGGGTCGAGTAGCCCAGGCCGAAGGCGATGGAGGTGGCCATCGGAATAAGGAACTGGGCCTGCAGCGAGGTCTCGAAGAGCAGCGGTGTCAGACCGCCGATGGTGGTCAGCGAGGTCAGTGTCACTGCCCGCAGCCGCTGGACCGCCGCCTGTTCGAGGGCCTCGTCGACGGCCAGCCCGGCGGCCAGTTGCTCGCGGTAGAAGGCGACCAGGATGATGGCGTTGTTCACCACGATGCCAGATAGACCGAACAGGCCGAACAGCGACAGGATGGTCAGGTCGATGCCCATCAACCAGTGCCCGGCAATCGCACCCACCAGGCCGAAGGGGATCACCGTCATCACGATGAACGGCATGGTCCAGGCGGAGAACACCCAGACCAGCACGATGAACATCAGTGCCACCCCGAGGTAAAGGCCGAACTTCATGTCCGCCATGGTCTCTCGCTGGTCGGCCTGCTGCCCTTCGAAGCTGTAATCCAGACCGAAGCGGGAGGCCAGTTCGGGCAGGGTGTCGGACTGCAGGGAGCCGCGCAGCGCCTCGGCGCTGGTCTGGTCGCGGTTGATCTCCGCCGAGACCTCCACGGCCCGCTTGGCCTCGGCGTGGCGGATGGCCTCGAAACCGCGTTGCGAGCCGAAATCCAGTACCTGCATCGCGGGGACGAAGCGACCGTCGTCCGTGCGCAGCTTGAGGTCGTCGAGCGAGCCCACGTGCCGGCGCTCCTCGCGTGGCAGCAGCAGGCGGACTTCCACTTCGTCCGGTCCGGACTGGAATATCTGGCTCAGCGACCCGTCGTAGGCGGCGCGCAACTGCCCGCCGACCTCCTGCGTGGTCAGGCCCAGTGCCCGGCCCTGCTCATTGACCGAGAAGGTGATCTGCTGGCGACCGTAGGGTAGGTCGTCGGTGACGTCGACCACGCCGGGCAGGCCCTTGAGCGTCTCGGCCAGCGAGACGGCCGCGTCCTTGAGATCATCGGTGGTGCCGCCCTTGAGACGTACGGTGAGATCGGCGCCCGGCGGCCCGCCCTGGCGCGAGCTGACGGAGAAGTTCTCCATGCCCGGCGGCAGGTCGGTGTTGGCCTTCCAGGCGCGGATGAACTCGGCATTGCGGGTGCTCCGGTCGTCCGGGGGCACCAGTTCGACCAGCATGGAGCCGAGCTGGTCGCCCTGGGTGCCGCTCTGCGAGCCGATGGTTCCGCCCAGGCGCGTGATTGCCGTCTGCACCAGCGTCTCGCCCAGTTCCTCCTCGGTACGTTGGAGGCTGTCCTCGAGCTCGTCCATGAACGCCTGCATGCGTTCGCGGTCGGTTCCCGCGACGAAGGTGGCGTTGGCGTAGAGCACCTGCGACTCCGGGGTGGGGAAGAAGGTGAAACCCAGTCGCCCGCCGGCGAGCAGGCCGGCGGCCAGGATGACGGTCGCGACCGCGGTCGCCAGCGTCACGGCCCGGTGACCGATGGCGAAGCGCACCGCGCGGCGAAAGATGTGTTGCCGGAAGTGCTCGAAACGGCGATCGAAGCCCGCGCGTACCCACTCGACTCCGCGGCCCGGCATGGCCAGCAGTCCGCGCAGGCCGCGATGTGTCCTGGTCTGGCCGACGAAGGCACCGCGCAGGTGGCCTGGCAGCACCAGGAAGGCCTCGATCAGCGAGGCGCCGATCACGCAGATCATCACCACCGGGATGTCGCGCAGGATCTGGCCGATGGTCCCGCCGACGACCAGCAGCGGCATGAAGGCGGCGATGGTGGTCAGCGAGGAGGCCATCACCGGCCAGAACATCCGCCGGGCCGCCCCCTGGGAGGCGAGCAGGGCGGGTTCCCCGTTGCGGAAGTGGGCGTCCGCATCCTCGCCCACCACGATGGCGTCGTCGACGATCACGCCCAGGGCCATGATCAGGGCGAACAGCGAAATCATGTTGATCGAGCCGCCGATCAGCCAGAGGATCGCCAGGGCGGCCATGAAGGCGGCGGGAATGCCGGCAGCGACCCAGAAGGCCACGCGCCCGGGGAGGAACAGGTAGAGCAGGATCAGCACCAGCACCAGCCCGCCGAGACCGTTGGAAACCAGCAGGTTGATGCGGTCGCGTATCAGTTGCCAGGACTGGTCGAAGGCGGTGACGTGCAATCCCGGTGGCAGGGCGGGGCGGGTCTCGTCGATCCACGTCTGCAGCGCGTCGGCCGATTCGAGACTGTCGCCGTGCTGGGCGCGTTGCAGCACCAGTTCGGCGGCCGGCATGCCCTGGTGGCGCATCAGGAGCGAATCGCGCCGCGGTTCCTGGATGATGTTCGCGATCTGCCCGAGCTCGAGGCGGGCGGCTGGCGTGCTGATCACCGAGAGGTTGCCGAAATCGACCGCGTGGCGACGCTGTTCCACCGCGCGCAGTTCGCGGCCGCCGTCGGCGCTGCCGAATTCCCCGGCCGGCACGTCACGGGAGAGCGCGTCGACCGTCTCGGAAAGCTGCGGCAGGGAGCGACCCAGCTGCACCAGCGTGGCGGAGGGCACCTCGATGGCGACGCGTTGCTCGGGTACGCCGTTGACGTCGATCCGGTCGATCCCCCGGTCGATGAGCTCGCGCTCGAAGCGGTCGACCCAGTGACGCAGGGCCTCCCGGTCGACATCCCCGTAGACGAGCAGGCGGGCGACCGGGTCGAACTTGGGCGCGCGGCTGATCTGGGGGGTCTCGGCGTCGGCCGGGAAGTTGCGGAACGTGTCCACCTGTTCGCGGACATCATTGAGGGCCAGCACCGGGTCGGTGCCCTGGCGGAACTCGATGGTGATCGTCGAGACGCCCTGCGCCGAGGTGGAGGTCATCGTGTCCACGTTGGGCACCGAGCGCAGCCGCTCTTCGAGCGGCTCGGTGATGCCGCGTTCGATGTCCTCGGCCGACGCCCCGGTCCAGACCACCGAGACCGAGACCACGTCCACGGCGAAGTTCGGGAAGAACTGGATGTTCATCCGCGAGATGGCGAACAGTCCGCCGAGAATCATCAGCAGCATCACCAGGTGCGGCGCGACCCGGTGACGGGCGAATCGCTCGAGAATGCCCGGGCGTGTCTCTTCCGTCATTCGTCGGCGGTCCCGCTGTCGTTCCAGCGCACCCGCAGGCCGTCGACCGCGTTGGGCAGCTGGGTGGTGGCGATGCGGTCACCGGCGGAAAGGGCCGGTGAGCGTACCAGCAGCCGGTCGCCCGCCTCCGCGTCGTTGGCGGCGGTGCCGAGGCGCTCGACGCGCAGGCTTTCCAGGCGACCGTCGACGATCCGGTAGAGCCGGTCGTTGCCGTAAAGCGCGCTGCGCGGAATCGCCACGGCGTTTTCCACGAGCGGCAGGCGCAGCTCCAGGCTGAATACCTGTCCGGCCCGCAGGGAGGCACCGGGCTCGACAAAGTCGAACAGGCCCGTGACCCCTTCGCCGCTTGCCTCGGCCGCGAGGCGATCGAGCCGCAGCCGTTGCCCGGAGTCCGACACCCGGGCGCGCGGCGGTTCTCCCGCTGTCAGGGCTCGGGCGAGTGAATCGACCCTGGCCGTGGGGATCAGGGCCCGCAGCTCGAAACCGTCCCAGGGGTAGAAGTCGAGCAGGGCGGCGTTGGTGCTCACCATGCTGCCGGGGGTGACCTGCACCGTGCCGACGATACCCTCGGTCGGGGCGGAGACCCGGGCACGTGCCACGTCCCGCTCCGCGGCGGCCACGTCTGCGGCGGCGGCATCCCGGCGGGCCTCGAGCCCGGCGAGGCGGGCATCGTAGGTGGCCAGGCGTTCGCGGCGGGTGTTGAGTGCCAGGCGTGCCTGGCTCAATACGTCGCGGGCCGAATCGACGTCCGCCTGCGAGGCGAGGTTGCGTTCACGCAGGTCGCGG
This sequence comes from Pseudomonadota bacterium, assembly GCA_051746865.1. Taxonomy (GTDB): domain Bacteria; phylum Pseudomonadota; class Gammaproteobacteria; order Halothiobacillales; family Halothiobacillaceae; genus Guyparkeria. The sequence continues at coordinate 55,147 of JBNJFM010000009.1, read as the reverse complement.
CTGCGCTGCAGGGCGGTCCGGGCGTTCTCGACGATTTCCCGCTCGAGTGCCAGTGCCGCCCGGTCGGACTCGTGACTGGCCTGGATCTCGCGGATCTGTGCCTCGAGCTCGGCTAGGTTGGCGCGGGCCCGGTCGAGTACCGGTCGGAAGTCGCTTGGATCCAGCGTGACCAGCTCGTCGCCGGGGTCGACCGGCTGACCGTCTTCCACCGGGAGCGAGTCGACCCGACCGGCGAGCGGCGCGCGCACCGTGAGGCGATCGGGGTTGGCAACCTCGCCGTGCAGGGTGATCACCGGGTGGTGGCTGGCCGGTTCGACCACGGTGGTCTCGATCAGCCAGGCCCGCTCCTCGGGCGTGGCCTTCTGCGGTTGGGGCTTGCTCGCCTTGAGCGCCATGAAGACCCCCGCGGCAAGGGCGAGGATGATCAGCGGCAGGAACAGGCGGTAGAGCCAGGGCCGCGCCGGTCGGGATGTCGGGGGTTGATTGGCCTGCATCGGTTTTACGCGGATCCTTGTCGCTGATTCGAGCCGTGGGCGACGGATGCCGGCCCGGGAGCCGGGTGCGGACAGCCTCAGAGCGTAGCAGATTCCGGCGCCTTTGGCGCAGTGTTGTTATCAGGTATTAATCGAGGTTATCAGTCCTTGTTGAGCATCGCCCGGATCGCACTCATCGCCTCGGCGGCCGTCGCCCGGCTTTCCTCCTCGCTCTTCTTCACACCGATTCCTTCCCAGTGCAGGAGTTCCGCGTCGACCTCCTCGAGGAAACGCGAGGGAGTGACGTCGCGCCACTGCCCGTAGCGCCGGCGCCGTCGGGTAAGCGTGAAGGTGAGACTGCGCTGCGCGCGGGTAATGCCGACGAAGCACAGCCGGCGCTCCTCGGCCAGCCGGTCGTCTTCCTGGCAGTCCTGGTGGGGCAGGAGATCTTCCTCCATGCCCGAGAGGTAGACGTGCGGAAACTCCAGGCCCTTGGCGGCGTGCAGGGTCAGCAGGCGCACGGCGTCGTCGTTCTCGTCGCGGGTCTTCTGCTCGAGAATGCCCAGCAGGCTCATCTTCTGCACCAGTTCGGTCAGCGAGAGCGCCTCGCCGGTGTCCGCGTCCTCGGCCATGCGCTCGGTCCATTCCAGCCAGTCGGAGAGGTTCTCCCAGCGGCGCTCGGCGGCACGGGCGGTGTTCTCCTGCTCGCGCAGGTAGCCCGCGTAGTCGATCTCCTCGAGCAGCCGGCGCATGGCCTCCGGGGCCGGCTCCGTCTGCATGCGCTCGCGGGTGGTCTCCAGCCAGGCGAGAAACTGGTCGAGCTGGTGACGGACGCGCGGATCGAGGCGCTGCTCGGCGGTCATGGAGGTGGCCGCCTTGGCCAGGTGGACATCCTGTTCGCGGGCGATCTCCCCGAGGCGCTCGAGCGTGGTCGGGCCGATCCCGCGTCGCGGGGTGTTGATGATGCGCAGCAGGGCGGCATCGTCCGACGGGTTGGCCAGCAGCCGCAGGTAGGCCATGGCATCCTTGACCTCGGCCCGTTCGAAGAACGACTGCCCGCCGGTGAGCATGTAGGGAATCGAGAGCTTGCGCAGCTGCTGCTCGATCAGGCGGGCCTGGTGGTTGCCGCGGAACAGTACCGCGAAGTGCCGGTAGGGCGTGCCGTCCTTGAAGTGGCGGTGGAGGATGTCCGTGGCGATGCGCTCGGCCTCCTCCTCGGCGGTGTCGTTGACGATCACCCGGTGCTCCTCGCCCGGGCCTACCGCGCTCCACAGGCGCTTAGGCTGGGTGGTCGGGTCGTGGGCGATCAACTGGTTGGCCGCATCCAGCACCGTGCCCACCGAGCGGTAATTCTGCTCGAGCTTGATGGTGGTCAGCTTCGGGAAATCCCGCTTGAGGTGGGCGAGGTTCTCGGGGCGGGCGCCGCGCCAGGCGTAGATCGACTGGTGGTCGTCCCCGACGGCGGTGAAACGCCCCATGGGGCCGACCAGCAGGCGCACCAGCTCGTATTGCGAGGTGTTGGTGTCCTGGTATTCGTCGACCAGCAGGTAGCGCACCCGCCGCTGCCAGCGCTCGCGGGCCTCGGGGTCGTCGCGCAGCAGTTCCACCGGGCGGCGGATCAGGTCGTCGAAGTCCAGCGCGTTGCAGGCGGCCAATTGGCGGGCGTAGTCGGCATACAGGCTGGCGCAGGCGGCTTCCACCGGGTCATCCGCGGCTGTTTGCGCCGCGTGTCCCGGGGAGACCAGGTCGTTCTTCCACTGCGAGATCTGCCACTGCGCCTCTTTGGGCTCGAGAACGCCGGCGGCCTGCTCGTTCTGCTGGAGCAGCGACTTGATCAGGTTGAGGCTGTCCTCGGCATCGAGCACCGTGAAGCCGGGGCGCAGGCCCAGCGTGCGCGTCTCGCGGCGAATCAGCTTGAGCCCGAGGGTGTGGAAGGTGGAGATGTTCAGCCCGCGCCGGCGGTCGGCCTCTAGGCGCTGGCCGATGCGCTCGCCCATCTCGCGGGCGGCCTTGTTGGTGAAGGTGACCGCCCAGATGCCGCGCGCCGGCAGTTCGCGGCGCTCGATCAGGTGGACGATCTTCTCCACGATCACGCGCGTCTTGCCGGAGCCCGCCCCGGCGAGCACCAGCAGCGGGGTGTCGTAGTGGCGCACCGCGGCCTGCTGTTCGGGGTTCAGTCCCTGCATGGCGTGACGATTTCCGGGGAATGGCGACGGTGGAGCGTGGCGGCTTCGAGCAGGGCGGCGGTCAGGATCAGTGCCCCGCCGATCCAGATGTTCATTCCGTGGACACGATCACCCAGCCAGGTGGCCGAGGCAACCGCGACCAGGAGCTCCAGCGTCATCAGGATGGCGGTGCGCCCGGCAGGCAGGCGCTCGACGGCGTACTGGGTGGCCAGCACGGCGACGAGCAGCATGGTCATGCCGTAGACCGCGCTGCTGGCGACCGCCTCGAGGCTCGGCACGATGCCGAATTCGTCGGAGACCAGCCAGGCGATCAGGCCGAGGATCACGGTCGATCCCTGCATCAGCGTGAGCTTGATCGGGATGGGCTGCTCGGCGAGAAAGCGGAACAGGGTGTTCGCGCCGGCCAGCGAGATCCCGGCGATCAGGGCGAACCAGTCGGCCGGATACACCCCGTCGCCGAAGTCCGGCCCGAGGATGAGGAACGCGCCGGCAATGGCGCTGATCACCGCCAGGATGCGTCCGGGCGTGAGCGGCTCCTTGAGCAGCAGGCGGCCGAAGATCACGCCCCAGGCGGGAATCAGGAAGAACAGCATCATGGCGCGGACCACGTCGCCGTAGACCATCGCCATGGTAAAGCCCACCCCCGAGACCCCGGCCAGGAAGGCGAGCAGGCCCAGCCACTCCCAGTTGAGACGCGAAATCGGCGGACGCTGCGGGTCGAACCAGGCGCGCCACGCGAACGGGGCGATCACCAGCCACTGGGCGGCGTAGGCGATCACCGAGAGCAGGATCGGGCCGATGCCCAGCGCGTGCGCTTCCTTGAGCCAGATCCAGGTCAGGCCCCACAGGGTGGAGCCGGACATCAGGATCAGGCTGGGCGGGATGCGTCCCGTGAAACCGACCCCGGGGCCCACGTCAGCCGTCGACCCAGACCCGCGCGTTCTCGAACAGGCGCAGCCAGGCGCCGCGATCGGTGTCCGGATCCTGCATGGCGTCCGACCAGCGTGCCGGCTTCCAGGAGAACTGGCTGGCGCGCCAGACCCGCTCGGGATGCGGCATCATGATGGTGAAGCGGCCGTCCTCGGTGGTAAAGCCGGTCTCGCCACGAGCCGAACCGTTGGGGTTGGCCGGGTAGTTTTCCGTGGCAATGCCGTGACCGTCGACGTAGCGCAGGGCGGTGAATGCCTGTTCGGCGTCCTCGGGGCGACGGTAGGACACGCGGCCCTCGCCGTGGGCCACGGTGATCGGCAGGCGGCTGCCCTCCATGCCGGCGAGCAGGATCGAGGGCGAGTGCGGGATCTCGACCAGCGACAGGCGCGCCTCGAACTGCTCGGAACGGTTGCGCAAAAACCGCGGCCAGTGGCCGGCACCGGGGATCATGTCGTGCAGTTGCGAGAACATCTGGCAGCCGTTGCACACGCCCAGGCCGAAGCTGTCGGTCCGCTCGAAGAAGGCGCGCATGGCGTCGCTGGCCCGTTCGTTGTAGCGGATGGCGTGCGCCCAGCCGGAGCCGGCGCCCAGGACGTCGCCGAAGGAGAAGCCGCCGCAGGCGACCAGGCCCTTCATGTCGGCCAGATCGTGCCGGCCCTCGATCAGGTCGGCCATGTGCACGTCGACGGCCTCGAAGCCGGCGGCGGTGAAGGCCGCGGCCATCTCGATCTCGCCATTGACCCCCTGCTCGCGCAGGATGGCCACGCGCGGACGCGCGCCGCGGTTGATCATCGGCGCGGCCACCGGCTCGCTGACGTCGAAGGTCGCGTGCGCCCCGGCCAGTTGCGGGTCGGAAAGGTCCACGGCGGCATCCAGGGCCTGCCGGGCGGTCTCCGGATTGTCGCGCAGGGCGCTCATGTGGAAACTGGTCGCCGACCAGATGCGTCGAAGGTCGGACAGTTCGCGGTCGAGCACGGTCTTGCCGCGCCAGCCAACGTGCACGCGCGGGGATTCGATCGCCTCGCCCAGCGGGATCAGTGCCTCGCCCAGGCCGGCGGCCTCGAACTGCTCGCGAACGAAGTCGGCATCCTCGGCCTCCACCTGGATCACCGCACCGACCTCTTCGGCAAACAGGCCGGCGAGCGGGTCACCGCCCAGATCGTCGATCGCCAGTTCCAGCCCGCAGCGGCCGGCGAAGGCCATTTCCAGCAGGGTGGTGATCGCCCCGCCGTCACTGCGGTCGTGGTAGGCGAGCAGATGGCCCAGGCGGTTGAGTTCCTGGATGGTGTCGAAGAAGGCGCGCAGCGGTTTGGGCTCGATGTCCGGGACCACCGTGCCGGTGGCATTGTGGACCTGCGCGAGCGCCGAGCCGCCCAGGCGGTTGTGCCCGAAGCCCAGGTCGACGAGGAACAGCCGGTTGGGCCGATCGGCGCGGATTTCCGGCGTGAGCGTGCCACGCACGTCGGACACCGGCGCAAAGCCGGTGACCACCAGCGAGACCGGCGAGACCACGGCCTGGTCACAGTCGCCGTCATTCCAGCGGGTCTTCATCGACAGCGAGTCCTTGCCCACCGGGATGCTGATGCCCAGCGCCGGGCAGAAGTCCATGCCGACGGTGCGCACGGTGTCGTACAGGCGCGCGTCCTCGCCCTCGTGGCCGCAGGCGGCCATCCAGTTGGCCGAGAGCTTGATGCGGTCGGTGGATGCGATCGGCGTGCCGGCCAGGTTGGTGACCACCTCGGCCACGGCCAGCCGCGCGGAGGCCGGTGCATCGAGCAGGGCAACCGGGCTGCGCTCGCCCATGGCCATGGCCTCGCCGTGCTGATGGAAGAAGTCCGTGGTGGTGACCGCGCTGTCGGCCACCGGTACCTGGGCCGGGCCGACCATCTGGTCGCGGGCGACCATGCCGCCCACCGAACGGTCGCCGATGGTGATCAGAAAGCTCTTGTCCGCGACAGCAGGCAGCGAGAGCACGCGGTCGAGCGCGTCGTCGACGTCGATGTCGTCGGCCTCGAATGCCATCGAGGGGGCCGGGGCGTGCCGGACGTCACGATGCATCTTCGGCGGGTGGCCGAAGAGCGTCTGCATGGGCAGGTCCACCGGCGCGTTGCCGAAGTGCGGATCCTCGACGCGCAGATGCTGCTCGGCGGTGGCGGTGCCCACCACGGCGAAGGGCGCGCGCTCGCGGTCGCAGAGCGACTTGAAGCGCTCGAGATCCTCGGGGCGGATAGCGAGCACGTAACGTTCCTGGGACTCGTTGCACCAGATGGCCAGCGGCGACATGCCCGGCTCGTCGTTGGGGACTTTCCGCAGGTCGAAGGTCCCGCCCATGCCGGCGTCGTTGATCAGCTCGGGCAGGGCGTTGGACAGCCCGCCGGCGCCGACGTCGTGGGCGGAGACGATCGGGTTGTGCTCTCCCAGCGTGATGCAGCGGTCGATGACCTCCTGCACCCGGCGCTCCATCTCCGGGTTGGCGCGCTGGACCGAGGCGAAGTCGAGCTCGGCACTGCTCGAGCCGGAGGCCTGCGAGGAGGCCGCGCCCCCGCCCAGTCCGATCTGCATGGCCGGGCCGCCCAGCACGATCAGCAGGTGGCCCGGGGCGATCGGTTCCTTCTCGATCAGGTTCGGGCGGATCACGCCCACGCCGCCGGCGATCATGATCGGCTTGTGGTAGCCCCAGATGCTGCGGCTCTCCGCGGCACCGCCGTCGGTCTCGATCTCGAGGGTGCGGAAGTAGCCGCCCAGCGCCGGTCGGCCGAACTCGTTGTTGAAGGAGGCCGCCCCGATGGGGCCCTCGAGCATGATTTCCAGCGGGCTGACGATCCGCTCCGGTCGACCGACTCCTGCGGTGGCCGCCTCCCAGGGCTGCGGCAGTTCGGGAATGCGCAGGTTCGAGACCGAAAACCCGGTCAGCCCGGCCTTGGGCTTGCCGCCTCGGCCGGTTGCGCCCTCGTCGCGGATCTCGCCGCCGGCGCCGGTGGCCGCGCCCGGATCGGGCGAGATCGCGGTGGGGTGGTTGTGGGTCTCCACCTTGGCGAGGAAGTCGATGCGTTCGTCGACACTTTCGTATCGCCCGTTCTCGGGGTTGGCGGCAAAGCGGGTGCCTTCGGCACCCTGGATCACGGCGGCGTTGTCCTTGTAGGCGCTCAAGGTGCCTTCGGGGTTGAGCCGGTGGGTGTTGCGGATCATGGCGAAGAGCGAGAGATCGCGGTCCTCGTCGTCGATGGTCCAGTCCGCGTTGAAGATCTTGTGCCGGCAGTGCTCGGAGTTCGCTTGGGCGAACATCATCAGCTCGACGTCGGTGGGGTCGCGGTCGAGCTTGCCGTAGGCCTCGGCCAGGTAGGCGATCTCGTCCTCGCTCAGGGCCAGTCCCATGCGCTCGTTCGCCTCGGCGAGTGCGCGTCGGCCGTCAGCGCCCAGATCCACGCTCGAGAGCGGGGCGGGGGATGCATGGTGGAAGAGGGCTTCGAGTTCGCCGGGCGTGGCATAGACCGCTTCGGTCATCCGGTCGTGCAGCACGTCGACTATCGCCGATGTCCATTCGAACCTGTCGTCGATGTCACTTCCCGACACCGAGAACTCTACGCCACGTTCGATTTGAACCACGCCGGACAGCCCGCAGAGGTGGGCGATGTCGGTGGCCTTGGTCGACCACGGCGAGATGGTCCCGGCACGCGGGGCGACGATCATCGACGGTCGATCCTCGACCCAGTCCCCGAGGGGCTCGCCGTAGTCGAGCAGGCGTTCCAGGATCTCGTCGTCCACATGGCCGTCGGTGGCGGTCTCGACGAGGTGGACGAAGCGGGCGTGAACGGCCTCGATCCCGGGGTGAATATCGCGAAGCTGGTCGACGAGCTTGGCGAGGCGGAACGGGGAGCGTGCGGCGTTGCCGGGGATGATTCGCATAGGTTCAGTCGGACGCGTTGCGTGGAAAACGGATGGGGACGCCGCTCGCGCCGGCCGAGGCGGATGTGCCCCGGTGGCGGTGCAGCCACAGGGCCGCGATTGTACAACAGGGCACCTCGAAAAACCGTCGTGGGCCGCTCCGGGTGCTGGTCCCCGCGGGGCGAGTGGACGGGATCCGTCGGTGGGGACAGGGAGCGCGGGGCGGCTCGACAGGTTTGTCGAGCTCGCCCGACGGCGAGCCGGTCGGGAAGCCGGCTTTCGGTAAGATCAGGCGAGGAAGAGGGCCCGCCAGTCGCGGTTGTCGTTCACGTTTTCGTGGTCGCCGTTGGGGGCCGGGAGTTCGATGCCGAGTTTGGTCCGATCGCCTTCCGGCTGGCTCCAGGCGATATCGCCGACCAGGAAGAACGGGTCGTCCATGTCGTCGAGTCGGGCGATCACCTCCACTTCGGTGCCAACGCTGAGCGCGTCCTCGGGCGCCGCGTCGCAGAGCAGGCTCAAGCCGTTGGCACTGATGTCGATGATGCGCCCGGTCCGCACCGGCAATTCGCTGCCTCGCACGCGCAACAGACCGGTGCCCCCGTTGCCCAGGCGCATGAAATCACGCCGGTCCTGTCGTGCGGTGTCCGCAATGCTGTCAGCCTGTCCGTTGCTCGTCATGCCTGTACTCCTCCAACTGCCCTCGCAACCGGTCCAGGGCCTGCGAGAACCGGGGTGTCTCGAACACCATCCGAGTCCGGCCCTCCAGCAGGTCGTCGATCACCTGTGCCAGCGGCAGGGTGAGCCGGGACTGCCCGGTCCGGTTGGCGAAATTGATTACACCGTGCTCCGCGTCGAGGTTCCGGATCTTCAGGCGCCGCAGGGCGCGGCCCGGTCCGGTGTGAACCTCGAACCATTCTTCGCTTTTGCCTTGTTGTTCGAAGAATTCGCGCACGTAGGGCAATGAAGCAAGAACCAGGCCATCCATTGGCCGATCCTCTTCTTCGGATGTTTCCTCCTCGGATTCCGCCTTACTCTCCTCGGCGGCTTCGGCGGCTGAATCACCGGCCG
>JBNJFM010000009.1:0-46505 GCA_051746865.1 Pseudomonadota bacterium | reverse complement strand
TGGTTGACCGCCGGGTCCGAGCCGATCAGGGCGAGCAGGTTGAGCGCCCGGCGCATGGGATGGTCGGCATCCGAGAGGAAGTGCCGGTCGCGACTGGCAACCAGCAGCACGGCCACCTGCAGACGGGAGATCAGTTGCCGGTGGCGCACCTCGATCATCCGGTCGTTGAGCAGATCGCTGACCGTCATGCCGACCAGGCGCAACAGCTCGCGACTGGCCGACGGCCAGGCGGTGGGGCGCAGGCCCGGCTCGACACGGTCCATCATGAACGCCGCGAAGTCCTCGGCCAGCCATTCCTCGTCCCTCTCGAAGCGGAAAAGGTACTGGTCGTCACCTTCCAGGGTGGTTCTCGCCATCGGCTCGAGCAGCGCGGGCAGCTCGTCCTCGTCGGGACCGGTGCGTTGAGCACGCTCCTCGGTGTGGGCCGTGCTTGGCATCGGGCGTGGCGTGACCTGGGGCTTGGTCGCCCCGGAGCCTTCCTGCCAGCGCTTTAGCCCGGGAAGGACGCCCGCCCGGACCAGGGAGTCGTTGAGTGTCGCGTAATGCGGCACCAGGGTGTAGAGCACCTGTTCCGGCCAGTGGGCGACCAGTCGCAGTCGCAGGCTGTCGGGAAAGTCGGCGATGCCGGCGAAGAACGCCCGGCTGAGGGCATCGAGGGTGTAGTACTTCGGCGGAAACGTCTCGGGCGCCTGCTCATGCAGGGATTCGACCCGGGCCTCGTAGAGGGCATGCTCGGTGCCGCAGCGGCGTCGGGCCTCCTCGAGTCCGTCCTCGAACTCGACGGCAGCTTGACGGTCGCCGATGAGTTCGTGCCATTCCACCTGCCGTGTTTCCGCGTCCGGCCGGGTCAGGTGCTGGTTGAAGGCCCGCAGCAGCCCCGACTTTTCCCCGCGAATGGTGGCAATGTCATCGAAGATGCTTGACCGTACCGATTCGTCGTCGGCTTGGGACGCCTCGTCGAACAGGTCGCGCTCGACCCCGGCGAACAGCAGCTTGAGGCCCTCGACCAGCACGGGGTTGGTCAGGCGGGTCAGTTCTTCACGGATCGCGTCCGGTGTGATCGGTGATGATGAAGTCATTTGTCAGTCGTCGGCAACTTGCCGGTAGAGGTTCAGGTAGGAGCGAGCACTCGCTCCCCAGTCGTATTCCTGTTCCATGGCACGGCGCCGGACGGTCTCGAGGTACTCCGGCCTGTCGAAGAGAGCGGAGAAGGCGTCGAACGCCCAGAGGATGGCGTTGACGTCCAGGTGGTCCATCACGATGCCGGTGGCCGTGCCGTCGTCGGGCGCCCCCGGTTCCACGTGCTTGACGGTGTCTGCCAGTCCGCCGACGCGGTGGACGATCGGCACGGTACCGTATTTCAGGCTGTAGAGCTGGTTCAGGCCGCAGGGCTCGAAGCGACTGGGCATGATGAAGGCGTCCCCGCCGCCCTCGATCCGGTGGGCGAGACCCTCGTCGTAGCCGATTCGCACGGCGATCCGCTCCGGGTCGGCCTCCGCGCGGGCTCGCAATGCCTGCTCGAAACGGGACTCGCCGCTGCCCAGGCAGGCGAACTGCAGGTCGCGCTGACCGAGGAGGCTCAGTGCCTGGATCAGCAGGTCGGTGCCTTTCTGGTCCACCAGCCGGCCGACGTGGACGATCAGCGGGACATCGTCGCGCACGGGCAGTCCCAGCTCCTTTTGCAACGCGGCCTTGTTCTCCGCCTTGCCTTCCAGGGTCTCGGCGGAGTAGGGCGCGATCAACGCGGGATCCTGCGTCGGGTCCCAGTCCGAGCCGATGCCGTTGAGAATGCCCACCAGGGCGTCCGAGCGATGACGCAGCAGGCCGTCGAGGCCATAGCCGAATTCGGGGGTCTGGATCTCCCGGGCATAGTTGGGGCTGACCGTGGTGATGCGGTCGGAGAAGACGATGCCGCCCTTGATGAACGACATGTTGCCCCAGAACTCCAGCCCGTCCGGTCGCCACAGGCTCCAGGGCAGGCCGAGTCGCTCGAAGGTGGAACGGTCGAACACGCCCTGGTAGGCGAGGTTGTGCAGGGTGAAGACCGTCTTGATGCTGTCGGCCTCGTGGAGAAGCGCCGGGATCAGCCCGGTCTGCCAGTCGTTGGCATGCACCACGTCCGGCTGCCAGTCCGGGAGCACGTCACCGGTCGCCAGGGCCACGGCCGCCCGGGCGAACAGGGCGAAACGGTCCGGGTTGTCGTGCCAGGAGTTGCCGTCGGGCCCCATGTAGGGATTGCCCTGGCGGGCGGAGAACGTGGGGTGGTCGACCAGGTACACCGTCACGCCACTGTCGGGCATCGCCGTCTGCAGGATGTCCACCGGCTGGCCGAGGACATCCACCCGGGCGACATGCTCGGTGGTCTGGTCCTCGCGCAGCGCAAGATCGCCGTAGCGGGGCAGCACGAGTCGGACGTCGGCGCCGAGTTCGGTCAGCGCGGCGGGCAGTGCGCCGGAGACGTCCGCCAGCCCCCCGGTCTTGATCAGGGGGTAGGCCTCACTGGTCGCGAACAGTACTGACAGCGACACGTCGGTTTCTCCTGGTTGAGTGAACCTACAGAGTATCTCACGTCACGGCCGCTTGTGCCGATCCGTCGGGATGGTTATTCACTCGCCGGCTTGAGGATCACGGCGGACAGCCCCGGCAGGTCGATCGACAGGCTGGCCGGCTGGCCGTGCAGCGGAATCTCCACCGCCGTGGCGGGGGCCGGATCACGTCCGGCACCGCCGAAGCCCTCGCTGTCGGTGGACAGCATCAGCTGATAGCGACCCGGTTGCGGCACGCCGATCCGGTAGCCCGGGCGATCGATCGGGGTGAAGTTGAATACCACCACCACGCTCTGGAAGTGGCCGTGGCGCAGGAAGCTGATCACCGACTGGTTGCGGTCGTTGCAGTCGATCCACTGGAAGCCACCTTCGTCGAAGTCGCGCTCGTGGAGGGCGGGTTCGCCGCGATAGGTGAAGTTGAGCTGGTCGACCAGTGCCTGAACGCCCTCGTGGAGGGGGTAGTCGAGCATCCACCAGTCGAGTTCGCGGGCATGCGACCACTCGTTTCCCTGGCCGAACTCGTTGCCCATGAACAGCAGCTTCTTGCCCGGGAAGGTGTACTGCCAGGCGAGCAGCAGGCGCAGGTTGGCGAAGCGCTGCCATTCGTCGCCGGGCATCTTGGCCGGCAGGGCGCGCTTGCCGTGGACCACCTCGTCGTGGGACAGCGGCAGGACGAAATTCTCGGAGAAGGCGTAGAGCAGGCTGAAGGTCAGCAGGTTGTGATGGTAGGGGCGGTTCAGCGGATCCTCGTTGAAATACCGCAGCGAGTCGTTCATCCAGCCCATGTTCCACTTCATGGAAAAGCCCAGCCCGCCCGTCTCGGGTGGCTGGGAGACCATCGGCCAGGCGGTGGACTCTTCCGCCATGACCAGCGTGCCCGGGTTGCGCGACAGGATGGTGTGGTTGAGCGTCTGCAGGAACTCGATCGCCTCGAGGTTCTCCCGACCGCCGTGCTGGTTGGGCAGCCAGTCGCCGGCGTTGCGCGAGTAGTCGAGGTAGAGCATCGAGGCGACGGCATCGACCCGCAGCCCGTCGACGTGCAGTTGCTCGATCCAGTACTGGGCCGAGGCGATCAGGAAGTTCCGTACTTCGCGGCGCCCGAAGTTGAAGATCAGCGTGCCCCAGTCGCGATGCTCGCCGCGGCGGGGGTCACGGTGCTCGTACAGGGCACTGCCGTCGAAACGGGCCAGCGCGAACTCGTCCCGGGGGAAGTGGGCGGGCACCCAGTCGAGGATCACGCCGATGCCGGCGGCATGCGCCCGATCGACGAACCGGCAGAAGCCCTGCGGGCTGCCGAAGCGGCTGGTGGGCGCGAAATAGCCGGTGGTCTGGTAGCCCCAGGAGCCGTCGAAGGGATGTTCGGTGACCGGCATCAGTTCGATGTGGGTAAATCCGCGTTCCTGGACGTAGGGAATCAGCTGGTCGGCCAGCTCGTCGTAGCTCAGGAACTCGCCGTCCCGCTGTCGCCAGGAGCCCAGGTGCACCTCGTAGATGCTGACCGGCTGGCGGTCCCACTGCCATTGCTCACGGCGGGTGATCCAGTCCTCGTCGCTCCATTCGAAGGGGTGGAAGTCGGGCACCACGGCCGCGGTGTCGGGGCGGAGCTCGAATTGTCGGCCGACCGGGTCGGTCCGCAGGCCGATCTCGCCGGTGATGTGGCTGCGGATCTCGTACTTGTAGAGGTCACCCACGGTCAGGCCCGGGATGAAGATCTCCCAGATGCCGCTTTCCCCGAGTACGCGCATCGGATGGCGGCGCCCGTCCCAGCCGTTGAAGCTGCCCACCACGCTGACGCGCTCGGCATTCGGTGCCCAGACGGAGAAGCGCACGCCGACGATCTCGTCGACCGACAGTACCTGGGCGCCGAGCATCTGCCAGAGCTGCAGGTGCTTGCCCTCGGCGAACAGGTGCAGGTCCAGTTCGCCGACGGTCGGCATGAAGCTGTAGGGATCGACGATCTCGTAGGCATGACCGTCCTCGAGCGCGATCTCGTAGCGAGGGTGGGCCGGCACCCATGCCCGCGGGAGAATGGCCTGGAAGATCCCGGGGTGTTCGGTCGACGCTGTCAGCGCGATCCGCTCGCCGTCCCGGTCGAAAGTGGTTACCGATTCGGCGTGGGGCTGGTAGGTGGTCAGGCGCAGGTTCTCGTCGTCGATGGCGTGCACGCCCAGCACCCGGTGCGGGTCGTGGTGGCGTGTCTCGGTAACGGCTCTCAGGTCGTTTTCCATGCGATTCGATCCATGCTGGTTTTGGGTGTTCGTGCCCGGTCGGCCGACGTTGCCGCTCGCGCACGACAACAGCCCGACTATGGCACAGGCCCGGGTCAGTCGCGAGCCCCGGACGGCGCTCCCGTTCGGGCCTTCGGTCCGAAGTGGATCCGTCGGAAAAATTGTTACGTGAGTGAAAGACGGATGCGCTAGGCTCTGTGGGTGCAGTGCCCGGCCTGACCGGATCAGCGGCAGGCGGACGTCTTGAGCTTTTAAGGATGAGGAGATCCGGATGATCGTCGACAGTCCCAAGCGCCTGGTAAGTCGAATCACGCGCGACACCCTGGCCCTGGTCCTTGCCGGTGGCCGGGGGTCGCGGCTGCGCCAGCTGACCGACTGGCGCGCCAAGCCGGCCGTGCCCTTCGGGGGCAAGTTCCGCATCATCGACTTCCCGCTGTCCAACTGCGTCAATTCGGGCATCCGCCGGATGGGCGTGCTCACGCAGTACAAGGCCCATTCGCTGATCAAGCATGTCCAGCTCGGCTGGGGCGGCAACCACGTCGCCCGGGGCGAGTTCGTCGAACTGCTGCCCGCGCAGCAGCGAATGAGCGACCAGTCCTGGTACAGCGGCACGGCGGATGCCGTCTACCAGAACATCGACATCCTCCGCAGCCACGACGCGGAATACACGCTGATCCTGGCCGGTGACCACGTCTACAAGATGGACTACGGCCCGATGATCGCCTACCACGTGGAAAAGGGAGCGGACCTGACGGTCGGCTGCATCCAGGTGCCGGCCGAACAGGCCCACGCCTTCGGCGTGATGGGCATCGAGGAGGGTGGCCGGATCGAGTCGTTCGTCGAAAAGCCGGATAATCCGCCGACGCTGCCGAACGCCCCGGACCAGTCGCTGGCCTCGATGGGGATCTACGTTTTCCGCACCAGGTTTCTCTTCGAGCAGCTGATCCGCGACGCCGACGACCCGGACTCCGAGCACGATTTCGGCAAGAACGTCATCCCGCGCCTGATCGAGGAGCATCAGGTCTACGCCTATCCGTTCCGTGAACCGGGCTCGGAAGTCCAGTCCTACTGGCGAGACGTGGGCACCATCGACGCCTACTGGTCGGCGAATCTCGAACTGATCGGCGTGGAGCCCGAGCTGAATCTCTACGACACCGAGTGGCCCATCTGGACCTACCAGGAGCAGCTGCCGCCGGCGAAGTTCGTCTTCGACGAGGAGGGTCGGCGTGGCATGGCGATCGACTCGATGGTCAGCGGCGGCTGCATCATTTCGGGCGCCGTGGTTCGCCACTCGCTGCTGTTCTCCAACGTGATGGTCCGCGATCAGGCCTACGTCGAGGATGCCGTCATCCTGCCCAACGCGCAGGTGGGCGAGGGCGCCGAGGTCCGGCGGGCGGTGATCGACAAGGGTTGCATCATCCCGCCGGGGATGAAGATCGGCGTCGACGAAGCGGCCGACCGGCAGCGGTTCGAGGTCAGCCCGGGGGGCGTGGTCCTGGTCACCCCGCAGATGCTCGGGCAGAAGATCCACATGGTTCGATAATCCCCCTCGGTTCGACAAGGCCCCGGACTTCCTATCACCCGCGACCACCGGCCCTGCCGGAGGTGTTCCCCATGTCAGAAAAACTCCCCGTGGTGCTCTGCTGGCACATGCATCAGCCCGAGTACCGCGACCCGCGCGACGGTGTCTTCCAGCAGCCCTGGACGTGGCTTCACGCCATCAAGGACTACGTGGACATGGCCGCGCACCTCGAACGCTGGCCCAAGGCCCGTGCGGTGGTCAATTTCGTGCCCATCCTCCTCGAGCAGCTGGCGGATTACGAAGCGCAAATCGCGGCTTTCGCCGGGGACGGCGATCCCTCTCGGCTGCGCGATCCCCTGCTGGTCGGCCTGGTTCGCCCGGAAAAGCTCAGGGGCCGGGAGCGCGAACAACTGGCCCGGGCCCTGCTTCGGGCCAACGAGCACCGCCTGGTCCAGCGCTTCCCGCCGTTCGCCGCGCTAGTCGACGCCACGAAGGTGCTGCTGGCACACGATCACGCGGCGGACTACCTGAGCGATGCCCTGCTCGCCGACCTGGCGGTGTGGTATCACCTGGCCTGGTCGGGCGAGACATTGCGCCAGGAGGATCCGCTGATCAGCAGCCTGCTCGAGCGCGAGGGCGGCTTTTCGGTCGCCGAGCGCGAGGCATTGCTCTCCCGCCTGGGCGAGGCGCTGGGGTCGATCTTCGCCCGCTATCGCCGGCTCGCGGAGGAGGGGCGCATCGAGTTGTCCATGACGCCCTACGCCCACCCGATCCTGCCTCTGCTGCTCGACCTGTCCGCCGGGACCGAAAGCGAACCCGACGCTCCCCAGCCTCAACGGGATGGCTATCCGGACGGCGAAGAGCGCGTGCGCTACCACATCGATCATGGTCTGGCGGTGTTCGAGCGGGTGTTCGGCCGCCGGCCGAGCGGCTGCTGGCCCTCGGAAGGGGCGCTCTCGGGAGCGACCCTGAAATGTCTCGACAAGCAGGGATTTGCCTGGACGGCCAGTGGCCAGCAGGTGCTCAAAAACACGCTCAATCATGCCCACAAGTCGATGCACTGCCAGCACCGCGTCTTTCAGCGAGAAGGGCAACAACTGCGGGTGTTCTTCCGTGACGACGGCCTCTCCGACCGGATCGGCTTCGACTACCAGAACTGGCATGCGGACGACGCGGTCGACGACCTCTGCCGCCATCTGGTCTCGATCGGCGAGACCTGTGCGCGGCTCGGGGTGAAGGATACGGTGGTGCCGATCATCCTCGATGGCGAGAATGCCTGGGAGCACTATCCCGACAACGGCTTCTGGCTGCTCGACGGGCTCTACAAGCGGCTGTCCCACCACCCGTCGCTGGAACTGCTGACCTTCTCCGACGTGCTGCAACGCCATCCCGAGGCGGCCGCCCTCCCGCCGCTGGTGGCGGGAAGCTGGGTCTACGGCAACCTGGCGACCTGGATCGGCGAGCCGGCGAAGAACCGCGCCTGGGAGCTGCTGGTCGATGCCCGCGAGGCCTACTGTCAGGCCGAAGGCGAGGGCGGCTGGTCCGACGACACTCACCGACGCAACGCCCAGCAGCTGGCGGTGTGCGAGGGATCCGACTGGTTCTGGTGGTTCGGCGACGAAAACCCCGCCGACGCGATCCGCGACTTCGATCGTCTGTTCCGCCTGCAGCTGGCACGTCTTTACGAACTGATCGAGCGCCCGTCGCCCGCCGTGCTCGAGGCACCCATCTGCGAACCCGTTGAGGGCGGTGGTGCGGTCGAGGCCGGCGGGGTCATGCGCCGAGGCCGGGCATGAGCGGCTTTCTTCCCTTCGAGGCGCCCGCATCCACGCGGCGGGCCGGTCTTTTGCTGCCGGTGTTCAGCCTGCCCCGGCCGGGCTTCGGCGAGGACGCGCGCCGGTTGCTGGCCTTCTTGCAGCGCGCCGGGCTGACGGTCTGGCAGGTATTGCCGCTCGGCCCCACGCACGCCGACGGCTCTCCCTACCAGTGCCTGTCCTCCTTCGCCCTCAACCCGGCCTTCCTGGATACCGCGGAGCTTGCCGCGGAACCCGGTTTTGTCGACGACGCCCCGCCGGATGCCCGCCGGCGGGGCGAGGGCGCGGGGGCCGAACTGCGCGAGGCGTTCGCCGTCTACCGAGAGAGCCAGCGCGACTGGCTGGACGATTACGCGCTGTTCATGGCGATCAAGCATGCCCAGGACGGCACGGACTGGCGCGACTGGCCGCCGCAGCTGCGCGATCGTGACCCCGAAGTGCTGGACCGGTTTTACCAGGATCATCACGACGAGATCGAGGCGCTCGCCTTCGAGCAGTTCCTGCTCGACCGCCAGTGGCGGGCGCTGCGCGAAAAAGCCGCTTCACGCGGCATCCGGCTGTTCGGTGACCTGCCGATCTTCGTCGCGGGCGACTCGGCCGACGTCTGGGCGAACCCGGATCAGTTCCGCCTGGACGAGAACGGCCAGCCGACGGTCGTCGCGGGTGTGCCGCCGGATTATTTCTCCGAGACCGGTCAGCGCTGGGGCAATCCGCTGTTCGATTATGAACGCATGAGCGCGGACGACTTCACCTGGTGGACGGCCCGTTTCGTCCGTCATCTGGCGTTGTACGACTGGGTGCGGCTGGATCACTTCCGTGGTCTGGAGGCGTACTGGGAGATCGAAGTCGAGTCGGACACGGCCGTGAACGGCCGCTGGGTCGACGCCCCTGGAGAGCAGGTGCTGGAATCGCTGCGCGAGAGTGCCGAGGGCCACCTGCCGATGGTCGCCGAGGACCTGGGCGTGATTACGCACAAGGTCACCGCACTGCGCGAACGCTTCGGCCTGCCTGGCATGAAGATCCTGCAGTTCGCCTTCGATGGCGACGACAATCCCTATCGACCGAGTCGGCATGAGTTGCTCTCGGTGGTCTACACCGGCACGCACGACAACGACACCACGCTCGGCTGGTGGCGGGAGCTCGACGAGGAGCAGCAGCACCGGGTCCGCTCCGTGCTCGCCGAGGAGCAGGGGATCGATCCAGCCATGCCGATGCCCGATGCCCTGGTCGAATCGGCGCTGGCCTCGCGGTCGCGACTGGCCGTGATACCGGTGGCGGACTTCCTGCGACTGGGCAGCGAGGCGCGCATCAACGTGCCCGGTACCACCGAGGGCAACTGGTGCTGGCAGCTCGCCGAGGATGCGCTGACCGACGCGCTGGCAGATCGCATCCGCGATTCGCTGATATCCCGTGACCGCCTGCCGGGAGACTGAAAACCACCCCCGAAATGAAACAGGCCGCGGGGCGAAGCGCGGCCTGTCGATGTCCTGCCTCTGGCGGAGATCAGCCGGTATTGCGCATACCGGCCGCGATCGCGTTGATGCTCCGCAGCAGCGGCGAGAGCCATTTCTCGCGCTCGGCTTCCGGGACGGATTCGTCGCGATGCCGTCCGAGCAGTGTGATCTGGATGTGGTTGAGCACGTCCAGGTAGGGGTTGCGGCGCTTCATCGAGGTGCCGATGTACTCGTCGATGTCGACCAGCGAGTCGACCCGGGCGACGTGCAGCAGTTCCTCGACGGTGCGGTCGTACTCCTCGCGGATCATGCCGTAGACCTGCTGGGCCTGTTCCTGGTCGGATACCAGGCCGGCGTATTCCCGCGCGATGTTCATCTCGCCCTTGGTCAGAGAGAGCTGGGTGTTGCGCAGCATGCTGTGGAAGAACGGCCACTGCTCGAACAGCTCGTGCAGGGTGTCTTCGCGATCCGGGTTTTCTTCGCGCCAGCGGCGCAGTGCCGAGCCGATGCCGTACCAGGCCGGCAGGGTGTGGCGCGACTGTGACCAGCCGAACACCCAGGGAATCGCCCGGACGGAGGCCTTGGACAGGTCGCCCTTCTTGCGCGAGGCGGGCCGGGAGCCGATGTTGAGCAGGCCGAGTTCACGGACCGGGGTGGCCTCGTGGAAGTAGTGGAAGAAGAACGGCGTTTCGTCGGTCAGCTTGCGGTAGGCCTCCTCGCCGAACCGGGCCAGATCGGAGACCACCTGCTCGTGGTCCTCGGGCACTTCCTCTTCCGGGACGACCTGGTGGCGGGTGGCCTTCATCAGGCCGGTCGCGCCCATGGTCAGTTCGTAGATGGCCGTCTCGTTGTTGCTGTACTTCGAGGACAGCACCTCGCCCTGTTCGGTGAACTTGATCTGGCCTTCCACGGTGCCCTGCGGCAGGGAGAGGATCGACTCGTGGGTCGGGCCGCCCCCGCGGGCCACCGTGCCGCCACGACCATGGAACAGACGGCACTCGATGCCGTGCTGGCGGGTCAGGCGGATCACGCGCTTCTGCGCGTTGTAGAGGTTCCAGACCGAGGCCAGCGAGCCGCCGTCCTTGCAGGAGTCGGAATAGCCCAGCATGGCTTCCTGCAGGTCACCCGAGGCGCGCAGCAGGGCGCGGTAGGTCGGGTTGTCGAACAGCGTGCCCAGCACGTGCTCGATGTGCTTGAGGTCCTCGATGGTCTCGAACAGCGGCGAGATCTGGATGTCGGAAAACCAGCTGCCGTCTTTCTTCTTGCCCGCCAGGCCGGTGAGCGAGGCCAGGTACATGACCTCCATCACGTGGCTGGCCGAGTGGGTCATCGAGATGACGTAGGTGCCGAAGCACTCGCTGCTGATCAGGTCGATCAGCTGGCGCTTGACCTCCAGGACCTTGATCACCTCCCGGCTCTTTTCCGAGAGGCCTTTCCCGATATCGTCGACACGATGCCGGCCGGCCTCGATCAGCTCGCCGAGCACGCGGGTGCGCTCGTCTTCCTCGAGATTGGCGTAGTCGATTTCCGGGGCGAGCTGGTCGAGCACCTCGGTAACCGCGGTGGTGTGCTCGCCGGATTCCTGCCGGATGTCCAGGCGGACCAGGTGCCAGCCGAAGGTCTCGCCCAGACGGATGAGATCCTTGAGCTCTCCCTCGGCCAGCAGACGGTCGCCGATGCCTACCAGGGAGTCCCGCAGGCGGTACAGGTCGTCGAGGAAGGCTTCCTTGCTCTGGTAGGCGCGCGGGTCGAGCGGCTGCGGCGTGCCGGCCAGCTCGCTTTCCACGTAGGCAAGGTTGTATTCCAGGCGCCTGCGGATCGCCTTGAGCTTCAGGCGGTACGGCTCTTCGGGATAGAAGTCGCCGTCACGGCTGTTGTTCTCGACCAGGCCCAGTGCCTCGGCATCCTCGTGCAGGCCGAGCGTGTGGCAGTCGATCTCCGGCACCAGTTGCAGGGAATGCGTCAGTGTGCCCTTCAGCGCGTTCAGCCGCGCGAGGTATTCCTTGAGAATGGTCTGCGAGGCCGTGCAGACGGCGTAGATGGTGACGTCGTGCGTCACGAACGGATTGCCGTCGCGGTCGCCGCCGATCCAGGAGCCGAACTTGAACATGCTCGGCACACGCACCGGCCGGTCGGGGTGTTCCTCGTTGTAGTTCAGCCGCACCGCGCGTTCGAGGTAGCGGTAGGCGGTGGGCACGGCGGCGAAGATCGAGGTGCGGAAGTAGTACATCCCCAGCCGGATCTCGTCGTGGACTTCCGGGCGGGTGGTGCGGACCTCGTTGGTGCGCAGCAGGGCCAGGATGATGGCCTTGACCTCGTCGAGCAGGCGCTCGCGTTCCACGCCGGTGGCCTCGGGGCGATCGAGCTCGCCGCAGAGCAGGAAGATGCGACGCTGCAGGTCCATGACCGTGCGCCGCTTGGCTTCCGTCGGGTGGGCGGTGAACACGGGCATGTAGACGAGTCGGTCGAGCAGATCCTGGAGCTGCTCGGGGGTCATGCCCTCGCGCTGGAAACCGCGAATGGTGTCGTAGAACGAGCCCCGCCACAGTCGCAGGCCGCGGCGGATCTGCCGACGCCGGTGCTGGTGGGAGTAGTCTTCCTCGGCGATATTGACGAGGTTGAAGTACAGGCCGTAGGCGCGCACGACGAGGTTGAGGCTCTCGGCGTCGAGAGCCTCGATCTCGTGCATGAGCTCGCGGTACAGCTCGGGGTCGTAGCTCTTGCGCAGGTGGATGAACCCGCGCCGCAGACGTTCGACGGTGTCGAAGACCGACTTGCCGGCCTGTTCACGAAGCACTTCGCCGAGCAGGTTGCCGAACAGGCGCACTCGGGCGCGCAGTGCCTTGTCTTTGTCGTTGCTTGTCGTCATCGCGTCAGAAGTCTCGCGGATTGTTGTATTGCGGCTCGGAGCGGTCGCCGAAACGACCGGGAGATGCCGGCCCGGCCATCCGGAATGGCCGGAGAACACCGGGCAAGAACGCGGGGAGTATACCGTTTTCTGTCGTTTCTTGCCGTCCGACGGGTCGAGAATCGATGGATGGCCGATCAGGGGCGGGGCGAAGGAAAGCGTCTCCGGCGCGGTTTTCGACACGAAATTCACACATGGATGCGCTAGTCTCTAGAGATAGCGGAACCTCTCCTTGTGGAGCACGATTCAAGTCGTGCGGTCACGCCCTGTCGCAGCCCGGTCAACGATCCGCGGTTTCGGGGATGGTGCCGGGACGGGGCAGGTCGTGGCCGATGGGCCGGGGTTCCCCAACGCGGCGAGTCGAGGCCGCCTGATGCGGCAGGAACCGCGGGACCGCAACATGCGACATTCAGCCAATCACGACGAGGTCGATGGAAATGAGACTGGCAATATCCGGACTGGGGCGCATGGGCGCGAACATGGCCCGTCGCCTTTCGCGCGGCGGCATCGAGGTGGTCGCCTACAACCGCAGCCCGGGGCCGGCCGAGGCGCTCGCCAGCGAGGAGGCGCACGTCATCTCGGTCGGTGACGAGGAGGAAATGCTTCGCCAGCTGGACGAGCCGCGGATCGTGTGGCTGATGCTGCCGGCGGGCGATGTCACCCGCCAGGCGATCGAGCGATTGCTGCCGAAACTCAGGCCCGGCGACGTACTGGTCGACGGGGGCAATTCCCGCTATACGGATACGATCCGCAACGCCGCCCGCGTCGAGGAGGCCGGGGTGCACTTTCTCGACTGCGGGACTTCCGGCGGGGTCTGGGGGCTGAAGAACGGCTATAGCCTGATGGTTGGCGGGTCGAAGGAGGCCTTCGCCGTGATCGAGCCGGCCATCCGTGTGCTGGCCCCGAGCCCTGACAGCGGCTGGGGACATGTGGGCCCGGTGGGCTCGGGACACTTCACCAAGATGATCCACAACGGCATCGAATACGGGATGATGCAGGCCATGGCCGAGGGGCTGGCCGTGCTGCGTCGCAAGAAGGAGTTCGACCTCGATCTGGCCCAGGTCACGGAACTGTGGCGCGAGGGCTCCGTGGTGCAGAGCTGGCTGCTGGATCTGACCGCCGAGGCGTTGCGCTCGGAAGGACAGGAACTCGACGCGATCCGTCCCGTGGTCGCCGATTCCGGCGAGGGGCGCTGGACGGCCATCGAGGCGATCGACCTGGGCGTGGCCGCTCCGGTGATGACACTCGCCCTGCAGATGCGATTCGCCAGCCAGGACGACGAGGGCTACGGCAACCGGGTGCTGGCGATGATGCGCAACGCCTTCGGCGGTCACGCGGTGGAGCGGGGGAGCGACGAATGACCGACTTCGCTCGTCTTCAGTTCGGTGGTCATCCGGTGGGAGGTGACCATGCGTAAGCGCAATCGGCGCGATTCGCCGCATGCGGTGACCATCGTCATCTTCGGCGCGACCGGCAACCTCGCCCGCGCCAAGCTGTTGCCCGCGCTCTACCAGCTCGAGCTGGCCGGTCAGATCGCCGACGAGACGCGCATCGTCGGCTTCGGCCGCCGCGACTGGAGCGACGAGGAATGGCGCGAGGAAGTTCGGGCCATGTGCCTGGCCGGCGAGGGCGAGGACTGTCCCGACGACCAGGCGATCGAGCGGCTGTTGCCAAGGCTGCACTTCCATAGCGGCGATCACAGCGACCCCGACTGCTTCCGTCGGCTGGCCGACCAGCTGGTCGAGCCGGATTACCCGGATTGCGTGGTCTTCTACTTCGCCGTGGCGCCGGCATCCTTCGGGGCCATCTGTCACAACCTGGCCGGGGCCGGCCTGACAGACGAGTCCACGGGATGCCGGCGGGTAGTGATCGAGAAACCCTTCGGGCACGACGTCGAGAGCGCCCATGCGCTCGACGGCCTGTTGCACCGGCATTTCGACGAGAGCCAGATCTTCCGCATCGACCACTACCTGGGCAAGGGCACGGTGCAGAACGTGATGGTAATGCGGTTCGCCAACCTGCTGCTCGAGCCCCTGTGGAACCGCAACTACATCGATCACGTGCAGATTTCGCACGCCGAGGAGCGGGGCATCGAGGGGCGTGGCGATTACTATGACTCGTCCGGGGCGTTGCGCGACATGGTGCAGAGCCACCTGATGCAGATGCTCACGCTGGTCGCGATGGAACCGCCTGCGTCCATGGACGCCGACGCGGTCCGCGACGAAAAGGTCAAGGTGCTGCGCTGCATCCGGCCGATCGCGCATCGGGGCGTCCATGCCCAGGCCTTCCGGGCGCAGTACGGCCGCGGGGTGGTCAACGGCGAGAACGAGCCGGGCTACCTCGACGAGCCGGGCGTGCAGGCCGATTCGACCACCGAGACCTATGCCGCGCTCAAGCTCTACATCGACAACTGGCGCTGGCGGGGCGTGCCCTTCTACCTGCGTACCGGCAAGCGCATGGCGCGGACGCATTCGCAGATCTCCATCCGTTTCCGCGAGCCGCCGCAGCAGCTCTTTCGCGAGACGCAGATCGCCCACACGGTGCCCAACTGGCTGCTGATCGGCATCCAGCCCGAGGAGAACTTCCGCTTCGAGGTGCAGATCAAGACCGAGGGGCTGGAGATGCGCACCCGCACCGTGCAGATGGACGCCAGCTACACCGGGCCGAAACCGCCCAAGCTGGATGCCTATGCCGCGTTGCTGCTTGATGTCATCAACGGCGACCAGACGCTCTTCCTTCGGTATGATGAGGTTGCTTGGGCCTGGCGTGTGGTGGATCCCGTGCTGCGCAGCTGGGTGGTGGAAAGAGACTATATCGCGACGTATCCGGCAGGGAGCTGGGGGCCGCCCGAAGCGGACCGGCTGTTCGACGACGACTCCCATCGCTGGCGGAACAACCTGAAGATCCCCGGGGAGGATTGATGCAGCACGAACGGTATGTCGGCAGGATGAGCCCGATCTGGCAGATCCTGGAAGTCAAGGCGACCGAGCACATGCGCCGGCATCCCAGCGACTGGTTCGAGGCGGATCCGGACCGGGCCGCTCGCCTGAGCGGTCATGCCGCGGGACTGGCGATCGACTACTCCAAGCAGCGCGTCACCGACGACGTCATCGACGCGCTTCTGGCGCTGGCCGACGAACGCGGGGTGCTCAAGACCCGGGACGCGATGTTCGACGGCGAGCACATCAACGGCAGCGAGGACCGCGCCGTGCTGCACGTGGCGCTGCGCAACCGATCCAACCGGCCCATCGTTACCGGTGGCGAGGACGTCATGCCGGAGGTGAATGACGTCCTCGACCACATGGACCGCTTCGTCAACGCGGTGCATTCCGGCGAGTGGCGCGGCTATACCGGCGAGCGGATCACCGACGTGGTCAACATCGGCGTGGGCGGGTCGGACCTGGGTACCCGCATGGTCTGCCGGGCGCTGGGTTCGTACGCGGACACGGGTATCCGTGCACACTTCGTCTCGAACATCGCCCCCAGCGACCTGGCCTCGAAGCTGGAGGTGCTCGACCCGCGCACCACGCTGTTCGTGGTGGCCTCCAAGAGCTTCGGCACCCAGGAGACGCTGGCCAACGCCCGCTCGGCACGTCGCTGGTTCCTCGAGAGCGCGGGCGACGAGGAAGCGATCAAGAAGCACTTCGTCGCGGTGTCCACGCACACCGAGCGGGTGAGTGCCTTCGGCATCGACACGGACAACATGTTCCCCATCTGGGACTGGGTCGGCGGGCGCTACTCGCTCTGGTCGGCGATCGGGCTGCCGATCGCTTTGTACCTGGGCATGGACCGGTTCTACCGCCTGCTGGAAGGGGCGCACGCGCTTGACGAGCATTTCCGCACCCGCAGTGGCCGGGACAACTTGCCGCTGATCCTCGGTCTGATCGACGTATGGAACGCCGATTTCCTCGGCTCGGATTCGCTGGCGGTGTTCCCGTATGGAACGCGGCTGGGTTTTCTGCCCGCTCACCTCCAGCAGGTGATGATGGAGTCGAACGGCAAGCGGGTGCGGGTCGACGGTCAGCCGGTCGACTCGCATACCAGCGCGGTGCTCTGGGGCGGACTGGGGACCAACGGCCAGCACGCGTTTTACCAGCTCCTGCACCAGGGCACTCGCCTGATTCCCTCGGACTTCATCTGCTCGGTGCGGACGCATTCGCCCATCGACCGCCAGCAGCGCCAGCTGCTGGCCAACCTGGTCGCGCAGAGCCGGGCACTGATGGTCGGGCGCACCCTGGAAGAAGTGGAGGCGCAGATGAGGGAGGAGGGCGCCGACGAGGACACCATCCGCCGCATCGCCCCGCACCGGGTCTGCCCGGGCGGTCAGCCGTCGAACACCATTCTCTTCCCGGAAATGACACCGGAGACAGTCGGCGCGCTGTTGGCCCTCTACGAGCACCGGGTGTTCGTCGCCGGTGCCGTCTGGCAGATCGACTCCTTCGATCAATGGGGTGTGGAACTGGGCAAGCAGATGGCCAACGAGGTCGAACCCTACGTCGGCGAGGCCGGCGACGGCCAGCCGTTTGACGGCTCGACCCGCTGGTTGCTCGACCAGATCGCTACCCACTGGTCCGGGGACCAGGACGGGGAGTAGAATCGCGCGCCACGGTTACCAGCGCTCCGGAGGTCCCCCCGCGTGAACATCCTCTATCTCGACTCCTCGACCGAAGCCTGCACGGCCGGCGTATCGGTTCGCGGGGAGGTCGTGTCCGGCTTCGAGATTGCCCCCCGGGGGCACGCGAAGCTGTTGCTGCCGATGGCCGAACGGTTGCTGGCCGAGGCGGGGATCGGTTTTTCCGACCTCGATCTCGTCGGCTTCGGCCGGGGGCCGGGTTCCTTTACCGGCGTGCGCATCGCGACCGCGATGGCCCAGGGCGTTGCCATCGCCCGGGGGCTGCCGATGGCGCCGGTCTCCTCGCTGGAATGCATGGCGCATGGCGCATGGTCACGCCTTGCGCCGGGCCGGGAAAAGGAAAGCGGGTATTCCCTCGAGATCCGCGTCGCCATCGACGCGCGCATGGGCGAGATCTACCGGGCGTCGTACCGGGTGGAATCGGGGCATCTGAGTCCCCTGCTCGACGAGGCGGTTACGGAACCGGGTTTCCCCGACACCGGCAACGGGCGCGTCATCGCCGCCGGGACCGGTTTCGGCCGGTACCCGGAGATGCTCGACGGGGTCGATGTGCTGGCCTCGGAACCGGATGCGCTGCCACGCGCCGGTCATGCCCTGGAACGGATCGCGGCAATGCCCCGCGAGGCGTGGATCGCGCCCGACCGCGCGATTCCCCATTACCTGCGGAACAAGGTGACTGGCTGACCGGCCGCCATCGGCAGGATTGTTGAGCGGAAACGAGAAAACCCCCGCCGGAACCGAACGGGGGCCGACCAGCAACCCGGATCCGGGTTACTGGATATTGCCGCAGGCGACCACGGTACCGCCGTCGTGAATGGCTACCGAGTGTGGGGAGCCCATCAGCGCGTCGGCGGTCAGGTCGATGGTGGTCGTGGATTGGCCACCGTTGACATCGGAAAGCGCAAATGCCGGCTCGTCGCTGAACGCGAGTCGTTCCGGCGCGCCCTCGCCGTCATTGGCAAAACGGCAGAGGCCCGAGTGAATGCCGGCGGCCATTCCGTCGGCATTGGACACGTCGATCCGGACCTCCATCTTGCCGTTGTCCTGGGGGGCGAAGATGGCATCCCCACTCACACCGGAGCCCTGACGGGCCTCGATCGCGGTCTGGTACTTAGCATAGGAACCGAGGTCCTGCGCCGTGGCGCTGCCGACCATGCCGAAACCCAGTCCGGCGATCACGCTTGCCGCTAGAATCTTTTTCATGTGCTCTCCTTCTCCTGTCTGGATGAAAGCGGGGGTCCGCGGTGCGGAGCTAACCGGAGCATAGGACACAAGCCCGTGCTTTCAACCCGGACGGAAAGGCAGTGAGTCGGCGTGGTAGCCTCCTTCTGATGATTTCCTCTTGCACTGGGTATTGCTCGCGAATCGAATGAAGCTTTATTTCCTGATCGGAATTGCCGGTGGCCTGGGCGCCATGGCCCGCTACGCCGTCACCAGCCTGCTGGCGCAGACCGCCGGGCGCGGCTTCCCCTGGGGCACCTTCAGCGTCAACGTGGTCGGTTCCGGACTGATGGGATTCCTCGGTGTCTGGCTGTTGTCCCGCTGGGAGCTTCCCATGGAGTACCGGGTGGCCGTCCTGACCGGCTTTCTCGGCGCCTTCACTACCATGTCGGCCTTCTCCGTGGACATGCTGGCGCTGATGCAGCGCCAGGCCTGGCTGCTGGTTGCCA
The DNA here is from genome assembly GCA_051746865.1 of Pseudomonadota bacterium. GTDB lineage: Bacteria > Pseudomonadota > Gammaproteobacteria > Halothiobacillales > Halothiobacillaceae > Guyparkeria. The sequence goes on along the minus strand of JBNJFM010000009.1, from coordinate 27,730 downwards.
TGTACGTCGCGGGCACGATTCTGGCCTGCCTGGTCGCCGCTCGTGGCGGCATGCTGCTGGCCGAGCGAATTGCGGCCTGAAGCTCATGGATCCGGCAGAACTCAAGGCAGCGATCCGGGGCTGGGCCGGGGAACTCGGCTTTACCGATCTGCGTGTCTGCGATACCGACCTGTCCGCCTACGAGGCGGGGTTCCGCCGCTGGATCGAGGCCGGGCACCACGGCTCGATGGAATTCATGGAGCGCCACGGCTTGCTGCGGTTCCGGCCCGAGGAGCTGGTCCCGGGAACGCGGCGGGTGCTGATGGTTTCGCGCGATTATCTGCCGCCGGAATCGACCGGGCCGAGCGAAGTGCTGGGGAAGCCGGGCAAGGGATACGTCAGTCGCTACGCGCTGGGACGTGACTACCACAAGGTGGTGCGCAAGAACCTGCAGCACCTGGCGCGACGGATCAGCGAGGAGACCGGCCCGTTCACCTACCGTGCGTTCTGCGATTCCGCGCCGGTCTACGAGACGGGGCTGGCCGAACGTTCGGGGCTCGGCTGGAAGGGCAAGCACTCGCTGCTGCTCAACCGCAGCGGCGGGTCATGGTTCTTCCTCGGTGCCCTGTTCGTCGACATCGAGCTGCCGGTCGACGCACCGGTCTCCGCTCACTGCGGCAGTTGCACGGCCTGTATCGATGTCTGCCCGACCGGCGCGATCATCGAAGACGGCGTGGTCGACGCCCGGCGCTGCATCTCCTATCTCACCATCGAGGCGGACGAGGACATCCCCGAGGAGCTGCGCCCCCTGATGGGTAATCGCATCTACGGCTGCGATGACTGCCAGCTGGTCTGCCCCTGGAACCGCTTCGCACGCGTGACCGGCGAGGCCGACTTCCACGCGCGGCACGGACTGGACGCGCCCGATCTGCTCGAGTTGTTCGGCTGGGACGAGCGGACATTCCTGTCACGCACGGAAGGATCGGCCATCCGCCGGATCGGCTGGCGACGCTGGCGACGGAATCTGGCCGTGGCAATCGGCAATCTGCCGTCGGATCACCCGCAGGCGGGATCGGCTGCCCGTTTGCTGGAAGCGTCGCTGGGAGAAGCCGGCGAGCAGGTCGACCGGCATATCCGGTGGGCGCTGGCGCGGTTGCGGGGCTGAAGCAAAAACGGCGCCCCTGTGGAACAGGGACGCCGTGGCGTTAGAGATTCGTCGCCGCTCGGCGATCAGATACGCCGGGCCATCTCCTCGGCGTTGCCGATATAGTCGCCCGGCGCCATGGCGGCAAGGCGCTCGCGCGCCTCCTCGGGCAGTTCCCGAATGCCGTGGATGAACTCGCGCATGGCCGGTCCGTCGACCCGCTGACCGCGCGTGAGCGCCTTGAGCTTCTCGTAGGGCTTCTCCACGCCGTGGCGGCGCATGACGGTCTGGATTGCCTCGCCGAGGACTTCCCAATTGCCGTCGAGCTCGGCGGCCAATTGGTCGGCGTTGATCTCCAGCTTGGACAGGCCCTTGGCCAGCGAGCGGTAGGCGATCAGCGAGTGGCCCAGCCCGACGCCGAGGGTGCGCAGGACGGTGGAGTCGGTCAGGTCGCGCTGCCAGCGGCTGATGGGCAGCTTGCGCGCCAGGTGGCCCATGACCGCGTTGCCCACCCCGAGGTTGCCCTCGGCGTTCTCGAAGTCGATCGGGTTGACCTTGTGCGGCATGGTCGACGAGCCGACCTCGCCCTCGACCAGCCGCTGCTTGAAGTGGCCCAGGGCGATCTGCCCCCAGATGTCGCGGGCAAAATCGATCAGGATCGTGTTGGCCCGCTCGATCGCGTCGAACAGCTCGGCGATGTAGTCGTGCGGCTCGATCTGGATGGTGTAGGGGTTGTGCACCAGACCCAGACTCTCGACGAAGCGTTTCGAGAACGCCGGCCAGTCGACTTCTGGGTAGGCGGCTAGGTGTGCGTTGAAGTTGCCCACCGCGCCGTTGATCTTGCCCATGATCACCACCGCGGCGATCTGCCGGCGCTGGCGGGACAGCCGGGCGACCACGTTGGCGATCTCCTTGCCGATCGTCGACGGCGAGGCCGGCTGGCCGTGGGTCCGCGAGAGCAGCGAGACGGCCGCCCACTCGTGGGCCATGCCGCGCAGGGTGTCGATAAGGCCGTCGATTTCCGGGAGGACCACTTCCTCGCGGGCGCGGCGCAGCATCAGGCCGTAGGCAAGGTTGTTGATGTCCTCGGAGGTGCAGGCGAAATGGAAGAACTCGCTCAAGGCCTCGAGGTTGGCCTGGCCCGCGATCTGTTCCTTGAGGAAGTATTCGACCGCCTTGACGTCGTGGTTGGTGGTCGCCTCGATCGCCTTGACGCGGGCGGCGGCCTCGACGTCGAAACGCTCGACGATGCCGTCCAGTACCGCCCGGTCCTCATCGGCCAGTGCCGGCACCTCGGCGATCTTCGGCTCGTCGGCCAGTGCCTTGAACCACTCGACCTCCACCAGCACCCGGTACTTGATCAGGGCGTACTCGCTGAAACACTCGGTCAGTGCCCGGGTATGCCGGGCGTAGCGGCCGTCGAGCGGCGAGATGGCGGTCAGGGCAAAGGCGGCTTGGCTGGTGTCGGTCATGGCTCATCCTGTGGGAAAGATGGATCGGTGGGGCCGTCCGGCCGACGGCCCCGTCCTGCTGATTGGGGGCAATTATCCGTTGGCCGGGCTTCCCGGCCAAATCGGGATCAGGCGGTCGCGGGCCGTTCAAGTGCCTCGCGCAGGCTGTCGGTCAGTCCGCGCAGCACGTCGAGCGTCAGGCGCTGTTCGGCTTCCAGGCGCGTGGCCGGATCGTCCAGGCCGTCGTCGTCGAACTCCTCGTCCAGCGTCTCCAGCGCCTTGACCTTGGTCAGCGCCCCGTCGGCGCGGATAGTGAAGCGCAGGCGGTCGCGCCAGACCAGTTCGAGCTGTTCGACGGTCATGCCGTCGCGCAGGTGTGCCAGCACGTTCTCGTCCGGCAGACCCAGGCGGCTGACGGTGATGCTGCCGCCGTCGCGCGGCTCGAGCAGCTTGGCCGAATCGCCCAGCTCGAAGCCGGCCGGCGGACCTTCGAGCAGCCAGCGGGTCAGCCGGCTGCCGTGTTCCTCGGAGCCGAACGCCGGCACCATGCGCCACTCGCCCAGCGTCTCGCGCAGCAGCGAGCTGATCTGGCTGTTGCGTTTTTCCGCCGCGTTGGCGAACCACAGCTGCTTGTGGCGCCGGTCGATCAGCACCCGGGTCTCGGCCTGGCGGGGGAAGGCCTGCGGCAGCAGTTCCATAAGGGCCGCCTCGCGGGCCTGGCGGAGCTCGTCGCGGGAGGGCTCGCGCTCGCCGTCCTGCTCGGCGAGCATGCGCGCGGCGTGATCCTTGACCACGCGTGGCGGCACGGCCCGTTCCTCGCGGCGGAAGAGCAGGCCGACCGCGTCGTCGGTTTCCATTGCCAGCTGCTCGTCGACCACCGGCGCCCATCCGAGCGACTCGACCTGTTGCGAGAGGGTGGGAGCGAAACGCTTGCCGGCCAGTTGCTCCTCGAGACGGTCACGCTCCGGGTCGGTCCAGTCGGAGAGGTCGAAGGCGGCGATCTGCGAGAAAAGCATGTGATGGCGACTCCCGTATTCCTTTGAGAAGACCGCGCATTATGCCTGAACCGGCAGTGCCCTGTCCGTTTCCCGGGGAAGGCGGGGCCCCTCGGGCATGCCTGGGTTGCTGTTATGCTTGGACGACCCTGCGGGATGCGGGCACGCGGCCCGTGAACCCTTCCGATAGCCCATTGCCGACCACGGAAACGAGATGAGCGAACACAAGCCGAACCCCGTCCGCCTGAGCGATTACCGTCCGCCCGACTACCTGATCGATCATGTCGATCTCGTCTTCGAGCTGTCCCCGCGGCAGACGCGGGTGACTTCGCGGCTGGCCGTGCGCCGCAACGGCGATCACTCCCGTTCGCTGAGCCTGAACGGCGAGGAGCTGCGACTGGAATCGGTGGCCATCGATGGCGAGACGCTGAGCGAGGATCGCTACCAGGTCGACGAGAAGGGCATGACCATCGCCGAGGTGCCGTCCTCGTTCGAGCTGACGGTGATCAACCGGGTCGACCCGGTGGACAACACCGCGCTCGACGGCCTGTACCAGTCCTCCGGCAACTTCTGTACCCAGTGCGAACCGGAAGGTTTCCGCCGGATCACCTACTTTCCGGATCGTCCCGACGTGCTTTCCCGCTACCGGGTGACCCTGGTCGCCGACCGCAAGGAGTGCCCGGTGCTGCTCTCCAACGGCAACCCGGTCGAACAGAAGGATCTCGGCGACGGCCGCCACCAGGCCATATGGGAGGATCCGCATCCCAAGCCGTCGTACCTGTTCGCGCTGGTCGCCGGCAAGCTGGAGGCCATTCACGACACCTTCACCACGGCCTCGGGGCGCGAGGTGAAGCTCGGGATCTATGTCGAGCCGCACAACATCGATCGCTGCGACCACGCCATGCGCTCGCTGATCAAGTCGATGCGCTGGGACGAGGAGACCTACGGACGGGAATACGACCTGGAGGTGTTCAACATCGTCGCCGTGGACGACTTCAACATGGGGGCGATGGAGAACAAGGGGCTGAACATCTTCAACTCCAAGTTCATCCTCGCACGGGCCGAGACGGCCACCGACGCGGACTACGACGGCATCGAGTCAGTGGTGGCGCACGAGTACTTCCACAACTGGTCCGGCAACCGCGTGACCTGCCGCGACTGGTTCCAGCTCTCGCTCAAGGAGGGGTTCACGGTCTTCCGCGACCAGGAATTCTCCACCGACATGGGTGCCGGTGCGGTCAAGCGCATCGAGGAGGTCAACCTGCTGCGCCAGGTCCAGTTCGCCGAGGACGCCGGGCCGCAGGCGCACCCCGTCCAGCCCAAGGAATACGAGCAGATCAACAACTTCTACACGGCCACCGTCTACAACAAGGGGGCCGAGGTGGTCCGCATGTGGCGCAACCTGCTGGGCTGGGAGCGGTTCCGGCAGGCCACCGACCGCTACTTCGAGCGCTTCGACGGCCAGGCGGTGACCATCGAGGACTTCATCGACACCATGGCCGAGCAGGCCGACTTCGATACCACGCAGTTCCGCCGCTGGTACGACCGGGCCGGTACGCCGATCGTCCACGTGACCAAGGAACAGGCGGACGGCGAGCTGGCCGTGACCTTCGAGCAGGAGATTCCCGCCGTGGCCGGTCAGGAGGACAGGGACCCGTTCCTGATGCCGATGCGCATCGCCGCCTTCGACGGACAGGGCCGCGTGCTGCCGCTGGACGATTCCGGTACCGGGGAGACCACCCTGATGCTGCGCGAGAATCGCACGTCGTTCTCCTTCCCCGTGGGCGACGACGTCGATCGCGTGGTGCTGTCGCTCAATCGCGGCTTCACCGCGCCGGTGAAGATCGAGCATGCCTACGACGTCGAGGATCTCGCCCTGCTGGCACGGGCCGACACCGACGACTTCAATCGCTGGGATGCCTACCAGCGGCTGGTGCTGATGACGCTGGTCGGCCGAGTCCGCCGAGCGCGCGAGGCGGGCGAGTGGCCGCAGGAGGCGTTGCCGGAGGGATTGAGTGCCGCCTTCGGCAGTCTGCTGCACGCCGCCAATGGAGGGACGGACGGTCGGTTCGTCGCCGAGTGCCTGACGCTGCCCTCGGAACCCTACATAGCCGAGCAGTTCGACCGCGACGTGCCCGTGGACGCCATTCATCGCGCCCGGGTGGAACTGCGTGAGCAGCTGGCCAACGAGTGGTCGCAGAGCCTGATGCTGACCTACGAGAAGCAGGCGGTCGACGGTTCCTACCAGTATGACGGCGCGGATGTCGGCCGGCGCGCGCTGCGGGCGCAGTGCCTCACCTACCTCAATGCCCTGGATCACCCCGCATGGCGGCGGCTCGCGATCGAACAGATCGAGTCCACGGACAACATGACCGAGCGGTTCAATGCGCTCTCGGCGCTGTGCGTACGGGAAAGCGAGGAAAGGGACCAGGCTCTTGAACGGTTTGCCACCGACTGGTCCGACGACCCGCTGGTCATGGACAAGTGGCTGTCGCTGCGAGCCCGCATCGTCGCGCCCGACGACATGGACACGCTCGCGGAGCTGGAGGCGCATCCGGCCTTCTCCATCCGCAACCCGAACCGGGTCCGTTCGCTGGTGGGCGTGTTCTCGCGGGCCAACCCGGTGGCTTTCCACGCCGGTTCCGGGTTCGGCTACCACTGGGTGGCTGACAAGATCATCGAGATCGACGGCTTCAACCCGCAGATCGCCGCCAGGCTGGCGACGGTGTTCAGCCGCTGGCGTCGCTATGACGGCGCCCGGGCCGACCTGATGACCGAGCAGATGCGACGCATGCTCGACCGGCCGGACTGTTCCACGGATCTGGCCGAGATCGTGGGCAAGGCCCTGCGTTGAGGGATTCAAGGCCCGCCATGCGCGGGCCCGGAAAACAGAAAAGCCGGCTCGAGGCCGGCTTTTCTTCGTTCTGCCGAGGACGGCTGGCTTAGAAGCGCGGGCCGTTGTTGCGCTCGCGCGGACGCGCTTCGTTCACGCGGAGGTTGCGACCACCCATGTCCGAATCGTTCAGCGCCTCGATGGCCTGCATGCCGGCGTCGTTGTCGGACATCTCGACGAAGCCGAAGCCCTTGGAGCGACCAGTTGCCATGTCCTTGATCACCTTGGCGGACTTGACGTCACCGTAGGCCTCGAAGGTGGACTGGAGTTCCTGGTCGTCCGCGGAGTAGGGCAGGTTGCCCACATAGATATTGATCATCTCGAAAACAAACTCTCAAATGCGTGCTGACTTGGTGACCGGACGGGGTGTTCAGCACCCGATTTCACCGCGTCCGGATGAAGCGACGGTCGCGGTAGATCACGTTGACAGCGCACTTCATGCTTTGGACAGTAAACGTTTCCCGGCGGAACGCAAGCGCGGCGTACCGCCGAAAGACACAAAAACACGGGGGTGTGGTTTTCCTGCATCAGCCGCGACATAAGGAAGCGACATGTCGGATTTCATCGTGGTGGGCACCCTGGTGGCGCTGGTGGTGCTGGTTCTGGTCGGGCAATGGCTGATGGGGCGACGGGCGGCACTGGCCCGTGGGCCGGTACCCGATGCGCTTCTCGCGTACTGCCCCCAAGCCGTGCTGGTGTTCTTTCATGCGCGGGGATGCATGGCATGCCGACGGGTGCGACCGGCGATCGACCGACTGGCGGAGGCCAACCCCGGGCGAGTCTGTCTTGTCGATATCGGCGAGCATCCGAAGGTGGCGCGCGAGGCGCGGGTGATCGCCACACCGACCCTGATGGTGATCGAGAACCAGCGGATCGTGTCCGTCCGACTCGGTGCGCCGGGCGAATCGGCGCTCGGGGAACTCGCTCGTCGCCACGGCCTGGAGTCGGGGGACGGTAACCAGTGAGCCGGTGGTCTATGCTTTTTTCGAAATTCCACGAGATCGTGTTTCAAAGGATGAAAGTCGTATCACGGACGATATCGCGTCGCCTGCATCCAGCCATCCGACTCAAGCCGTGATGAGACGAGTCACGGCTGCTGTGGTCTGCTGGTTGATTCTGGTTCCCGTGGTATCGGCCGCGGACTGGATCGATCGGCGGGGCACGGCGGTGAGCCAGGCTGCCGTGATCGAACGTATCGAGCGAGCGGACATCGTGTTGCTGGGGGAGGTGCACGATTCGCCGCATGTGCATGCCCATCAGGTCGAACTGCTCGAGGCGCTCGGCAAGCGGCCCCTGGTCCTGGCCATGGAGCAGCTCGATCTCGAGCACCGCGAAGCATTGCAACGGCTGGACGATCAGGACGTGACGGACGGCCGGGCCCTTGCCGAGGCAGGACGATTCGACGAGTCCGGCTGGGGGTGGGAGTACTACGGGCCGCTGTTCACGCTGGCTGCCGAGCGGGGCTGGCCTGTTCGTCCGATCAACCTTTCGCGAGAGCGCGCCCGCGGGATCGCGCGGTCCGGCGACGAGTGGCGGTTGGCGCTCACGCCGGAACAGGTGGCAGTCATCGAGCCGGTAGCCCCGGACCTGGCATTGCCGCCCGACGACCAGGCGGCGCTGGTCGAGGACCTGATCCGGGTGCATTGCGGCGACATGGAACCGGCATTCGCCCGGCGCATCGCGCGGGCCCAGGTTGCCCGGGACATCCTCATGGCCGATGCCGTTCTCGCCGTTCGGCGGGAGTTCCCGGATCGCACGGTCGTGGCCATCATGGGAAATCAGCATGCCAGGTGGGACCGCGGCGCGGGGTACTGGATCGGGCGGATGATTGCCGAGGGCAGGGGTGCATCGGGCAACCGAATGGTCTCGATGGGCATGTTGCCGGTGGGGAAAGCGGACCGAACCACGCTTCGCCGGGAAGGAAGCGAGCAATATCAGCTGATTCGATTTGCCGACCCGGACGATGCTTCGACACCCTGCGCGTCGGATTGATGAGGCATAGTCGGGCTTGATTGCCGTGTTACCGTCTGGGAATGGCGTCAGGTTCAGACTTTTGGAGTGCAACCAACGAAGCAAGGAAGAGGGAGCCAAGATGAAGAAAAATCTACTCGCCGTATCCATCGCCGTCGCCCTGGGCGGATCGCCGCTGGTCGCGAGCACGGCGGCAGCGGACGACATGAGTGCCGCGACGGGCGACCAGTCCACGCAGCAGATCCTGCGGGAGCTCGAGCAGCTCAGGCAGCGTGTCGAGAAACTGCAGTCCGACCTCGACCGCGAGCGCGAGCGCAATGACGAGCTTGCGGAGAATCAGGAAGAGGCTGCCGAAGCGCAGAAAACAGCTGAAGCCTCCAAACCGAGTATCAATGTGGGGGGTGCCGTCAGGTTCAACTACACCTACGACGATGCGAACGATGGCAATGATCGCGGTGGTGATCTCAAGTTCGACACCTTCCGCCTGAACTTCGACGGCGAAATCGGTGACGTGATCCTGTCAGCGGAATGGCGCTGGTATGAGTATTTCTCGGCAGTGCATCACGCCTGGGTCGGCTATGAATTCACGGATGATCTGATGGCCAAGGCTGGTGTCTTCCAGGTGCCCTTCGGTGTAGTGCCGTATAACTCGCACAACTTCTACTTCTCTTCGTTGTACTACGCCGGGCTAGAGGACAACTACGATTTCGGTGTTGGCACGACCTATACCCCGGGTGATTGGCGTTTCGATCTGGCTTTCTTGAAGAACGACGAACGTACTTGGGGACCGAAATTCGATGGTTCCGGTGACACGGATACCTATTCGGCGAATGTCGTCGGGTACAACGGGAATCAAGGCACGACGGAATCGGTCAATACGGCAGTCGTGCGCGCAGAGTACGATTACCAAGTCAGTGACAAGCTGACGCTCAAGCCGGGCGCCTCGCTCAAGTATGGTCAGCTTGACGGTGATGCTTCCGGCGGCGATGGTGAATACTATGCAGCCGCTGCCCACTTGGTGGCAGATTATGACCGTTGGAATGTGCAGCTGCAGTACACCGATTGGGAGTACGACCTGGACGACCCCAGCGCTGACTTCATCAACTACGGTTATTATTCCGGGTTGTACACCGGCCCGCTTTCGGCTCAGGCGGTGACGGCGAACGTGGCATACACCCTGCCGGTCGAGTGGGGCCCGGTGTCTTCTCTGTCGTTCTACAACGATTACAGCCTGATCTTCGACAAGAACAACAACTACGACGACACCTACATGAACGTCACGGGCATGGCGGTCTCTGCTGGTGGTATCTACGCGTACTTCGACATCATCAATGGCGAGAACCAGCCGTTCGTGGCGGGCGCCATGGCGGGCCCGAATCAGAGCAACGACGACAACACGATCTTCAATATCAACGTGGGCTATTACTTCTAAGCCACCCTGGCGACGATGAAGATCGTGCAAGGCGGGCTCAGGCCCGCCTTTTTTGTACCTGTCCGCAAACCATCCTTGGCCCGAGGGTCCATAATCGGCAGGGTGCTCGAGTAGTACAGCAGGCAACGTGGAGCGAGTCGATGGAAGCGGAAGTCAGGGAAATACGGGAACACCTCTCTCGGTATCCGCCGTTCGACCGGCTGGACGACGAGTGGCTGGACCGGGTCGCCTCGTCGGTCGAGGTGGCGTACTTCCGGGCTGGTACCGAGATCCAGGCCTACGGCGAGCCGATCCAATCGTTGCGCTACGTGCGCAGCGGGGCGGTGGAGGTCTATCGCCACAATGGCGAGCTCTATGACCGCCTGAGCGAAGGCAACATCTTCGGCCACACCGGGCTGCTGCATAATCGGCGCGCGCGCTTCCCGGCAAAGGCGATCGAGGACACGCTGCTGTACCTGATCCCGGCGGAGGTCTTCGACCGGTTGTGCGACGGGGACGATCACTTCGCGGATTTCGTCGAGCTTTCCGGTCCCCGCCTGAAGGCGACCGTCGAGCAGAACGAGCGCGAGAACGAGTTGATGGTCACCCGTGTGCGTCGCCTGCTCAGTCGCTCGCCGGTCAGCATCGAGGAGACGGCCACGGTGCATCAGGCGGCTCGACTGATGACCGACGAGCACGTTTCTTCCATCCTGCTGCTGGCGCCGGCCGCGAGTGATGACGAGTCGGCCTTCCAGGGTCATGACGGCCGCCATTGGCGCCTGACCGGCATTCTCACCGACCAGGACCTGCGCATCCGGGTGCTGGCCGAGGGAGGTTCCGTGGACACGCGGCTGGCCGATATCCGTCATGACCAGCTGATCACGATCCGCTCCGACGAAACGGTCTACGAGGCGATGCTGCGCATGCTGCGCAACAACGTGCATCACCTGCCCGTGCTGCACCGCCGGCGGCCAGTGGGCGTGGTGCATCTGTCGGACATCGTGCGTTACGAGACCCACAGCAGCCTGTATCTGGTGAGCAACATCTTCAACCAGAGCAGCGTGAAGGGGCTGGCGCGCCTGATGCCCGATGTCCGGGCGGCGTTCGTGCGGTTGGTGGACGAGGGGGCCACCTCGCAGATGATTGGTCAGGCGATGTCCAGCATCGGGCGCAGCCTGATCCGGCGACTGATCGAGCTGGCCGAGGCGGACCTCGGGCCGCCACCGGTGCCGTACTGCTTCATGGTCAACGGCTCGATGGCCCGTGACGAGCAGACGATCAGCACCGATCAGGACAATGCTCTGGTCATCGACGACGCGTTCGTGCCGGAAGAGCACGATGCCTGGTTTGCCGAACTAGCCCGCCGTGTCAGCGACGGGCTCGACGAATGCGGCTACCTGTACTGCACCGGTGGCGTGATGGCGACCAACGCCAAGTGGCGCCAGCCGCTCTCGGTGTGGAAACGGTACTTCGAGGAATGGATCAGCGAGCCGGATCCCGAACGGCTGCTGCACAGCTCGATCTTCTTCGACCTCGACGCGGTGCATGGCGAGGAACGCTTCGTCGAGACGCTACAGGACCTGGTGGCTGAACGGGCTCGCAACAGCCCGCTGTTCCTGGCGGCGCTGGCACGAAACGCGCTCAACCGGACTCCGCCGCTGGGGTTCTTCCGCACCTTCGTCATGGAGAAGGACGGGCGGCACAACAACTCGATCAATCTCAAGCGTCGCGGGACCGCGCCGCTGGTCGACGTGATCCGCGTGCACGCGCTGGCGGTGGGGTCCACGGCGCAGAACTCCTTTACCCGGCTGGACGACATCACCGCGGCGAATACGCTGCCGGCCGGACAGGCGGACAAGCTGCGCTATGCGCTGGAGTTCATCTCCATGGTCCGTATCCGCCACCAGGCATACGATCTCAGGCATCATCACGAGCCGGACAACAACATCGAGCCGGAGAACGTCTCGGATGCGGAGCGACACAATCTCAAGGATGCCTTCCAGGTACTGAGCAACGCGCAGAAATTCCTGCGATTCCGCTATCCCATGCCGAGCCGGTGAGATCATGACCGACGGGCCGAGCTGGAAGACGTTCTTCGAACGGCAGGCCGAGGCATGTCGGGACCCGGCGTTGAAGCGGTTCTACGAGGCGGGAATCCCCGACGCGCAAACGCCGTTGAGCGAAGTGCCGATGATGGCGATGGACTTCGAGACCACGGGTATGGACCCGGAACGTCACGGCATCGTCAGCATCGGGCTGGTGCCGTTTACCCTTGCCTCGATCTCGCCCCGGGCGGGGCGGTACTGGGTCGTGCGCCCCCCGCGCTCCCTTGACCGGGAATCGATCCAGTTCCATCGCATCACCCACGCCGAGGTGGCCCACGCCCCGGATCTCGACGAGATCCTTGATGAGTTGCTCTCGGTACTCGAAGGGCACCTGGCCGTGGTGCACTTTCGTCACATCGAGCGGCCGTTTCTCGACGCGGCCGTATTGAACAGGCGCGGGGAGCGATGCCTGTTTCCGCTGATCGACACCATGGACCTGGAGGCGCGCGTCACCCGTCCGAGGGGCTGGCAGCGGCTCGGGGCGCTGCTGGGCCGCCGGCCGCCCTCCATCCGCCTCGGGGATAGCCGGGCGCGCTACGGGTTGCCCGCGTATTCCTCCCACCATGCCAAGCTCGACGCCTTGGCGACCGCGGAGCTGTTTCAGGCGCAGATCGCGCATCACTACTCTCCCGGGACCCCGGTGGGAGATCTCTGGCTCTGAGAGGAGGGTGCCGGGGCCTCGATGAGGCGGATCGACGCTTGACGCCAAGCAAAAAGAAAGGTTCATCGCACTTTGCCGTGAAAAGCATCTCGGATCTTCAGGAAGAAGTATTCGGTATCCCGGTAGCCATAGGCCACCCGCATGATGACCTTGATACGGTTGTTCACGCCCTCGAGCACGCTGGTGTTCAGGCGGTGAGTCGCACTGGTACCGCGAAGGCTCGGCGCAGGGGCGGGGGCACTCGAAAACAGTGGATGGTCGTGCCTTGAAGGCCTGGCCATCGACAGACCAGCCGACCCGGCCTATAGTAGTTCTTGGTATTACCTATAACTACGGAGGTCATCATGGCAGCACCAACATCCATCAAGCTCGATGAGGACCTGAAAGGGCGGATTCAGCATCTTGCCGATACTCGCAGGCGCTCGGCGCACTGGCTCATGCGTGAAGCGATCGAACAGTACGTGGAGCGCGAGGAAAGGCGGGAGAGCTTCAGAAAGGACACGCTCAAGGCTTGGGAGGACTACCAGGCTACCGGCTTGCACGCGACCGCTGACGAAGTGGAGAAGTGGCTGGGCAGTTGGGGAACGGATAACGAGGTGCCGGCCCCGACATGTCACAAGTGATTTTCGCCCCGGCAGCGATCCGGGACCTGGAGCGGCTGCGCGAGTTTCTGCGACCCAAGAACCCCGCAGCGGCTGAGCGGGCCACTAAAGCCATCATTCAAGGCGTCCAGGCGCTCGGAGAGCTGCCGCACATTGGCCGCCCCGTAGACGAGATGCCAGAGGCATTCCGGGACTGGTTGATAGACTTCGGTGATAGCGGTTATATCGCACGGTACCGCTATGATGGGGACACCGTTGTGGTGTTGGCCATCCGCCACCAAAAAGAAGCAGGATGGTGACGGCCAAGGTATTGTTCCGGGCAGTGGCCAGAATTCCGAAGGGCAATGCCAGAGAGCAACCCACCAAAAAAAGCGCAGCCACCGCATCCGATCAGGACGGCAGGCCCGCTAAAAAAAGAAAGGCGGCCAGTGGCCGCCTTTCAGGCTTTTCGATGGTGGGAGCGCGGTCAGTGCTTGCCGCGCGGCTCGTCCATCAGTCCCTTGACGATCGCGTAACAGCCGACCAGCAGGACGACGGTGAACGGCAGGCCCATGGCCACCGCCGCTGACTGCAGGGCCGCTAGACCGCCGCCGACCAGCAGCGCGATGGCGATCGCCCCCTCGATGATGCCCCAGAACACACGCTGGGGCTTGGGCGCGTCGATCTTGCCGCCGGCGGTGATGGTGTCGATCACCAGCGAGCCGGAGTCCGACGAGGTGATGAAGAACACGATCACCAGCACGATGCCGACGAAGGAGGTGATCTCGGCCAGCGGCATCTGGCCGAGAACCTCGAACAGTTGCACGGCAAGGTCGGCGTCCTTGGCCCCCTCGAAGCCTTCCTGGAGCTGGTTGACGGCCGTGGTGCCGAAGGCGGTCATCCAGAACACCGACACGGTGGAGGGGATGAGCAGCACGGCGGTGAGGAACTCGCGCACGGAACGGCCACGGGAGACCCGGGCGATGAACATGCCGACGAACGGCGACCAGCTGATCCACCAGGCCCAGTAAAAGGTCGTCCAGCCCTGGCTGAAGTTGGCGTCCTCCCGGGCGAAGGGGTTGGAGAGGAACGGCAACTCTGCGAGGTACGAACCGAGGTTCTTCACGAAGCCGGTGGCGATCATCAGGGTCGGGCCGACGAACACCACGAACATCAGCAGCAGGAAGGCCAGCACTAGGTTGATCTCGGACAAGCGCTTTACGCCCTTGTCGACACCGGCGACGATCGAAACCACCGCCACCGCGGTGATGCCGGCGATCAGCAGCACCAGCGTGGTGTCACCCCCGGGAATGCCGAACAGGTGCTCCAGCCCGGCGGCGGCCTGTTGCGCCCCGATACCCAGCGAGGTGGCTAGACCAAACAGGGTGGCGAATACCGCCAGGATGTCGATGATGTGCCCCGGCCAGCCCCAGATGCGCTCGCCGAGAAGTGGATAGAACATCGAGCGGACAGTCAGCGGCAGGCCCTTGTTGTAGGAGAAGATCGCCAGCGAAAGCGCCACGATTGCGTAGATCGCCCAGGGGTGCAGACCCCAATGGAAGATGGTTGCGGCCATGCCCAAGCTCAGGGCGGCGCCCTCGTCACCGGCGGCGCCCCCCAGCGGTGCCCAGTCGGTGCGCACGCCGTTCTCTCCCATGGTGGTCCCCGCAAGCGAGGTGCCGTAGTGGGTCAGCGGCTCGGAAACGCCGTAGAACATCAGGCCCACGCCCATCCCGGCGGCGAACAGCATGGCGAACCACGACAGGTAGCCGAAATCGGGACTGGCGTGGGCGCCGCCGATGCGGACCCCGCCTAGCGGCGAGACGATCAGTACCAGACACAACACGACAAAGATGTTGGCCGAACCGATCAGGAACCAGCTCATGTTTTCGTTGATCCAGCCCTTCGCCGCACCGAACCAGTCGGTGGACTGTTCCGGCAGGGCGAGTGAGAGGATCACGAAGGCCAGGATCACCAGCGCGGAGAAGGTGAACACCGCGCCGTGGATATCCACGTTCACGCCCATGGGCGCGGCCTGGTAGTTGTCCTGCCCGATCTTGTAGTCGGTGTCGATCAGGTTGGACGGGCCCTCGGGGGCGGGGATCCCGACTGATTCGGTATTGGTGTCCGGGGAGTTTTCTGGCTTGTTGTCCACGATGTGCTCTCCGTAATCGTTTTATTGTCTTGTGCGAGTGAACGGTCGTCGCGTGCCGGCTCAGGGACGGACGAGGAACACGGAAACGCTGGTGTGGGCGGCGACCTTGCTGCCGTTGGCCGGCATGATCGCGTCGATGTGGTGGGGCAGGTGCGTGCCCATGACCACCAGGTCCGCATTGATGTCGTCGACCGCCCTGATCAGGAAGTCGTCGAGGTCGACCGCCGGATCGTGGCTGTTGTAGACCCGTGCGTCAGGCTCGCGCCCGTTGCTCGGCGCGTGCTCGTGGGCAAATTCCAGCAGTTTCTGCCGATACTCTTCCGGCGTCCGGGCCACCGCGCTGGGCTGCGAGGTGGTCACGCCGACGTAGCACAGAGCGGCATCGTATTGGCGCGCCATGTCGGCGGCGACGTTCAACGGTTTTTCCAGCGCCCCGAGATGGGCGAGGTCCACCGGCACCATGATCTTGTTGAACATGCAGTTGGCTCCTCTTGCGATTGCATGACTTGTCGGCCGGGTTGTCGATCGGGTCGAGAACGTTTCGAGTATAGGCACCGAACCGACGGAAAGTTCAAGTGTTTCCGCCCGGCCGGTCGCTTCCCGCCACCCTAACGTGCCTGTCAACGGCCATGGGAGTCGCCACGCGAAATCACTGTTGCTGGAATCAGTCGGCGGTCGTCAGGCGCCAGAGGGGTTGGCCGCTTGCCGCGTACTTGCGTTCGAAAAGGGTCAGCGGTTCGGTGGGAGTGGCGAGGGGGGTGACCGCGGCCGGTCGTCCGTGGAATTCGAGTGCGAGGGCCAGTTCCTCGAGGTAGACACGCCAGTTGCTGCGTGCCTCGAGTTGTCCCCCGAGCGCGACCAGGCTGGGGAACACCGGGTGGGCGTGGAACCGACGCTTTAGGTGTCGGGGCTTGGGTTCCGGGTTGGGGTAGAGCAGATAGTGTCGCTCGGGTCGCCAGCCGGCATCGAGCGCCAGTCGCCAGAAGTCGATCAGGTCCGCGCGGACCAGCAGGCAATTGGACGGTGTGTCCGGGCGGCGACGGGACAGGCGGTCGGCCGAACGGTCGATGCCGATCACCAGGTGGTCCGAGTGTCGGCCCGCGAGAATGCGGCTGCTGTCGCCCGTGCCGCAGCCGGAATCGAGGATCAGTGGCAGGCCTTCGTGTTCCACCCGCTTGGCGGCGGCATCGAATGCCTCGCGGTTGTAATCCGCGATCGGACGGGCGAAACGCGAGCCCGCGTGACGCGCCACCACCTTGAGCAGATCCTCGTGCGGTCCGCTCTGCCGCGATTGCACGACGCGGGAATTCCCGGGGGTGCCGCTCAAGACCGATGCCCCCACGTCGGGAGACGATGACGGGCGCCTGCCGCAGCAGGCGCTCCGATCCGATCGGGGCGAGGTGACAAGCGGGCCTCGTATTCGGCTTTCCGCTGTCCAAATGGTCCGGGTCGGATGGATAAAAAGAGGCGGTGGGGATGGCGACAAGGACTCTTCGCCTCCCGCTTGACTCCGTTTCTCCCGGACCGAGTCGGCATATCGGACATCATCATGGGGACGACGCCCTGTTGTCGTCGGGGAGCGCCATCGTTCAGGAGCCTGTCTCGCTTTCGGGACCGGTGGCGTGAGTGCGTTTCCCGGGCTGCCGCTCGTTGGGCAGGCGGCGCACCCGGTCGCTGAGCAGGATGCCCGCCCAGCGGGTCTGCGGGCTGGAGTCCAGTGCCAGTTTGGCGATCATGGTCAGCGGCACGGCCAGCAACATGCCGATCGGCCCGAATACCCAGCCCCACACCAGCAGCGAGATGAGCACGATCACCGGGGACAGCCCCAGTGTCCGACCTAGAAGGCGGGGCTCCAGGATGCTGCCGATGCTGATGTTGACCACCACGTAGAGGATCAGCACCAGCAGGATGTCGATCAGGTCGGCACTGATCACGGCGATCATCAAGGCGGGCACCGCGGCGATGAACGAGCCGATCGTCGGGATGAAGTTAAGCAGGCCGGCGAGGATTCCCCAGAGGATGGCGAAGTCGATGCCGAGCAGGCTCAGCCCGGTGCCGACCAGCACCCCGGTCAGCAGGCTCGCGCCGGTCTTGATCAGCAGGTAGCGGTAGACCGAGCGCAAAAAGCGGCGGGTTCGCACCCGTGCCCGCCGGCGGCCGGGGAAGGCGGCCGAGAGCTTGTCGGAGAGCGTGCGTTCCTCGAGCAGCAGGAACATGAACGCCAGGAGCACCAGCAGGGTGTGGGCCGTGAACTGACCCAGACCGGTGGCGATGCTGGTGGCCATGCCGGTCAGCGTGCTCGCCTGCGGCAGCGGGATTTCCAGGGGAAGCAACTCCGGTGGGGCGCCCCGGGCCTCTGCCATGGCGCGCAGCTGTTCCATCCAGCCGCCCAGCTTGGCCTGGTACTGCGGGGCCTGCTCGGCCAGGCTGCCGGCCGCGCCCTGCAGGGCGAGAAACAGCAGGAAGAAGGCCACGCCCACTAGCGAGAACAGGAAAAGGATGGAAATCACGCTCGGCACGCCGCGCTCCTGCAGCCACGCCAGTACCGGCGCACTGATGATGGCGAGAAAGGCGGCCAGCAGGAACGGCGTGACGATGTGGCTGACGGTCTTGAGCCCCGCCAGCACGAAGAACAATGCCGCGAGGCCGATCATCCAGACCAGGATGGCCGGGGGCTGCCCGGGCACGCCGCGTTGTGGAGGCTGTCGGTGGGTCATGTCGACTCAGTCCTTGATGCCGTGCTGCCGCAGCAGCGGATCGATGCTGGGTTCGCGTCCCCGGAATGCCTTGAACAGCGACATCGGGTCCTCGCTGCCGCCGCGCTCGAGGATGTGCACGAGAAAGTCGGAGCCGGTGCGCTCGTTGAACACGCCGTCTTCCTCGAACCGGGACCAGGCATCCGCCGAGAGCACCTCCGCCCACTTGTAGCTGTAATAGCCGGCCGCATACCCGCCGGCGAAGATGTGGGCGAAGCCGTGCTGGAAGCGATTGTATTCGGGCGGCTGGATCACGGCCACCTGGTCGCGAACACGGTCGAGGGTCTCCTGGATGCGCGCACCGGTTTGTGGCGAGTAATCCTGGTGCAGCTGCATGTCGAACAGGGAGAACTCCAGCTGACGAACCATCTGCATCCCCGACTGGAACTGTCGCGCGGCGCGCATGGATTCGAACAGCGATTCGGGCAGCGGTTCATCGGTACGGTGGTGCCGGGCGAACAGGTCGAGTGCCTCGCGTTCCCAGCACCAGTTCTCCAGGAACTGGCTGGGCAGTTCCACCGCATCCCAGGCAACTCCCTGGATGCCGGCCACCGCGGCAGTCTCGACCCGGGTGAGCATGTGATGCAGGCCGTGACCGAACTCGTGGAACAGCGTGGTGACCTCGTCGTGGGTCAGCAGTGCCGGCTCGTCGCCCACCGGCGGGGTGAAGTTGCAGGTGAGAAACGCCGCCGGGACCTGCAGGGTGCCGTCGCCGCGACGGCGGCGCTGGATGCAGTCGGCCATCCAGGCGCCGCCGCGCTTGCCCTGCCGGGCATACAGATCGAGGTAGAACCGCCCGCGCAGCTCGTCATCCTGGTCGCGGATCTCGAAGAAGCGCACGTCCGGATGCCAGGTGGGGACATCGCGACACTCGGTCACGTGGATGCCGAACAGTCGTTCGACCACGCGGAACAGGCCTTCGACCACGCGACCGGCGGCGAACCATGGCTTGAGCTGTTCCTGCGAGATGGCAAAGCGGGCCTCGCGCAGCTTTTCGCTCCAGTAGGGCACGTCCCAGGGGGCGAGTCGGGACGGGCCGCCCGACTCCGCGGCGAAGGCCTGCAATTCGCCGATTTCCTGTCGCGCCCGGGGAAGCGCCTGCCCGGCGAGGTCCTCGAGGAAGCCCAGCACCTGCTCGGGGGTTTCGGCCATCTTGGTGGCCAGCGAGCGTTCGGCGTAGTTGGCAAAGCCCAGCAAACCGGCGAGTTCGTGACGAATCGCGAGGATGCGCTCCATCACCGGTCCATTGTCCCACTTCCCGGCGTACGGGCCGACGTCCGAGGCCCGGGTGACGAAGGCGTGGTAGACCGTCTCGCGCAGCTCCCGGTCGTCCGCGTGGGTCATCGCCGCGATGAAGCTGGGGAAATCCAGCGTGATGCGCCAGCCGTCCTCGCCCTCGCGTTCGGCGGCCTGGCGGAGCATCGCCCGGCTGCTGTCGGGAATTCCCGACAGGCGGGACTCATCGTCGATGGTCAGCGACCAGGCGTTGGTGGCGTCGAGCAGGTTGTTGGCGAAGGTGGTCGTCAGCGTCGACAGTTCGCTCTTGAGCGCCTTGAAGCGTGCCTTGTCGTCGGGGGGCAGGTCGACCCCGGAGAGGCGGAAGTCGCGCAAGGTGTTCTCGACAACCCGCTGTTTCTCCCTGGGAAGGTCAGCGAATTCCTCGCTGTCGCCAAGTGCCTGGTAGGCCCGATACAGCGCCTCGTTCTGGCCGAGCTCCGTGGCGTAGTCGGACAGCTTCGCCAGGCAGGCTTCGTGCGCTTTTCGCAGCTCGGGCGTGTTCGCCACCGCGTGCAGGTGGCTGACCGGCGCCCAGACGCGATCGAGCCGGTCGGCCAGCTCGTCCATCGGCTCGGCGAAGTTCTCCCAGGTCCAGGGGGCACCCTGCTCGAGACGCCGTGCGATCCAGTCGCGGTTCTCGGCCAGCATGTGGTCGACGGCCGGTTCGACGTGTTCGGGGGCGATCGAGTCGAACGGCGGCAGGTCCGACATGTCGAGCAGCGGGTTTCCCATCGGGGACGGACTCCATGAGGTGGCGGATTGGCGATCGCACAGGATAGCATTCCGCAGGCCACAGCCGCCCGATGGTCAGATGATCTCGTCCTCGTCGAACAGGGGATCGGCCTCGAGGTGCTCTGCGAGCCGCTCGATGGTCTGCTCGGGGTCATCTCGGGGCGCCAGCCGGGCGACGTGGAACAGGGCGTCGCCCTCGTTGACGACGGGGAGATTGCTGCGCCCCAGAATGAGCCCGGCTTCCGGGGAGGTCACCTCGATGTCGATCTCGCCGAAGGGGTCGGAGATGATTCCCAGCACGTCACCGGCCTCGACCGCATCGCCGACATTGCGAAAGCTGCGCAGCAGCCCGCCCACCGGTGCGCGCGCCCAGCGGCTCCCGGTGCTCAGCATCGACCGGACGCGATTTTCCCGTGTCCCGCGCGCAGGGATCATGCCCAGGGCATGCATCACCCGCAGGCAGCCGGAAACGCCCACCCTCACGCCGAATTCGTCGAAGCGCAGGGCCTCGCCGGCCTCGTAGAGCAGCACGTCGACCTCCCGGGCTAGGGCCGCCTGGCGCAGCGACCCCTCGCGCAGCTCCGACTTGAGGATCAGCGGCGCACCGAAGGTCTCGGCCATCTGCAGTGTGTGGCGGTTTCTCGAGGCGATCCGAACCTGCGGCAGGTTGCTACGGTGGATGGCGGCCGAATGCAGGTCGATCCCGAAATCCGAGCGCGCGACCACCTGTTCGATGAACAGGTTGGCCAGCCGGGCGGCCAGCGACCCCTTAGCGCCTCCGGGAAAGGACCGGTTGAGATCGCGCCGGTCGGGCAGATAGCGCGACTGGTTGATAAAGCCGAAGGTATTGACGATCGGCACGGCGAGCAGGGTGCCCCGCAGCCTGTCCAGGTTCCTGGCCCGCAGGAGCCGCCGGACGATCTCCACGCCGATCACCTCGTCGCCGTGAATCGCCGCACTGACGAACATCACCGGGCCGGGACGCCGACCATGTACCACATGCACCGACATGGTCACCGGCGTGTGATCGGAGAGGATGCTGACCGGCAGATCGACGACCCGGCGCGTGCCGGGATCGACGGTCTTTCCGCCGATTCGGAACGGGGCGCGCATCAGCCCTTGCCTCGGGTGCGTGTGTTGTTGGGTCGGGCCTTCTTCTCCAGGAAGGTGATGACCTTCCCGGCGATGTCGATGCCCGTGGCCTTCTCCACGCCTTCCAGTCCCGGCGAGGAGTTGACCTCCATTACCACCGGTCCGTGGTTGGAGCGCAGCATGTCCACGCCGCAGACGTTCAGGCCCATCACCTTGGCCGCGCGCACCGCGGTGAGACGTTCCTCCGGGGTGATGCGCACCGTGCGTGCACTGCCGCCGCGATGCAGATTGGAGCGGAACTCGCCCTCGGCGCCCTGGCGCTGCATGGTGGCCACCACCTTGCCGTCGACCACCAGCGCGCGGATGTCGGTGCCGCCGGCCTCCTTGATGAACTCCTGGACCAGGATGTTGACCCCGGCGCCACGGAAGGCCTCGATCACCGACTTGGCCGAGCGGTCGGTGTCCGCCAGCACCACCCCAATCCCCTGGGTGCCCTCGAGCAGCTTGATCACCACCGGCGCCCCGCCGGCCAGCCGGATGACCTCGTCGGTCTGCTTGGGGTCGTGGGCGAAAGTGGTCACCGGCAGGCCCACGCCCGCGCGGGCCAGCAGCTGCATGGAACGCAGCTTGTCCCGGGACCGCTCGATGGCCACCGATTCGTTCAGTGGGAACATGCCCGCCATCTCGAACTGGCGCAGCACCGCCAGGCCGTAGAAGGTGATCGAGGAGCCGATGCGCGGGATGATCGCGTCGTAGTGCGGCAGTTTCTCGCCGTTGTAGAAGATCTCCGGCCGACGCGTGGCGATGTTGATGTAGCAGCGCAATGTGTCGATGACATCCAGGGTATGCCCGCGCTCCTCGGCGGCCTGCTTGAGCCGCTGGTGCGTATAGAGATTCGGATTGCGGGCGAGCATGGCGAAGTTCATGAGTCCTCCTTGCCGGGGAAGTCGTCGGCTCGGTGGTCGGAGGGCAGTGTGGTGGTCAGGCGCGAGCCGGCCGGGGGAACCGGCTCCTCGGCGAGAAACGAGCGGCCCGGGTCGACCAGCAGGCGGTGGCGACGCAGGGCCGTGCGGCCGAGGATCAGGTCGAATCCCATTTCCGTGCGATCGGTTAGCGATATATCAATGCCCCAGTGCCGGTGGCCGATCACCAGCGTGGTGTGGATGATCGGTCGCTCCTGCGGGATGCCACTGGTGTTGCGGATCTCGCGTCGGTCGATGACCCGGGCGGAGACTGGTTCGCAGTCCGATCCGTGATACGGCGGGGTGAGAAACCGCACCCAGACGCGGCCGTCGCGGCGGAACTCCTCGATGCCTTCGGCATGCAGGGCGGTGGTCCGTGCACCGGTGTCCACCTTCGCCTTGATGCGGTCGATGGCGAGATCCGGCAGGGCGATGTGCTCCCGCCAGCCGATGATCTGCCGTGGTTTCGCCCCTCTGGATGGCGGCGGCATGCATTTTTCTCCCTGAGGTTTTCGGACACTTCTGACCTTAGACCTTCTCCGCTCGTTTGGCGGCGGTGATACCGGATCAGGGACGGGATTGTGGCGGCAGGAACGAGAAAGGCCCCTGAACCGATCGGGTGATCGATTCAAGGGCCTTTCGACAGATCTGGTTGCGGGAGCAGGATTCGAACCTGCGACCTTCGGGTTATGAGCCCGACGAGCTACCGAACTGCTCCATCCCGCGTCTGTGGGTGCGCATTGTACGCAGAGGCACGGTGCTGTCAAGCATCCGGCCGAAACAATCTCGTCGGATCGTGTGACAACCCTCGCATGGGCGCGAAGTGCTGTCCCCCGACCAGGGCGACGACTGCTGTCGCCTGCGCAGCCGGATGAGTGTTCCGGTCCGCTCCGGGCGGAGAGGGGGCTGAATACCGTTGCAGGGAACAAAGAAAAGGCCCCGGGCTGACGCCCGGGGCCTTTCTCAGGTCTGGTTGCGGGAGCAGGATTCGAACCTGCGACCTTCGGGTTATGAGCCCGACGAGCTACCGGACTGCTCCATCCCGCGTCTGGTATGCCGTGAACTATACGGATTCGGGCATCGTTTGTCCAGTCCCTACTTGATCCGCGTGCCCGGTACCGCGCCTTCGTCCGGGGAGAGGATGTGCAGGTCCGACCCACCCGAGCCGGCGGCCAAGACCATCCCCTCGGAGACGCCGAACTTCATCTTGCGCGGGGCGAGGTTGGCCACCATGACGGTGTGGCGTCCCACCAGGTCCGCCGGGTCGTAGGCGGCCTTGATGCCGGCGAACACCTGCCGCGGGCGCTCCTCGCCGATGTCCAGCTTCAGGCGCAGCAGCTTGTCCGCCCCCTCGACGTGATCGGCCTCGACGATCTTCGCGATGCGCAAGTCCACCGCGGCGAACTGCTTGATGTCGATGGTCTCGGCGATCGGCTCGATTTCCTCCACGGCTTTATTCTCCTCGGTCTTTTTCTGGCCACCGGCCTTGGTCCTGGCCTCCTCAACGGCATCCTCGCGGGCGGCGGTCAGCAGGGCCTCGATCGCCGGCTCCTCGATGCGCTGCATCAGCGGCTTGAACTTGTTGATGCGGTGGTCGAGCAGCGGCTCGTGCAGACCCGCCCAGGTCAGCTCGTCCACGTTCAGGAATGCGGCGGCCTTGGCGGCGAGCCGGGGCAGTACCGGCGAGAGATAGGTCATCAGCACCGCGAAGCCGTTGATCCCGTCGGTACAGATGGCCTGGACCTCGTCGCGAGTCGCCTCTTCCTTGGCCAGCACCCAGGGCTTGCGCTCGTCGATGTACTGGTTGACCCGGTCGGCCAGCGCCATGATCTCGCGCATGGCCGCACCGTACTCGCGGCGCTCGTAGCGCTCGGCGATACCCTCGGCGGCGTCGACCAGTTCCCAGTGCAGGGCCGGGCGCTCGAAGGTGACGGCAAGCTGGCCGTCGAAGTGCTTCTTGATGAAGCCCGCGCAGCGGCTGGCGATATTGACCACCTTGCCGACCAGATCCGAGTTCACCCGCTGACGGAAGTCCTCGAGGTTCAGGTCGATGTCGTCGATGCCCGAACCCAGCTTCGCAGCGAAGTAGTAGCGCAGCGCCTCTGGGTCGAGGTGATCGAGATAGGTGCGCGCCTTGATGAAGGTGCCGCGCGACTTGCTCATCTTCTCGCCGTTGAGGGTGAGAAAACCGTGGCAGTGCACCGCGTCGGGACTGCGCATGCCCGCGCCCATTAGGGTCGCCGGCCAGAACAGCGTGTGGAAGTAGGCGATGTCCTTGCCGATGAAGTGCACCAGTTCGGTGGTGGCTTCCGCGCCCCAGAAGTCGTCGAAGTCCAGCCCCTCGCGCCGGGCGAGCTCGATGAATGAGCCGATGTAGCCGATCGGCGCGTCCAGCCAGACATAGAAGAACTTGCCCGGCGCGCCGGGGATCTCGAAGCCGAAGTAGGGCGCATCCCGGGAGATGTCCCAGGATTGCAGCCCGGACTCGAACCACTCGTTGAGCTTGGCCTTGATCGCCGGCTGCACCTCGGCCTCGTCGAGCCAGCTCTGCAGACGGTCGGCGAGCTTGGGCAGGTCGAAGAAGTAATGCTCGGAGTCGCGCTCGACCGGGGTGCTGCCCGAGAGCACCGACTTCGGGGCCTTGAGTTCGGTGGGCGTGTAGGTCGCCCCGCAGGCCTCGCAGTTGTCGCCGTACTGATCCTCGGCACCGCACTTGGGGCAGGTGCCCTTGATGAAGCGGTCCGGCAGGAACATGCCTTCCGACTCGTCATAGGCCTGCTTGATGGTCCGGCGACTGATCAGCCCGGCGACATCCAGCTTGGTGAAGATCTCCTCGGCCATCCGGCGGTTGTCGTCGGTGTGCGTGCTGCCGAAGTTGTCAAAGCCGATGCCGAAGCCCTGGAAGTCCGCCTCGTGGCGCTGATGCGTCCGCTCGATCAGTTCTTCCGGCGTGATGCCTTCCTGCTTGGCGCGCAGCATGATCGGCGTGCCATGGGTGTCATCAGCGCAGACGTAGCGGCACTCGTTGCCGAACAGCTTCTGCGCACGCACCCAGATATCGGTCTGGATGGTCTCGATGACGTGGCCTAGGTGCAGCGGGCCATTGGCGTAGGGCAGGGCGGAGGTGACCAGGATCCGGCGTTTGTTTTCCATGCGAAAGGCTTGCCTTGTCGATCGGTTGGCTGGCGCGCCCGGTTATCCGGCGGATACCGGCCGCGACGGCGGTTACATTGGTGATTCGAGGCGCGGCAGTTTAGCATGCGGGCAAGCGTGGATTCGTTCCCCATTCGTGCAGACCTTCCAACGCAAGGACCGCCATCGCCCATGCGCATCGTGATTGTCGCCCCCGATCTCCCGGACGAGATCGTTCCGATCTTTCCCGCCCTGACCGACGCCTCCCGTGATCGCCCGGGGCTGGCATTCACCGTCCTGACCGGTGAAGCCGCCGCCCCCTGGGCCGCGCTGCACCCGGCGGTCGATCAGGTCGTGACCTTCCCGCTGGAGACGCTGGTCGAACCCTGGTGGAAAGCCGAAGGACGCAGGGCCCGCCGCGACTGGAAGCGGTTGCTGCGCGAGCACGAGGCGCTCGGTTCGGCGGAGACGGTCATCGATCCGCTCGGCGGGGAAGTGGCCATGGAGGCGGTACGTCGGCTACCCGGGCGTTCGGTCGGCATGGTGCGCTCGACCGGCAAGCCGACCCTGAAGGGGCGCCAGGTCTACGACTCCCCCTACCCGATCCCGCAGGAACTGCACCGCGTCCAGGCGACACGGATGCTGTTCGCCGCGCACCTCGATTACTCGCTGCACGATCTCAACCCGGATTACGGGCTCAACATCGAGGCGGAGCCCATTCTCACCGACCTGCTGTTCGACCCGCGCGGCCTGCCGTTCGACGAGGCGGGCAACGCGCTGCTGCGCCGGCGCCTCGAAGAAACCGGCGTCACGCTGGATGATCTGGGTGTGCATCCGCCGGAGGACGAGGCCGACTACCGTCGCCGGCTCACGCAGAGCCGCTACGTCCTGACCGGTACCAATCTCACCGGCTGGCTGGCGGCGTCGCTCGGCATTCCCGGCGTCTGCGTCTGCGAGGACGGCCAGGCCCGTCACGACGGCGTGATCACCACGCGGCACGCCCGCCAGAAACTGATCAACGCCGACACGCCGCCGATGAACCGGCCGGAGATCGTGGTCGAATCGATCATCCAGGTGATCACCGGCGGCGAGGCGCCGATCGAACTGCCCGACGAACAGCCGGACAGCGCGCCCACGGCCGACTTGAACAAGCTCGATTGATGCCGATCGGACAGCCGATGCAGGATGCGGAGAGACCGGGTTTCGACTGGCGCGTGGATGTGCCTGTTCCCAACACGCTGCGGCTCCCGGCGCGGGCGGGCAGGGAATTGCGCCTGCACACGACCGAACCGGAAGTACTGCAGTGTCCGGCGGTGCGCGACTGGCTGGCCGATCCGTCCGTCGAGGTTCTCGGTGGTGGGTCCAATCTGGTCTTCGTCGACCCGGAGGTGCCCCGTGCCGTGCGGGTGACGGCCGATGCCCAATGGGTGGAGCGGGAAGCGGATGGCGAGGTCGATCTGGTGGTCGAGGCTGGCAAGGGACTGGACGAGCTGGTTCGCGAGACCGCCGCGAAGGGCTGGTACGGACTGGAGGCGCTGGCCGAGATTCCCGGCACCGTCGGGGCCGCCCCTCTCCAGAACGTCGGCGCCTACGGCACCGAGATCGGTGAACGTATCCGCTGGGTCGAGGCCCTCGACCGGGAGGCGGGCGTGGTGCGTCGTCTGACCGCCGAAGACTGCCGCTTTGCCTATCGGACTAGCCGGTTCAAGCGGGAACGCGGGCACTGGCTGGTTACCCGCGTGGCGCTACGCCTGCGCCGGCAGCCGCCGAAAGGTTGGCCGCCGGCCGATTACCCCGGGGTGGCCGAAGCCCTTGAGCAGTGGAGTCGCGAGACAGGGTGGTCGATCGACGAGATCACGCCGCTTGCCTACGCCGAGGTCATCACGGGCATTCGTCGGCGCAAGCTGCCGGACTGGCGCGCCGGCCTGCCCGGCAGCGTGGGCAGTTTCTTCCAGAACCCGGTGGTGTCCGCCGCCAGGGCCGCCGCGCTGATCAAGGACTGGCCCGGGATGCCGCAGTACCCGCTCTCCGAAGGGGAGCGGGTGAAACTGTCGGCCGGCTGGCTGATCGAGCGGTGCGGTTTTCGCGGCTTTCGCGAGGGCGCGGTGGGCGTGTCTGAGGCCCACGCGCTGGTGCTGCTGCACCACGGGGGCGGCACCGGTGACGCGTTCCGGGGGCTGGCGCAGCGGATCCAGTCCGCCGTGGCGGCGCGTTTCGGCGTCGAACTCGAGCCGGAGCCGCGCCTGGTCACCGCCGAGTGATGTCGGCCGTCGTCGATAGATGAATCCTATCTATCGATTTAAAAACTATCATTTGAATGGGGCATAAGGTATCTCTATCGTTTGCGTTGTCGGGGCCGGCGGCACGGTCGCTACGCCCCGCCAACCTGTCACACCGTTACTGATGGAGGTAACCCATGTCCGACGTACAGG
>JBNJFM010000008.1:0-62301 GCA_051746865.1 Pseudomonadota bacterium | reverse complement strand
TTGCCGCGCATCTCGATGAAGGCGGTGCCGTCGGCGAGCCGTTCGGGATCCGTGGTCTCCGGGTCCGGCTTCACAGTCGTCAGCAGCGACTCGTAGCTGCCGTCGGCGTGGATGTCGGTGCGGATGATGCCCGGCTCGTCGGACGCCTCCAGCACCACCGCGCCGGCCCCGTCGGCGAACAGCACGCAGGTGCCGCGGTCGTTCCAGTTGATGATGTTCGACAGGGTCTCGGCGCCCACCACCAGCGCGCAGCGGGCCGCACCGGTCTTGATGAACTTGTCCGCCACCGAGAGGGCATAGACGAAGCCGGTGCAGACCGCCTGCACGTCGAAGGCAGGCGGTCCGTGAATACCGAGCTTCTGCTGCAGCAGGCAGGCGGTGGAGGGAAAGGTGCGATCCGGCGTGGTGGTCGCCACGATAATCAGGTCGACCTCCTCGGGCACGCGTCCGGCCGCCTCGAGGGCCGCCCGGGCGGCCGGCTCGGCGAGATCGGAGGTCAGCTGACCCTCGGCGGCGATGTGACGCTGCTCGATGCCGGTGCGCTCCCGGATCCAGGAATCGGAGGTGTCGACGATCTGCTCGAGGTCATGGTTGGTCATGACCCGTTCCGGGAGGTAGCTCCCCGTGCCGGTGATGCGCGAATGGATCATGAGGGCTTCCGCTCCTGGAGAAGTTGCTCGAGACGCTGGTCGATGCGCCGCGGCACGTCCTTCTCGATTTCCCGCAGTGCCACGTCGAGCGCGTTGCCGAACGCGTCGACGTCCGCACCCCCGTGGCTCTTGATCACGATGCCCTGCAGGCCCAGCAGGCTCGCGCCGTTGTACCGGCCCGGATCGACCCGCTCCTTGAGGCGGGCGAGCACCGGTATGGCCATTACCGCAGCGAGACGCGAGAGCACCCCGCGCTTGAATTCCTGGCGGAGGAAATGGCTGATCATCTTGGCCACGCCTTCACTACTCTTGAGCGCGACATTGCCGACAAAGCCGTCGCAGACGACCACGTCCACGCCACCCTTGTAGATGTCGTCACCCTCGACGAAGCC
Source organism: Pseudomonadota bacterium (assembly GCA_051746865.1). GTDB lineage: Bacteria > Pseudomonadota > Gammaproteobacteria > Halothiobacillales > Halothiobacillaceae > Guyparkeria. Next base: position 61,259 of record JBNJFM010000008.1, on the reverse strand, counting down.
GATGTAGTTGACCGGCCCGGCCTCGAGCCGTTCCGCGGCGTTCTTGACCGTGTCGTTGCCCTTGATCGCCTCGGCACCGACATTGAGCAGGCCGACACGCGGCGACTCGTTGTCGTCGAATGCCTCTACCAGCACCGAGCCCATCACGGCGAACTGGAACAGGTGCTCGGCGTCGCAGTCAACGTTCGCGCCCAGATCCAGCACGTGGGTGTGGCCATCCTCGTTGGGCAGCGCGGTGCAGATCGCCGGGCGCTCGATGCCCGGCAGGGTCTTGAGCACGAACTTGGCGGTCGCCATCAGCGCGCCGGTGTTGCCGGCGCTCACCGCCGCCTGGGCACGCCCCTCCTTGACCAGATCGATGGCCAGGCGCATCGAGCTGGACTTCTTGGTCCGGAGCGCGATCGCCGGCGATTCGTCCATGGCGACCACCTGGTCGGCATGCACGATCTCCACACGCTCGCGATCGATCCCGGTCTCGCGTTCCAGTGCCCGCTCCACGGTGGCCTGATCGCCCACCAGCAGCAGGCCCGCGGCAGGATGCCTCGAAAGGAAACGGGCGGCGGCACGGACCGTCACTTCCGGCCCGTGGTCGCCGCCCATCACGTCAATTGCGATCTGGCTGCTCATCAGCGCCCCTTTTCCGACAAAGGCCTGCCTGCGCCTCCATCGGCCGCCCCAATGCAGGGCAGCGGGCTGTCATCAGCCCGAGCGGAGGTGGCAGGCAGGCGAATCGCAGCCAGAATCAGGCGTTGTCGCCCGACTTGGTCACCACGCGACGGCCACGGTAGAAACCGTCCGGCGTGACGTGGTGGCGACGATGAGTCTCGCCGCTGGTCGGATCGATCGACAGCTGGGTGTTCTTCAGGGTGTCGTGGGCACGACGGGAGTCGCGCTTGGCACGGCTAACCTTGTTTTGCTGAACGGCCATGGTTTTCTACCTCCAAAATGATCAAGACGCGCCGGAGCGCGCCTGCTGCTGGTTTCACTGACTCATGTCACGGGCCGGAACGTCCGGCCCGTCTTTCATTCCTTGGTCTCGTCGCCCCGCTTGAGGGCGGCCAGGACGGCGAAGGGGTTTTCCGTCGCGTCCTCGGCGACCGATTCCTCGATCTGCCCGGATTCCCAGGGGCTCCCCGGCGCGATCTCGGCACAGGGTTCCTCGTGCACCGGCATCAACGGCACCGCCATCAGGATCTCGTCTTCGAGCAGATCCGTCAGCCGGACCCGCCCCTCGCGCCCGAGCACCACCGGCTCGGTTTCCGTCTCGACGTGCTCGGCCTGCTCGTCGCTGAAGACGAAGGTCACCCGGGAGGTCACCGATACCGTCTGGGTCACCGGCTGGCGGCAGCGCGCGCATTCCAGCGCCAGCGGCGCGGTGACCCGGATATCGGCTTCAAGCGGGTGCACGCCCTGCCCCTCGAAGAAGCGCACATCGTAGGACACCACGCCGCCTTCCGGTGCGATCTCACGACAGCGGGGAAGCATCGACATCGGCAACTGCCCCGACTCGACTTTCCCTTGGTGACACGCGCCGCGGACGTCAAGCGGGACGGACAACCTCGATGCGGCCCGCCCCTCGTCGATCTCGCTGTCGTTTCTCGGCATCACCTCGGCCCCTGCGCCCGTCAGGCGCGCCAGCCACCCACCGGCCTTGCAAGCGGGAATCTTAATCCGCTAAGTTTAGCGGTTTATTGGACTTTCGACAAACACCATGCCACATGCCTCTCCCAGCCTGGTCCTGGCCTCCGGGTCGGCCACCCGACGGCAACTGCTCGACCGCCTGCAAATCCCGTACACGGTCGACCCTGCCGACATCGACGAGACGCTCGCCGCGGACGAGCCGGCCAAGGCCGCCTGCCGACGCTTGGCGCGTGGCAAGGCGGAACGCGTCGCCGAACGCCGCCCGGACGCGGTGATCCTGGGTTCCGACCAGATGCTCGCCTGGCGGGGCGGCATCCTGGGCAAGCCGGGCGACGCGACCACTGCCCGCCGGCAGCTCGCCGAGATCGCCGGCGAGAACATCGCCTTCCACGTGGCCATCTGCATCGCCTGCCCCGACGGGCGGCGGCTCGACTGGCACGAAACCGTCGAGGCGCGCATGCGCGAACTCTCCGGGGAGGCGATCGCCCGCTACGTCGAAATCGAGCGCCCCTTCGACTGCGCCGGCAGCATGCGCTCGGAGGGACTGGGCGTCTGCCTTGTCGAACACATGAGCAGCCGCGATCCCAGCGCGATCCTCGGCATGCCGCTGATCGCCACCGCGCGCCTGCTGCGCGAAGCGGGCATCGACCCCCTGCACGGCGACTGAAAGACCGCCGGAAAAGCCTTAATCCAAAACACCACGCGATCGGCGGCAACTCGCCCCCCGAACCAGGGCCGACAACCCCAAGGACACCTTGCCCGCATGTAGACGCCGGGATGCGTGACCGCAGTCGTTCTCAAGATGGCAGACGAGTGGCCTGTATTTGACGCTCCCAGCCCCTTGAAGTAAAAACGTCGCTTCTTCACCGCGAGGATGTCCACGTGACACTGCTCATCGCCGCCCTGCTAGGCGTCATTCAGGGCATCTTCATGTTCCTGCCCGTCAGCTCGACCGCCCACCTGGTACTGACCCAGCACTGGCTGATCGAGAAGGGACATGACCTGCCGGCGCCGGACAGCCCCGAGATGATCCTGTTCGACCTGGTGGTGCATGTCGGCACCCTGGTCTCGATCGTGGTGGTGTTCTGGCCCAGCCTGTGGCGCTTTTCGCGGAACACGGCGACCGGCGCCTTCCACTGGGCCACGGCCGAGGGGCGCCACGAGGGCATGCCACTGTATGTGCGCCTGTTCCTCCTGGGGATGCTCTCGGTGCTGGCCACCGCGGTGATCGGCTTCGGGCTCAAGGCCACGTTCGAGCACGTGTTCGCCACGCCGGTGATGATCGCCTTCACGCTGATCCTGACCGGCATCCTGCTGTGGTGGACCGATAAACTGGGGCCGCGCCGCCGGGGGCTGAAGGGCATCAATGCCAAGGTGGCGACCGTCATCGGGGTGGCCCAGGGTTTCGCACTGGTCCCCGGACTGTCGCGCAGCGCCATGACCATCGTCTTTTCGCTGTTCACGGGCCTCAAGCGCCGCTGGGCCGCCGAATACAGCTTCTTTCTGGCCATTCCGACCATCCTGGCGGCCACCCTGGTGCAGAGCCTGGATGTCTGGGGCAATCTCGGCCTCAATGGCGTGAGCCTGATGGCCCTGCTGGTCGGCTTCGTCGTCTCGGCGGTGGTCGGGATCATCTCCCTGAAGCTGGTGATCTACTTCCTGTACCGCGCCCAGCTCAAGATCTTCTCCTTCTACGTCTGGCTGCTCGCCGCGGCCATCCTGACCGGGTGGATCGACCTGCCGGTCTGATACCGCCCGCCCCTTGCCTGCCGAGACCGGGACGGCCACTGACGCAGCCTTCGCGCGCCAGACGCGCTCGCACAACGCCGCGGCAGGAACCCGACCTGTGCGAGCTTGCCTGCAAGCGAAACGCGCCAAAGGCGCGTGGTCATGGCTCCCGCATGCCGGCAACCCCTGAACGGGCACGGCGACTGGCGCCGCCTCAATGGCAAGCCCCGCTCGCACAATGTTGGGGGGGGGCACCGCAGGTTGGGCTGAAAAGCCCAACATCCCGGCGCGGCCCTGTCGCCGAGCGTCGGGCTCCAATGCATTCAGCCCAACCCACGCATCAGCCGTTCCAGGCGGCCCTCAGTACCCCAGCCGCTTGCGCGCGATCTGGTGCAGCTCCGAGGTCGCCGCGGCACAGACCGTGGTGGTATCCAGGCCGATGCCGTTGCCCTCGAGATCGGTGAACACGCCCCCGGCCTCCTGCACGATCACCGAGAGCGCGGCGATGTCAAGAACATTGACGTCGGACTCGACAATCAGGTCGATCGCCCCGCGGGCGAGCAGGTGGTAGTGGTAGAAGTCGCCGTAGCCGCGAGTCCGGTTGACCTCGGCGACCAGCGTGGCCAGCCCCGCCCAGCCGATCGGCTGCTTGGCCAGGGTGGTGAGGTTGCCCACCGACAGGGTCGCCTCGGAAAGGGTGTCGATCTGGCTGACCCGGGCGGCCCGGTCCATGAAAAACGCCCCGCCGCCTTTCTCGGCGTAGGCGTACTCGCCGAACACCGGCGCACTGGAGACGCCCAGGATGATCTCGTCGCCCTGCATCAGCGCGATCTGGGTGGAGAAGAACGGATACTCGCGCACGAAGCTCTTGGTACCGTCGATCGGATCGACCAGCCAGGTGAACTCCGCGTCCGGACGCGTCTTCCCGGTCTCCTCGCCGTAGAAACCGTGATCCGGGAAAGCGTCCATGATCACCGCCTTGATCGCCTTCTCGGTCTCCACGTCCGCCACCGTCACCGGCGTGGCGTCCTCCTTGATCTCGATCTCGACGTTCTGCTGCCAGTAGCGACGGACGACCGATTCGGCCGCACGCGCGGCGGCAAGGGCGGTTTCGAGGTATTGACTCTGCATTGCGCGCTTCCTGATTTTTTCTGGATTCGGGACCGCTTTTCCACGGTGCGACGGGCGGCATTGTAACCGAGCCGCGAGGGCCTCTTCCTGCCTGACCTACATCCGCATGCCGCGCAGCCAGCGGAAGACGTTGATCAGCGAGGACAGCGCCTGGGCGACATAGGTGAGGGCCGCGGCACGGAGGATGCGGCGGGCCGGGCGGCGGTCGGCCTTCTTGAGAAAGCCGCCCTCCTGGAGCATGGGCAGGGCGCGGTTGAAGCTGGCGTCGAGCTCGGTGGGCAGGGTGGCCAGGTGGGCAAAGACGGGCACCGCCATGGTCATCACCCCGGCGGCGAACATCACCAGCCCGGCGAAAGGCCCTTTCTGGATGACCGAGACCACGGGGATCGCCACCAGGATCCAGCCGGCGATGCGCTGGGCCCATTGCGTGCGCTCGACGACCTCCTGACGGCGCTCGAAGGGCGGGAAATTCTCGGCATCCTGCAGGGCGTGTCCCACCTCGTGGGCCGCCACGGTTATCGCGGTCAGCGACCGGCCACCGAAGTGCGCGGGCGAGAGCCGCACCGTCCGGTCCGACGGGTCGTAGTGATCCCCGGCCTTGGTCTCCTCGACCTTCACGTATTCGAGGTGGTGGCGGTCGAGGAGATAGCGGGCCAGATCGGCGCCGGAAAAGTCGAAGCGGTCGGCCGGCTCGCTGTGCCGGCGCATTACCTGGCCCACCCACCAGCCGGGCAGGTAGGACAGAGCGGCCATCAGGCCGAGGACGATGAGTACCCCGATACCCATCAGTCCTTCCGGCGCCCGGTATCGATCTGATAGATCAGGTCACCCGATTGCGACTCGGCGCTGCTGGTCAGTTCCAAGTGCAGAAACTTGTTGATGCGATAACGCGTGATCAATTCACCCACTCCATCGAACACGCCCACGGCGTAACGGACCAGCAGATTCTCCCCGATGCGCTTGCCCACACTCAAGCTGGTGCCGGCGGCATCCCCCCCCGACTCCAGGCCCAGCTCGTCGAAGCCCAGCGTGGCATTGATCTGCTGGGCCAGCGAATCGCCCTGACGCACGCCCAGGCCGGTGATGGCCGCCATCAGCAGGGAGGCATCACCCTCGGAACCGGCGGACAGCCGCCGACCGGTAAGCAACAGCGAGAGTGCATCGCTCTGCGACGTGGCCGGGCGCGAGAACACCTCCGTATCCGGCGCCTCCAGCTCGCCCTGAATGGACAGGCCGACCACCGTGCCGTCGGCGTCGTCGATCTGCCGACTCGCCACCACGTCCAGGCCGGGTGCGGTCAACGGACCGTTGAAGATCAGCCGCCCCCGCTCGATCCGCAGGTCCTGCCCGTAGGCCTGGTAGCGCCCTTCCGCCAGCCGGAGCTCGCCGAAGGCGCCCGGCGACTGTTCGGGGCGCAGGCGTAGGGTCAGCCCGCCGACCAGCCGCGAGGCGAAGCCCTTGCCCCGCAGGCTGACGTCGTCCCCCAGGATCACGTCGATATCTCCTGTCAGCGGGTAGCCGGCGCCCGGCTTCGGCGACTCTTCGCCCACGATGACCAGATCCTCGGAATTGCGGCGCGCACTCTTGGGCAGCTCCTCGAGCTTCGCGATCACGACCGGCAGGTGAATCGCGCCGGATACCTGTCCCCCGGCCGGCTCGAGATCCAGCTTCAGGTCGGGACGGGCATCGACCGTCAGGGTCGGCAGACGCAATACCGGCAGGGGCTCGCCAGCGACGGTCAGCGCCAGCTGCCAGTCGTCGGGGGCCGTCAGCTGCCCTTCCCCGCTCACCGTCATCCGACCGACGGTGCGGCCCGCCTCGGTCTCGACGATGCGTCGCTCCTGGAAGACCGGCCGGGGCGGCGTGTCGGCCTCGCCGGTCAACTCGCCCTCAAGACGGATGCCGCCGTCGCGGGCCAGGTCGACATCCAGTCGGCCGTCCCGATAGGCGGTGCCGGCGGGAAAGGCGGAGAACGCCAGCTCGCGCAGGCGGAGCCGCGCGGTCATCTCGGGCTCTGTCCAGCGTCCTACAGCTCCCATCTCCCCGGTCAGCTCGCCGTCGATATCGCCCACCGGCCAGTCGAACGGACCGGCCACCCGCTCGGCAAATGCGAGCAGCGGGGCAAGATCGGCACGCTCCAGATCGAGCGAGGTATCCAGCCGCTGATCGGACAAGGTCGCCTGGCCTTCCGCCCGAAGGGCCAACCAGTCGGCCAGCCCCGCCTCGAGCCGGCCGGTGACCCGATCACCCGCCAGACCGGCGGCAAGCCGCCCCGGCGGATAGGCGACCGTCTCGTAGCCACGATCCTCCCCTACCCCGCGGGCGATGCGCATCTCGTCGGCCGGAAGGTCGACCGCCAGTTCGGCCTCGGTCTCCCCGGAGGACATGCGTGCCGAGCCATCGATCCTCACCCGGCCCGGCAACCGCAGCTGTTCGGGGTCCCCCCCTTCCCACTGCTGCCACAGAGCCATCAACGACAGATCGCCCTTCAGCGTCGCCTGCGTCTGCCCGGCACCATTCTCGGCATTCAGGCACAACTGCCCCCGGTCGGCATCCGTGCCGCTCGCCGCCGGTTGCAGGCAGAACGACTCGAGCCGCTGACGATCGCCGCCCAGGTGCAGCAGCGCGTCGCCCGCCAGCTGCCAGTCCCCTGCCTGCGGCACCGAAGCGTCCATCCCGGTCAGCTGCCCCGCCCACTCGCTGCCGGTCCAGCCACCGTCGGCGATCAAGGTGAGCGCGGGACCGGCCTCCAGGTCGACGCGCAGGCGATGGGCCGGCACGGAACCGTCGGCGCGCACCGCCAGCCGATCGATGGCCGGAAAGTCGCCACCGGACAGGATCAGCCTGCGGGCGTCGGCCGAGAGGGTCAGCGCGTCGTCCTCGCCCAGGCTGCCATCGGCATCGAGATGCTCCAGTGCATGACCAGCCAGCCGCAGGCCACCGCCGCGGATGCTCAGTCGACCCTGCGGCTTCCCGGCGGTCCCGCTGGCCGTGACCTCCGCCTCGATCCGGCCGCCTGCCGTCTCCGGTTGCAGGGCCGCCAGGTCCAGACCCGGCACCCGCTCGAACAGATCCCAGGGCAGCCGGGCCAGATCGGGCACCGAGAGCGTCAGCTCTCCCTGGTCCAGCCGCCACGACTCTGCCCCGACCGGCAGGGCCAACCGGCCACCGACGGACAGCTGACCGCCGGGCATGACGAGCCTCGCGCCCCGCAGGTCGGCCGCGCCATCGGCGACGCTCCCCTCGGCGTCCAGCGTGACCTGCCGGCCGCGCTCGCCGGCCGCCGTCGCTTCCGACAACGTCGCATGCAAACGCTCGATCTCGACCGTGGTCCGCTCGAGCCAGTCCCGGCCGGTCAGCGGCTTGCGCCAGTCGGGCAGGCGCCCCGCGATCCGGCCATTGCTCGCCAGAGACAGGCCGAGGTCATCCGCCGCGACCACCGCCAGCGACAACGCGTCCAGTGCCCAGTCCATCGAGAACGACTGATCCGCCCCCAGCCGGGCGTCCAGCCGCAGATCGCCTTCGGCAGCCTGCCCCGAGAGCGCGACGGTGGCGGCCTGGTCGTCGAAAACGGCGTCGAGGGAAACGCCCCGCAGCGAGCCGCCGGCCAAGTCTCCCGTCAGCCCCTCGATCACCACGCGCCCGGCCAGCGGCAGCCAGCCATCGTCGATCGCCAGCTGCGCGGAGAACCCGAAACCCAGGCTTCCCGGCATCTTGGCGGCCAGCCAGGACGGATCGATCGACTCGGCCTGCCCGTCCAGTCGCAGCGCAGGGGCTTCGCCCGGTGTCAGCGCGCCGGCGACGCGCAGGCGTCCCCCCAGGATGTCGATACCCAGATCGACGATCGCCAGCCTCTCGCCGTCATAGTGCAGCTGCCCGCAGGCAGCCGCGGGCAGGCCGTTTGTCCCCATCCAGTCCAGCCGGGGACGGAGTACCAGATCCGACAGCGCGGATCCCCCGATGTCGACCCGGCCACCGAGCCAGCCGTCCGGGTGGTCCACCAGCAGGGTCAGCTGCCCGGCGACCGGTATTCCGTCGGCGAGTTCGCCGCCGAACTCGCCATCGACGTCCAGCCCCAGAGAACCGGGCAGCCACAGGGACAGCTCGTCCAACGCGACGTCGAATCGGGGCCGTTCCAGCCGTGCGTCCAGCCGGGCGGCCAAGGCCAGCCGATCCAGCCGGTAGCGCTCCTCGCCCCGGCTAACGACCAGGGATTCGATCCGGACCGAAGGCAGGTCCAGCAGCCAGGGAGGCAGGGGAAGAGAGCCCGGCGAGAAGGGGGGCGATTGCGCCGGAGCGGACTGCTCGCCGGGCACCGGCAACTGCAACTCGACACCGCGGGCGAAAACCTCGGGAGCCAGGAGCCGCGCTCGCCAGAGCCCGCCGGCATCGATGCTCAGGCGCGCGGTATCGACGCGCACCACGGGTCCTTCTGACGGCCCCCAGATCACGCCGTGCAATGAAAGCCCGCGCCATGGCGTGCCCTCGACACGCTCCACCGTCAACGGCAGATGCCGTTGCGCCTGCTCCAGTGACCACTGTACGCCGGCGGAGGTACTCGTCAGCCACCACAACACCGTGGCGGTCAGCAACACCAGCCCCACCGCCAGCCAGCCGACGACAAGCACCATTCGCCGGGTCCAGACCAGTGCGGTGATGATCACGCGTGGACTCATCAGAATGCCGCTCCCAGGCCCAGGTGCAGCCGCGGCAGGTCGTCCGATCCATCCAGCGGCTGGGCCACGTCCAGCCGCACCATGCCCACCGGCGAGCGCCACCGCAGTCCCAGGCCGGCACCGGTCTTCAGCTCGGCCTCGGGATTGGTCCAGGCATTGCCGCTGTCGACGAAGGCGGCCAGATACCAGTCGTCGCCGAACAGCGGGTACATCGCTTCGAGGCTGCCGGCGAGCAGGTACCTGCCCCCGGTGCGCGTCCCCTCATCGTCGCGCGGGGAGAGCGAATCGTAGTCGTAGCCGCGCACGGAACGATCACCGCCGGCGAAGAAGCGCAGCGAGCGCGGCATCGAATCGAAGTCGTCCGTGGCGATCATGCCGGCCTCGGCACGGCCGGCGAAAATCCAGCGCCCCAGCGGGTAATAGCCACCGAGCAGTGCCCGCCCTCGCAGGAAACTCGCCGCGGAAAGCAGCGGTTCGGCCGCCCCCTGCAGGGAGAGGTCGAAGACCACCCCGCGGGTGGGAAAGAGCGCATCGTCCAGCCCGTCGTAGCCCAGTCGACCGCCGAGGATCGCAAACCCGTTGGACCCGGCCGGAGCCTCGCCGTAGCGCGTGCGATCGAGGAGGTACTCGGTGAACAGCGTCCGCGTCCAGCGATCGGTCTCGCGCACCCACTGAACCCCGGCGGTGGCCGACGTGGTGATGATGTCGTTGTTGTCCTCGCGAACCGTGCGCCCGTAGATGTCATAGCGCTGATGCAGCGGGTCGGTGGCGCGGGGGATGCTGTAGCTGGTCTCGAGGCGCTGCTCGATCATCGACAGTCGCGTGCGCGCGGTCCACTGGTGGCCCCGGTCGTTGACGAAACGGCGCTTGGCGCTCGCGCCCACGCGCGGACCGACGTCAGTGGCGTATCCGGCGCGCAGCTCCCAGGAGGTGCGAGGGTTGCGCCGGGCGACGATGTCCACGGGCACCTCGGCATTCTCTCGCGCGTCCAGGTCCGGACGGACCGAGACCGACTCGAAGTACTCGGTGCCGGTGAGATTCTGGTTCATGGCCAGCAGGTCGCGACTGCTGTAGACCGCCCCCGGTTCGACCCCGGTCAAGCGATGGGCGAGCTCGTCGCGCAGGACGGACTGCTCGATGGTCACCTTGCCGAAGCGGTAGCGTTCGCCAGGCTCGAGTTGCAACGCAATCCCCGCGGATTGGCTGGCCGGGTCGACACGGATCTCGCGCCGGGTGAACCGGGCGTCCAGGTAGCCCCGCTGCCGAACGCGGGTCATCAGACCGTCGCGCAGGCTGTCGTAGGCCGCCTGGTCCAGCGGTGCGCCGATCTCCGGACGAGATGCCTCGACGAATGCCCGGATCGGCTCGATGGCACGAATCTCCTCGGGCAGATCGATATCCACCGATGTCACCCGCGTCACCGGTCCCTTGTCCTCCACGTGCAGGGCGGGATCGCGGCAGTCATCCCGTGCTTCGATGCGGGCGCTGATGCGGCTGTTGAAGTACCCATGGGCCTGCAGGGCCTCCTCGGCCGCTTGGCGGGCGGTGTCGAGATAACGGCGGATCCGGGCGGTGCTGGCCTGGCAGGAAAAGGTGATCCGCGGCACGGACAGGCCGACGTTGGTGATGAGGTCGCGTTCTTCCAGGCCGGTCAGCTGCAACGTCGGGGCCGCATGGGCGCCGGCGGGAACGACAAGCAGCAGTCCGGCGAGCAGGCTGCGCCGGACCAGGCGGCCACGGGCCGGCCAGTCCGCCATGACGACCTACACCACCTCGGCGAGATCGCCGTTGCGTTCCAGCCAGGAACGACGGTCGGCGGCGCGCTTCTTGGCCAGCAGCATGTCGAAGACCTCGATGGTGTCGTCGCCCTCCACCTTGAGTTGCACCAGTCGGCGGGTAGCCGGGGCGAGCGTCGACTCGCGCAATTGGACCGGATTCATCTCGCCCAGCCCCTTGAAGCGGGTGACCTGAATCTTGCCGCGGCGCTTCTCGGCTTCCAGCCGGTCGATGATGCCGTCACGCTCGTGCTCGTCGAGCGCGTAGAAGGTCTCCTTGCCGATGTCGATGCGATACAGCGGCGGCATGGCGACGAAGACGTGGCCGGCGTCCACCAGCGCCGGGAAGTGGCGCAGGAATAGCGCACAAAGCAATGTCGCGATGTGCAGGCCGTCGGAGTCGGCATCGGCGAGGATGCAGACCTTGCCATAGCGTAGCTTCGACAGGTCGTTCGAGCCGGGCTCGAGGCCTAGGGCCACGGCGATGTCGTGCACCTCCTGGCTGGCGAGCACCTGGGCCGGGTCGGTCTCCCAGGTGTTCAGGATCTTGCCGCGCAGCGGCATGATCGCCTGGAAGTCGCGATCGCGGGCCTGCTTGGCCGACCCGCCGGCAGAATCGCCCTCCACCAGAAACAGTTCGGTGCGCGAGAGATCAGTCGAGGCGCAGTCGGCCAGCTTGCCGGGCAGCGCCGGGCCACTGGTCACCCGCTTGCGCGCCACCTTCTTCTCGCTCTTGATGCGGCTCTGGGCCGATTCGATCGCGATCTGTGCGATCTTCTCGCCGGTCTCCGGGTGCTGGTTGAGGTAGAGCGAGAGCGCGTCCTTGATCACTCCGCTGATGAAGGTGGCCGACTCACGCGAGGACAGGCGTTCCTTGGTCTGGCCGGCGAACTGCGGGTCATGCAGCTTGGCCGAGAGCACGAAACGCGCACGCTCGAAGACGTCCTCCGGCGACAGGCGAACGCCGCGCGGCAGCAGGTTGCGAAACTCGCAGAACTCGCGCACCGCCTCGGTCAGCCCCTGGCGCAGGCCATTGACATGTGTGCCGCCCTGCAGGGTGGGGATCAGGTTGACGTAGCTCTCGGTCAGCCCCTCGCCCGGCTCGGTCGCCCAGACGACCGCCCAGGCGACTTCCTGCGCCCGGCTGCCGTCCGGGGCCTTCATCTGTCCGGTGAACGCTTCGGCAGGGAGCACCTCCTGGTCGGCGACACTCTCGAGCAAATAGTCGCGCAGGCCGTCCGCGTAGCACCATTGTTCGCGCTCGCCGCTGGCCTCGTCGGTCAGCGTCACCGTCAGCCCCGGGCAGAGGACGGCCTTGGCACGCAGCACGTGGCGCAGCCGGGCCATGTTCATGCGCGGCTGGTCGAAATAGCTGGTGTCGGGCCAGAAGGTCAGGCGGGTCCCGGTGTTGCGCTTGCCGACCGTGTCGATCACCTCCAGCGGTCGGGTGACCTCCCCGTGGGCGAACTCGATGCGGTGGAGCTTGCCGTCCCGCTTGATCTCCACCACCAGCCGGTTCGACAGGGCGTTGACCACCGAGACGCCCACCCCATGCAGGCCACCGGAGAACTGGTAGGACTTGTCCGAGAACTTGCCCCCGGCATGCAGCCGGGTGAGGATCAGCTCCACCCCGGAAATGCCGTGCTCCGGGTGGACATCCACCGGCATGCCTCGACCGTCGTCGGATACGCTCAACGCCCCGTCGGCATGCACCGTCACGTCGATCTTGTCGGCATAGCCGCTGATCGCCTCGTCGACACTGTTGTCGATCACCTCCTGGGCGAGGTGATTGGGGCGGGAGGTGTCGGTATACATGCCCGGGCGCTTCTTGACCGGGTCGAGCCCGGTAAGCACCTCGATCGAGCCGGCGTTGTAGTCGGAGCGTTCAGCCATCGGTGAAGCCTTCAGTCGGAGACTGGTGAAACGAAGAAACGCCAAGAGTGTACACGGGGCGGCCCCGAGCGGCATGGACGCGGCCCCGATATCTGGCGGGCGGCAATCAGTCCGCCGGTGCCAGACCTCCGGCCGGCAACAGGGAGGATACCGACCGGACCTCGAGACGGTGCTCGCCGCGATCCGAAAGCCCGAACAGCAGTTCGTGACGGCCGTCACCCTCGACATCCAGCACCAATGCCAGTTCGGGCGAGAACGGCAACGCCACTTCGCCGGCCGTGGCCGGGTCACCATCGGACTGATGCAGCCGTGGCGGCTCACCCGGTTTTCCCCGGTAGACGATCACGACTTGTGCGCGACCATCACCGCTGAAATCCCGGATCGCGGCCGTCAACGGCCAGCCGTCTTCGGTCAGCGGCTCGCCCAGATGCCAGCGTTCGCCATCGCGACGCGCCAGCGCCATCGGGCCGATGCCGTCGCGCTGGCTCAGGCGGACCAGAAGTTCGGGCACCTGGTCGCCATCGCGATCCCCGCCACCGATCACCTGATCGATCCGGCGGACGGACTTGCCGAAGATCGCCTCCAGGCGATCGTCGCTACCGCCGGCGTACAACCAGGCCTTGCCGTGCGAGGGCAGCATGACGGCAAGATCCGGTTGCGTGTCGCCGCTAATCTCCGCGACATTCCCTTCGGCCTCGGGCTTCTCCGCGGCCAGCGGGCGCTCGCTGAAGGGCCCGATGTCGGCCGCACTTTCGTTTCGCAGCAGCGTCGCGCCACTGCCCATCGGGCCGCGGGAGACGACCAGGTCCATGCGGCCGTCACCGTCCCCGTCATGCAGGATTAACCCGCGCGTTTGCACCCCGCCGCGGGAGTGAATCACCGGCCGATCGGCGAACCGGCCGTCGCCGCGGTTCTCGAACACGGCAATGCGTCGTTCATGTTGGCCCTGGACGACGACCACCAGTTCGGCATCGCCATCCCCGTCCATATCCCCGGCGAGCACCTCGCTGGGGTTATCGCCCGGTTCCAGGCGTGCCACGCGATCCCAGCCTTGGCCTTCCCGATCGAGCCAGACTTCCAGATGACCGCCCACGGTCTTCGCCCCGCCCGCACCACAGACCACAGCCAGATCCGGGAAGCGATCGCCATCGGCGTCCACGACCGCGACGTCGGTCAGATCGGTGCCCATGGTGCAGGGCGAAACGGACTCGACCGCCGCACTGGTTCCGCTGGCCCACAGGACAGCCACCGTGACCGGCAGCAGGTGCTTAAGAACATTCATGACGCTTTCCTCCCTGAATCGAGCTGCCCGACTATCGATAATGCCACCCGCTGACAACGACTTGAAACACGGGGCGGGCGGCCCCATCTTGGGCTCGTCTTTCCACCCCTACCCGAACCGTCGAGGACGATCCGACCATGAGCGACAGCGAGCACGTCTTTTCCGTATCCACCCCGGAATTCGCCGAGAAGGTGATCGACGCGTCCCGGGAGACCCCCGTACTCGTGGATTTCTGGGCCGAATGGTGCGCCCCCTGCCGCCAGCTGATGCCGGTACTCTCTCAAATCGTCGAGGAGATGGACGGGCAGGTGAAGCTGGCCAAGATCAACACCGAGGAGGAGCAGGAACTGGCCGCACAGGTCGGCGTGCGCAGCCTGCCCACGGTGATGCTCTTCGTCGGCGGCCGGCCGGTGGACCAGTTCCAGGGTGCCCTTCCCGAGAGCCAGATCCGCGAGTTCATCGGCCGGCACGTGCTCTCCGAGATCGACAAGATCCGTCGCGAGGCACAGCAGGTGCGCGCCGCCGGGGCACTCGACCAGGCCATGGACCTGCTCCGTGAGGCCAACCGGCAGGAGCCCGGGAATGTCGAAGTGCTGCTCGACCTTGCCGATCTCATCGCCGAACAGGGCGATCTCGACCAGGCATGGGAGATCCTCGAGGCCTTGCCGTTGGATGCCGCCACCCGTGACGACGTCAAGGAATTCAAGGCCCGCATCGGCATGGCCCGTTCAGCACAGTCCGGCCCGCCCGAGGACGAGCTGCGCGCCCGGATCGAGTCCGATCCCAAGGACATGGAAGCGCGCGAGGCCCTCGCTGCCAAGCTGGCCCTCCGCAACGACATCGAGGGAGCGCTGGAGCAGTACTACCAGATGATGTTGCGCGATCGTTCGTACAACGACGATGCCGGCCGGCAGGGCATGATCGACCTGTTCGAGATGCTCGGCAACGAGCACCCGCTCACGCGCCAGTACCGCCGCAAGATGTTCGGCCTGCTGCACTGATCCGGTCGGGGAGCCGGACCGGCTTCCACCGACATCCCGTCAAGGGGGATGGACACGCGCCTTTGGTGCGTTTCGCTTCCCAGGCAAGCTCCCGCGGGGGGGGCTTCGCTTTGGCGGCGACGTCATCCCTCATCCAGCTTCCGGCTGTCGGCTTCAAGCTGCGGCCGGCAGGCCGCACGCCTGCTATGGTCCATCCATGCACGCTCACCACCATGAGGTCACCGATGCCGCCGGCCGGGCGCTGGGCATCGGTATCCTGCTCAATCTTTCATTTGTCATCATCGAGGCCGTGGCCGGCATTCTTGGCCAGTCCATGGCCCTGCTGGCCGACGCGGCGCACAATCTCGGCGACGTCCTCGGGCTGGTGCTGGCCTGGGGGGCAAACCGGCTGACACGTCGGCTGGCATCCAGCCAGTTCAGCTACGGGCTGGGCAGCAGCACCATCCTCGCCGCTTTGATCAACGGCGCGACTCTGGTGCTGGTCTCGCTGTGGATCCTATGGGAAGCCGGCATGCGGCTGGTCGACCCGCCCGAGGTCGACGGTCTGCTGGTGATTGGCGTGGCGCTCGCCGGGGTGGTGGTCAACACGCTCACCGCCTGGCTGCTGATCTCGCAGCAAAAGCACGATCTCAACCTGCGCGGCGCCTTCCTGCACATGGCAGCGGATGCCGCCGTGTCGGTGGGCGTGGCGATTTCGGGGCTGGTCGTGCTGCTCACCGGTTTTGCCCGGGTCGATCCGTTGCTGAGCATTGCCGTCAGCCTGGTCATCCTTGTCCCCGCCATCGGCCTGGTGCGCGGATCACTGCAACTGGTACTCCAGGGCGTACCGGACGAAGTCGACCTCGACGAAGTCACGCGCTTTCTCGCCGACCAGCCGGGCGTGACCGATCTGCACCACCTGCATGTCTGGGCCCTGTCGACCCGGGAGACGGCCCTGAGCGTGCATCTGGTCATGCCCGACCCGCCGGACGACACCGACGCCTTCCTCCATGATCTACAGCAGGCACTGAAGGAACGCTTCAACATCGGCCATGCCACGGTGCAGATCGAGCACGGCCGTTGCCCCTGCCCCATCGACGATTAAGGAAGGTCTGCACGAGCGCCTTGCGTCTCCCCGGCTCAAGGTGAGCTTAAGCGGCATGGCAGTCGTGCAGACCTTCCTTAAGCCGGTGCATTCGCACTCCCCTCCCGGAACAACCTTCGCTATCGTTGGGGATATCGAGCCCCCGAACACAGCCAGCGGAGCGAACATGGACGAGCCGATCCCGACCGACCTTCCGATCGAGGCGCAGGAGGCGTTTGACGCACTGCGCGAGATTGCCCCGTTCGACCGAGTACCCGCGCGCACGCTGGCCGACACCATGGCCGAGGCACGCATCCGGCCGCTCGAGCACGGCGAGGTGCTGCTAGAACCGGGCATGGGGCCGCCTGACGCCTTCTACGTCCTGTTGTCCGGCCGCGTCGACGGGCTGGCCGGGAAAAACGACGGCGAGCCGGTCTGGTCGCTGGGACGCGGCGACAGCTTCCCGCTGGGCGCCCTGCTGGAAAAGCGCCCCGTGGGCACCCGTCAGGTGGTGGCCGAGGCCGGTTCGGCGGTGATCCTGCCTGAAGGGGCCTTCCATCGACTGCGCCGGGAAAGCGCGGACTTCGCCGACTTCTGCGACCGGCGCATCGGTCACCTTCTGAGTCGCCCGGCACAAGCCCCGTCCGCCGCACAGGCCGCCGGCGCCGGTCAGGGGGCCATGCTCGACCCGGCCACGCCCATCCGACAACGACTGGAGGACGAGCCTCTGATCCTGCCCGGCACCACGCCGCTGCCCGAGACCGCTCTCCGTCTGGAGTCCGCCGGCAGCGAGGCGACGCTGGTGGAGCTGGATTCCGGCTGGGGTATCGCCACCCTGCGGGACCTGGCCTTCCGCGGCCTGCCGCGCGCCACCGACCCCGATGCCACGCTGGTCGACATCACCACCAGCGACCCGGTGACGGTGGATGCCGAGATTTCCCTGCTGGAGGCGGCTGTCAGGCTTGCCGAGCATGGTTTTCACCACCTGCTGGTGACCGAACGCGACAACCCCGTGCCGCTGGGCGTGATCGACGAGGCGAGCCTCTACCGCGTCAACACCATGACCCCCGGGCTGATGCACCAGCGCATCCGCCGCGCCGACGGCATCGAGTCCCTGGCCGCGATCCGCCGCGAGGTGCCGGCCATCGTCGGCGCCCTGCTGGATTCGGGCTCCGGCTTTGCCCCGATCAGTCGCATCGTCAGCGGCATCAACGACGCCATCACCCACCGGGTGATCTCGCTGGTGGTCGAGGACGCGCCGCTTCCGGACGGGCTGGCCTGGTGCTGGCTGACCTTCGGCAGCGAGGCACGTAGCGAGCAGACACTGGCCACCGATCAGGACAACGGGCTGGTCTTCGCCGGGTCGCTGGAGCCGGATGCTGCCCGCCGCCATCTGCTGCCGCTCGCCCGACGGATCAACGAGGCGCTCGACGAGATCGGCTATCCGCTCTGCCCGGGCAACATCATGGCCGGCAATCCGGACCTGTGCCTCTCGATCGAGGAGTGGTCGAGCCGTTTTCGGGGCTGGATCGACCAGGGCACACCGGAGCATCTGCTCAACGCCACCATCTTCTTCGACGCCCGGCCGCTGGCCGGGGACGAGGAACTGTTCGAGCAATGGGCGTCCGCCTGGCGCGAGCCGGCCAGCAAGAACAGCCGCTTCAGGCGGCAGCTGGCCGCCAACGCGCTGCGCAACCAGCCGCCCCTGACGCTGTTCGGCGGCTTTCGTACCCGCTCGCGTGGCGGGCAGCGCGGCATCGACATCAAGACCGACGGCGCGACACCGTTCGTCGACGCCGCCCGGATCGAGGCGCTCGCGCAAAGTTCGGGCATCACCCGCACCGACCAGCGGCTGGGGCTGGTCCCCGAGCGAGCGATGCCGGCCGAGGACCTTACTGCCGCCTATGACTTCATCCAGCGACTGCGACTGCGACACCAGCATGAACAAATCAGCCGCGGAGAGACACCGGACAACCTGATCGACCCCGATTCGCTCGACGGGCTGACCCAGCGCCTGCTCAAGGAATCCTTCCGCATCGCCCGCAAGCTGCAGCAGCACCTTTCCATCGCCTACCAGCTCTGAACCTCGAGACGGTTCCCTTTTGGTGCGGAGTTCCAGTACGCTTACGCTGCGTCGTGCTCCGGCCGAGCCGAGATTTGCCTCGTTCGGACCGGATCGCGGGGAAATCAGGAAGAAAACACGTTCGGAACCCACCGAACTCGCAAAACTCGAGGAGCCACTTATGGAGCAACGTTCCAATCGCGCCGACTACTGGCGCGCCAACCTGAAGGTGCTGTTCGGCTGTCTCGCCGTATGGTTCCTGGTGTCCTACGTGTTCGGCATTCTGCTGGTCGACACGCTCAACCAGATTTCGCTGGGCGGCTATCCGCTGGGCTTCTGGTTCGCGCAGCAAGGTTCGATCTTCACCTTCGTGGTGCTGATCTTTTTCTACGCCTGGCGCATGAACGCCATCGACAAGAAATTCGGCGTCGCCGAAGACTAAGCACGCAGGAGCCCAAGACACATGGAACTTCAGACCCTGATCTACCTGGTGGTTGGCGCCACCTTCTTGCTCTACTTCATCCTCGCGATCGTGGCGCGTGCCGGCACGACCAGCGAGTTCTACGTCGCCGGGAAGGGGATCAACCCCGTGCTCAACGGCATGGCCACGGCCGCCGACTGGATGTCCGCCGCGTCGTTCATCTCGATGGCCGGCCTGATTGCCTTCAACGGCTACTCGGCCTCGGCCTACCTGATGGGCTGGACCGGCGGCTACGTCCTGCTGGCGATGCTGCTGGCCCCGTATCTGCGCAAGTTCGGCAAGTTCACGGTGCCCGAGTTCATCGGTGACCGGTTTTACTCCCAGGGCGCTCGCGTGATCGCGGTCATCGCCCTGCTGGTCATCTCCCTGACCTACGTCATCGGTCAGATGAAGGGCGTGGGCGTGGCGTTCTCCCGCTTCCTCGAGACCTCGGTGGAAGTCGGCCTGTTCGCGGGCATGGGCATCGTGTTCGTCTACGCGGTACTCGGCGGCATGAAGGGGATCACCTACACGCAGATCGCGCAGTACGTGATCATGATCTTCGCCTACACCGTCCCGGCGATCTTCATCTCCCTGCAGTTGACCGGCCAGTTCCTGCCGCAGATGGGCACCGGTGCCGAACTGACCGACGGCTCGAACCAGTACCTGCTGCACAAGCTCGACCAGGTGCTCGTCGATCTCGGCTTCGCCGAGTACACCGCCACGCCGGACCTGATGAACACGTTCCTGCTGACGCTGGCGCTGATGATCGGTACCGCCGGCCTGCCGCACGTTCTGGTGCGTTTCTTCACCGTGCCGCGCGTCCGTGACGCCCGGAAGTCCGCCGGCTGGACCCTGCTATTCATCGCCATCCTCTACACCACCGCCCCGGCCGTGGGTGCGATGGCCATGTGGAACACGCTCAAGACCGTGCAGAACACCGACGAGATCGGTGCGCCGGAAGGCAACCTTGTCTACGAGGAGCGTCCCGAGTGGATGAAGAGCTGGGAGGTCACCGGCCTGCTCCAGTTCGAGGACAAGAACGGCGACGGCCGCATCCAGTACTACAACGACGGCAACGAAGAGTTCGCCGCCATGGCCGAGGAAGAGTACGGCTGGAACGGCAACGAGCTGACCGTCGACCGTGACATCATGGTGCTAGCCAACCCGGAAATCGCCAGCCTGCCCAGCTGGGTCATCGCCCTGATGGCCGCCGGTGGTATCGCGGCCGCCCTGTCGACCGCCGCGGGCCTGCTGCTGGCGATCTCCTCGGCGATCTCCCACGATCTGCTCAAGGGCGTGATCAAGCCGGACATCTCCGAGAAGGGCGAGTTGATGGCTGGCCGGATCTCCATGACCGTCGCGATCATCATCGCCGGCTACCTGGGCCTCAACCCGCCGGGCTTCGCCGCGCAGGTGGTGGCACTGGCGTTCGGCCTGGCCGCGAGTTCCCTGTTCCCGGCGCTGATGATGGGGATCTTCTCCAAGCGGATGAACAAGCAAGGTGCCATCGCGGGCATGCTGGCCGGTCTGACCATTACCCTGCTGTACATCTTCTGGTACAAGGGCTGGTTCTTCATCCCGGACACCAACATGCTCCCGGACAACCGCGAGAATTGGATGCTCGGCATCAACCCGACCTCCTTCGGTGCCATCGGCGCGGCCGTGAACTTCATCGTGGCGATCATCGTCGCGAAGATGACCGCCGAGCCGCCGGCGGAGATCCAGGAACTGGTCGAGGAGGTTCGCGTACCGCGCGCGAGCTGATCCCGCCGACCTGTCGGCCGGTCACGACCGGCCGACCCGAAACGCGAAACCCCGGGCATTGCCCGGGGTTTTTTCGTTACGCGAGGGCGGGACTGGACAAGGGCGTCAGCGTCCGCCCGCGATCACCCAACCGGTAATGCCCGCGAACATCAGGATCACGCCGGCCGGCGCCAGCATCAGCAGGTTCATGAACTGCATCTTGTCCTCGGCAGAGCCGAAGATCATCGGACCGAGACCGCCGACCACCCCGATCGTGGAGATGATCGCGCCCAGTATCAGCATGTACTTCGAGGCGCGGGCGAATCCCGGTTGCCGCGTCGGGGCCTCGAACCGATACGGATCACCGATGCCCGGCTCGAACTCCTCTTCTTCCGCCACCTCGGGCTTCCTGTCTTGTTCGTCGCTCATTGTCGCCCTCTCCTCTGATGATCCGGTCGTTGCAGAAACATAACGGAATGCTATCAGCACTCTGCTTGCGGCGCCCGTCGCAAGGGAAGACCACCGGGCGATTTTGCTACACTGGCCGTCTGCGATCCCGCCGTCTCGCCCCCTCAGGAAGCGAAACAGCGGGCGGGATCGACGACCCATGCCCGTTTGATGCCAACCGAATCCAAGGAGTCTCTACCGTGCTCGAATTCTCCGTAAAGAGTGGCGCCCCGGAAAAACAGCGAACCGCCTGCCTGATCGTGGGCGTGTTCGAGTCCCGTCGCCTGACGCCCTCGGCCGAGGTGATCGACCGCGTCAGCGACGGCTTTCTATCCGCAATCACCCGGCGGGGCGACATGGACGGCGAGATCGGCGACACCCTGCTGCTACACGGCGTACCGAACATCCAGGCCGATCGCGTGCTGCTGGTCGGGCTGGGCAAGGAGCGCGAGCTGGACACCCGCGGCCTGGTCAAGGCTACGCGTGCGGCGGTCGAGGCATTGCACCACCGCGGCACGGCCGAATGCGTCAGCCACCTCTCGGAGATCGATGTGCGCGGCAGCTCGCTCGAGCACGTCCTGCGGCAGAGCGTCGTCGCCATCGAGGACACCCTCTACCGCTTCGACGAGCTCAAGACCGACAAGGAACTGGGCCCGCGTCGCCCACTGCGCAAGGTGACGTTCATCCTGCCCAACCGCAAGGACCTGATGGAGGCCGAGCGCTGGGTGCGCGAGGCGACCGCCATCAGCAATGGCGTGCGAGTGGCCAAGAACCTCGCCAACCGCCCCGGCAATCTACTCACGCCATCCACGCTGGCCGACTACGCCCGCAAGATGACCGAGACGCACATCAACCTGCAGGTGGAGGTACTCGACACCTCGCGCATGGAATCGCTGGGCATGAACGCGCTTCTGGCCGTGGCCAAGGGCAGCAACGAGCCACCCAAGATGATCGTCATGGAACACATGGGCGCGGACGCGGACACCCCGCCGATCGTGCTGGTGGGAAAGGGCGTGACCTTCGACTCGGGCGGCATCTCGATCAAGCCGGGCCCCGACATGGACCAGATGAAGTTCGACATGGGCGGGGCCGCGGCAACCATCGGCGTGATGTCCGCAGTGGCGGAGATGCAACTGCCAATCAACGTGGTGGCCCTGGTACCCACGGTGGAGAACATGCCGGACGGCGCGGCCCTCAAGCCGGGCGACGTGATCCGCAGCATGTCGGGCCAGACCATCGAGGTGCTGAACACCGACGCCGAGGGTCGCCTGATCCTCTGCGACGCCCTGACCTATGCCGGTCGCTACAAGCCGCAGGCCGTCGTGGACATGGCCACGCTCACCGGCGCCTGCATCATTGCGCTGGGCCGGGTGCCCAGCGCAGTGCTCGGCAACCACGACCCGCTGGTCCAGGAACTGCTCCGGGCCGGCGAGACGGCCAACGACCGGGCCTGGCAGCTGCCGCTCTGGGACGACTATCAGGAACAGCTGAAGAGCAACTTCGCGGACATGGCCAACATCGGCGGCCGCGAGGGTGGCACGATTACCGCGGCGGCGTTCCTCTCCCGTTTCGCGCGCGAGTACAACTGGGCCCACCTGGATATCGCCGGGACGGCCTGGAAGGTGGGCGATGCGAAGGGAGCGACCGGCCGACCGGTCCCGCTGCTGGCCGAGTTCCTGATGAAGCGTGCAGAACAGGCCGGCGGACGGACCTAGCGGCCGCCGCCAGATTCCGGGCGGGACTCAGACCCGCTCGGCGGCACGGTCCAGGTTGCGGCGGCGCTGCTGACGCTTCTTCTCCGGCAGGTTCTCGTACAGACGATCCCGCAAAGCGATGAAGAAACGCTCCACGTCGGGAATGTCGACGCCGGGCACGTCGAGCTCGGCGAAGGTCCGCGCGTAGAGCTTTTCCGCACTCTGGCGGATCTCGTCGATCAGCGGCAGGGCCCGCTCGCTCAGCCGGATGATCTTGCAGCGGCGATCCGCACCACACTGCACCCGCTCGACCCACTCGTCACGCGACAGGCGATCGATCATCGCCACCAACGACGGCCCCTCGATGCCGAGCTCCTCGGCCAGTTCGGACTGGATCAGCCCCTCGGGATAGAGCGACAGGATCGCCAGCGTGCGCCACTTGGCCTGGCTCAGCCCGTGATGGGCCAGTTCGTTGTCCATCAGCTGCCGCCAGAGCTGGTCGACCCGATGCAGCAGCACCGGCACGCGGTCCTCGGCGCAGATATCGAAAGCGGGGTCCTGTAGATCAGCCATCGGCTATCGTACCTGTCGGTTGGGGAAAGCAAGCAGGCCGGCCGGACTGTTCCGGCAACCTGCCCCTACAGTTTGCCACCCGGCGGTATTTGCTCCAACTATTAGCCCCACCATCCATTCCGGCACAAGAAACCCCGCCGGGCGGGGTCGCATGCGCCTCGCGCGCGGGAGCGAGATAAGTGGGAATGCAAGGACGGCCCGGGCCGAAGGCCCGGCCGGAGACTACTCGCTGAAGATCTCGTCGGCCGTCACGCCTTCGGCGGCAGCGTACTGCTTGAGACGGCGCACGGCCTCGAGCTGGATCTGGCGGACCCGTTCGCGGGTGCAACCGAGCAACTGACCCACCTGCTCCAGGGTGGCCGGCTCGTGGCCACGCAGACCGTAGCGGCGCATCAGCACCTCGCGCTGCTTCCCGTCCAGCCGGTCGATCAGGCGGTCGAGCAGGCTCATGACGCCGCTGTCCTGAAGCTCCTCTTCGGGCAGTTGGCCATTATCGTCGGGCACCATGTCCAGCAGGGAGAACTCGCCGTCACCCTTGAGCGGACTGTCGAACGACGATTCGCGCTCGTTGTAGGACATCACCTTGAGCACGTCCTTGACCGACTTGTCCAGATGTTCAGCGATCTGCTCGGGTTTTACGTCACCACTCTGGTTCTGGGAGATGCGACGGGCCGCCCGATTGTAGGAGTGAACTTCCTTGACCACATGCACCGGCAGCCGCACCGTTCGGGACTGGTTCATCAGTGCCCGTTCGATGGTCTGGCGAATCCACCAGGTGGCATAAGTGGAGAAACGGAATCCGCGCTCGGGATCGAACTTCTCCACCGCCCGCATCAGACCAAGGTTGCCTTCCTCGATCAGATCGAGCAGGTCCAGTCCGCGATTGATGTAACGACGCGCGAGCTTGATGACCAGCCGCAGGTTGCAGACGATCATCTTCTGTCGGGCCCACTCCTCGCCGGCCTGGGCGCGGCGCGCGAAATCCACTTCCTCCTGCGGCGTGAGCAATCGCTCGGTCTCGACATCTCGCAGATACAGCCGCACCGGGTCCGGCGCCTCGGAGTCGGCCACGTTGAAGTTGCTCGACAGCTCACCCGAGCCCGCTTCCACATCGCGACGCGCCCCGCGAAGGGGAGCATGGAGGGCATCCTTTGGTCCCTCGACTCCATCGACCTTAAGGGGATCGGCCTGGTTCATGCCTTCCTGGGTAATTACCTGTGCCATGTCGTCTCCCTCGCTGCAATTGCGATGTTTCCGGTTCGCCTTGGTGTACAACTGTTGCACAACCGCAAGGGCACCATCAACACCCAAACTATCGAAAAAGACCACATTACATGTTTGATATTTCCACAACGACCAATGGAAGTAGTTGATAGCTCGCTAGAGGAATGAAGCCGATTCAGACGATGGTGCCGCATGTACAATCCTTGTACATTCACAGCAGAGAAGTCGGGAAAACGCCAACGGAAGGGACGTTGCAAGGTGATACAGGGATTGCACACGGCCAGGAAACGGCCGGGAAAGCCCTAGGGCAGATGTCGCTCGGGGTCGACCGGCTTGCCCTGGCGGCGGATCTGGAACAGCAGGTGCCCGCCTTCCTCGGGGCGACGGTGATCCCGGGCACCCACACGGGCAATGACCTGACCGCTTTCAACCGGTTCACCCTCGTCGACCAGCAATTTGCGGTTGTAGGCATAGGCCGACAGCCAGTCCGCGTCATGCTTGACGATCACGAGATTCCCGTAGCCGGGCAGGCCGTCGCCGGAATACACCACCTTGCCGGGGGCGGCGGCCTTCACCGGCGTGTCGATCGCCGCGGCAAGGATCACGCCCTTCTGGGCCGGCGCTCCCTCGCGAAAATGATGCAACACCTGCCCCTCCAGCGGCCATGACCACTCGATGGACCCGGAAGATGCGCGAGACTCGACGGCCGGGGCGGAGGAAGACGGCACCGTCCGAGAAGCGGACCCGGCCCGGGACTTGACCGACACACTTCGATCCTCGGGCCGGGTAGTCCGCGACCGCGAGGATCCACCGGCAGGGGCGGCGAGTCGGAGCTTCTGACCGATGCGTAGCGTTCGGGGGTCCGAAATGCCATTCCACCGGGCCAGCATCCGCCAGTCGAGATTGTTGGCCATGGCGATGGAATAGAGGGTGTCGCCGCCCTTGACGTAATAGACCGGCGCACCCTGTTCCCAGCTGCGGTACTCGGGGGACCCGGCGCAACCGGAGAGGGCCGCGAGCAGCATGGCCGCGAGCAGCAGGGAGCCGATTCGGCTGACGGTGGGGCACAACCTCAAGGCGCTCTCCCCGCGTGCATCTCAGTGGAACTGCCAGACCAGTATGGCAGCCACGAGGAGCAGCACGAACAGCCACCCCAGCCACTCGATGTACTGGCGCAGCTTGGGAGCGATCCGGGGGCCGGCCCAGGCGACCAGCCCCGACACGAGGAAGAAACGCGCCCCCCGCCCGACGAACGAGGCGAGAAAGAACCCCAGCGGGTTCATGGTCATCGCTCCCGCGGCGATGGTGAAGACCTTGTAGGGAATCGGCGAGAACCCGGCCACCAGCACCGCCCAGAACCCCCACTGATCGAACCACTCGCGGGCCCGCGTGAAGGCCCCCGCATATTTCGAGGACTCCAGCCAGGGCATGATCGTCTCGATGGCCCACAGGCCGATCAGGTAGCCCAGTATCCCGCCGAGCACGCTGCCGACCGTGGCGATCAGGGCGAACCACCACCAGCAGCGCGGGCGGGCCAGGCTCATCGGCATGAGCATCACGTCGGGCGGCACGGGAAAGAACGACGACTCGGCGAAACTCAACCCGCCCAGCACCATGGGTCCCCGACGGTGGGCCGACCAGGCCAGCACGCGATCGTAGAGCGGACCGAACAGTCTCATGCCAGCTCCCCCGGCAGCAGCGGCACGAACGACACCATGTCGTGCCAGGTGGTCTGGTAGTCGGCCTCTCCCTGCCGAGTGATGACAGTCAGCTTCTGGCCGCCGCCCTGCGCGCCGACCGGAATCACCAGTCGACCACCGACGGCCAGCTGTTCCTTGAGCTCCGTGGGCACGGAGGTGGGCGCGGCCGTCACCACGATGCCGTCATAGGGCGCCTGCGAGGGCCAGCCGCGGAAACCGTCCCGGTGCATGTAGCGCACGTTGAGCAGGCCCAATTGCCGATGTCGCGCCCGAGCCTGGTCGAGGAAGGCGCCGATGCGCTCGACGGTGAAGACACTCTGGCAAAGATGGGCCAGCACCGCCGCCTGGTAGCCCGAGCCGGTACCGACCTCGAGCACGCGGTTGAGCCGGGTCTCCCGTGCCATGACCAGCTCGGTCATCCGGGCCACGGTGTGCGGCTGGGAAAGGGTCTGACCCTGTCCGATCGGCAGGGCGCAGTCCTCGTAGGCGCGCACGCTCTGCACCTCGTCGAGAAAGACCTCGCGCGGCACGGACTCCACCGCCCGGAGCACCGCCTCGTTGCGGATACCCTGCGTCTCGAGGCGATCGAGCATGGCGCGTCGCGCCCATCGGTAGTCGCGCTGGATCAAGACGACGCCCTCAGGAAAGCCACTGTTCGAGGCTCGGCATGGCCTCGTGGCGGGTCATGTCGAAGTGGATCGGGGTCACCGACACCCAGCCCTCGGCCAGTGCCGCGAAGTCCGTACCCTCACCGGCGTCCTCCGCCTCGCCTGCGGCACCGATCCAGACCACCTCGCGCCCACGCGGATCGACCTGGCGCACCAGTTGGCCGGAGGGATGCCGCCGACCCAGGCGGGTGGGCCGAATGCCGTGAATCGCCTCCAGCGGCTGATCGGGCACGTTGACGTTGAGCAGGGTGTAGGACGGGATGGGATGATCGTCGAACCGGTGGATGAGCCACTCCACCCAGTGCGCCGCGGAATCGAGGTGTTCCGGGGAGAACGACTGGCTGGACACGGCGATCGCGGGCAGGCCCAGCGCCCGCCCCTCGCTGGCCGCGGCGACCGTGCCCGAGTAGAGCACGTCATCACCGAGGTTCGCCCCGTGGTTGATACCGGAGACCACCAAGTCGGGCACCTGCGGCAGCAGCCCCTTGATCCCGAGGTGCACACAGTCGGAAGGGGTGCCGTCGATCACCCACAACCGCTCTTCAAGCTGACGGGGGCGCAGGGGACGCGACAGGGTGAGGCTGTTCGAGGCACCGCTGCGATCGCGATCCGGCGCGACGATGGTCACGGTGGCAAATCGGGAAAGCCGCTCGGCCAGGATGTTCAGCCCCGGAGAGAGATAGCCGTCGTCGTTGCTCAGGAGGATGTGCATGGATCGCTTCATGTTGTCGTGGGATGGGTCGGACAGGACACCGCCCGACACGCCGGGTGCCGCACCGGATTCGTTCGGGCAGCCCCTAGGAAAACCCTGCGCGAATGCCATACCGCTCTGCGTGCCTTGAGCCGGGCATCCACTGCGTTGTCGTCCTTGGAAAGGGAATCCCCCTCCGCGGCGGACGAACGCCTTACATCTGTCCGCCTCAAGGCACGCAGAGCGGTATGGCATTCGTGCAGAGTATCCCTAGAGCATACCGCCTGACGCGTTCCGAATCAGCCCGGACGAGAGCATGGCCGGCGGGCGGCCCGACAAGCTATCATGTCGACATGAGCGATCAATCACGCATCGATCCCGAGGACCGCGCCCTGTTCCTCGACGCCGTCGGCCCGGTCGAGCCGGTCGAAGACGACCGCGTCGAGCCGGAACGCCAGCGGCCCAGCGCGCGCCCGCGCCGCGACCCGGGATTCGACGAGATGGTCGACGACATCGCCTTCAGTGATCTGGCCGAGGCACCCGAGCAGGGCGAACAGGTCCAGTACGTCCGCCCGGGCGTGCAGAAGACGATCCTGCGCAAGCTCAAGCGTGGCGGCTACAGCGTCTCCGCCTCGCTGGACCTTCACGGCATGACGGCCGATGAAGCCCGGATCGAGGTCGCCGCCTTCATCCGAGCCGAACGCGGCGAACTGCGCCGTTGCGTGCGCATCGTGCACGGCAAGGGCTACCGCTCCAACGACGGCCAGTCAGTACTCAAGACCATGCTCAACCGCTGGCTGCCCCAGCGCGACGACGTGGTCGCCTACTGCTCGGCACCCCCGCATGACGGGGGCACCGGGGCTCTCTACGTTCTGCTCCGGCGCCTGCAGGCCAAGGATTAACGCGAACTGTCGACGTGGAACGGCAACCGGACGAGATAGCCTCCCTCGGTGCTGCGCAGGGTCAGGTTGGCCATCCAGTCGGTGCGGGTGGTGGTGCAGACCGGCAGGATGATGTCCTGACGGTAGCGACCGTCCGCCAGCCGCTCCAGGCGATAGGCATTGATGCCCATGTCCATGCCGACCATCTCGAAGTCCACGCGCACCTCGCCCACCGAGCGCGCCGCCTCGCCCTGCGGGGTCACCTCGAAGGCGAACTTCTCCAGCGGCACCACACGCTCGGGCATGGTCACGAGAAAGGTACCCAGCCCGTCGATGGAGACAGAGCAGCCCTCCCCCTTGATCTCGCAGTCCGTCGGGGTCTCCACCTGCGTCAGTGATCCCGACACCGGTGTGTCGACCGACAGCTTCGACGGCGCACGCCCCCAGAGGTAGCTCAGCACCCCCAGGATCAGCAGCGTCGCCACCATCCATTTCGCCTGCTTCATGTTCACCAGGAACCTCCCGGCCCGACGGGGCCAGTTAATCCGTTACCAGAACGCCGATATCGAGGCGATGCCATGCCCGCCTTGCCGACGCACGCGCGGCAGGTCGGCCGGCGAGACCCCGCCCAGCGCCAGCACCGGCAGACGGACCCCGGCGACCCGCTCGCCGAAGGCCTTCCAGCCCATGCCCGGTTGGCCCGGATGGCTACGCGTCTCCCGGACCGGCGAGAGCGTGACCAGGTCCAGCTCCAGGGCGTCGGCACGGGCCAGCGTCTCCCCGTCATGGGCCGCCGCCGTCAGCAGCCGCCCTTCACGTTGCCATTGTGCCACTGACGGCTCCGCGACCCGGGCCAGGCGGGGATGGTTCAAGTGCAGGCCGGCGCGCGGATCGATCCCCAAGGGAAAATCGGCATCGCCCGCCGGATTGACCACCGGCAGATGGCCGGATCCGGCGACCGCGTCGACCAGGCAATTCCACTGCTCGACCGAGGCTGCGGTGCCGGGGCGCAGGTTTACCATCACCTCGGCGGGAAGCCGTTTCAGTGCGCCGCGGATGCGCACGATCCAGCCATCCACCGTTTCCCCCGCCTCGACCGGCGGGGTGATGGCGAGACAGCGCGGCAGCACCAGGGCATTGACCAGCCCCCGGTTGGCCTCGGGCATCGCCGCGATCCAGTCTGCCCGGCTGGCCACATCCAGCCGGCGCCTGACCAGCCGCTGGTCCTCGCGTCCGTGCGGCTCGCCGCGCCACGAGGTCACCACGAACCCGATCAGCCGCAGCCGCCGGTCGGGATAATCCCAGACCAGTGACGCGACACGCCGTGCGTGGACCACCTCGATCCCCGCCTCTTCGGCCAGTTCGCGCCGAAGCGCCTCGCGGGGCGATTCGCCCGGCGCGCGCTTGCCGCCGACAAAGGCCAGCTGCCCGGCCAGATGGGCGTCATCGGGACGGATCTCGGCCCAGACGTGGCCGGAGGGCTCACGCAGGATGCCCAGAACAATGTCGATGCGCGACCGCTCGTTCACGGGTCAGGAACGATACTCGGCGTTGATGCGGACGTAGTCGTAGGAGAAGTCGCAGGTCCAGACCCGGTCGACCGCCTCGCCCCGGCCCAGGTCGATGCGCATGGTGATCTCCGGCTCGGCCATTGCCGCGGCGGCCTCGGCCTCGATGTATTCCGGGTCCCGACCGCCGTCGACCACCACGCGGACATCCCCCAGCCACAGGCCGACGCGGCCGACGTCGAGATCGTCGATGCCGGCGTAGCCGACCGCGGCGAGGATCCGGCCGAGGTTGGGGTCGGAGGCGAACAGAGCGGTCTTGACCAGCGGGCTGTGGGCGATGGCCTTGCCCACCCGTCGGCATTCGCTGCGGTCCCGACCGCCGGTCACCTCGATGGTGACGAACTTGGTTGCCCCTTCGCCGTCACGGGCCAGCGACTGCGCGAGGAACACCGATACTTCTGCCACCAGTTCACGCAGTGCGACGAAGGCCGGATCCTCGACACTCTCGACGGCGAGACTGCCCTCGCGACCGTTGGCGATCAGCATGAAGGCGTCGTTGGTGGAGGTGTCGCCATCGACGGTGACGCGGTTGAAGCTGTCCACGGTGATCTCGTCCAGCATGGCCTGCAGCACCGGTTTCGGCACCTGCGCGTCCACGGCCACGTAGCCGAGCATGGTGGCCATGTTGGGATGGATCATGCCCGAGCCCTTGGCGATGCCGGTGACGGTCACCTCGGTGCCGCCGATGTCCCGGCTCACCGAACGCCCCTTGGGCACCGTGTCGGTGGTCATGATCGCGGCAGCGGCACGCAGCCAGTTGTCCTCCACGGCGGCAGACACCGCCGCCGGCAGCGCGTCGACGATCCGCTCGGAGGGCAGGGTCTCCATGATCACGCCGGTGGAGAACGGCCAGACCGCCCGCTCGTCGCAGCCTAACTCGCCGGCCAGTGCCCGGCAGACGGATTGAGCCCGCTGCATGCCGTCGGCGCCGGTGCCGGCGTTGGCGTTTCCGGTATTGATCACCAGCGCCCGTGGCGCGACGTCACTGTCACGGCGCTCGCGGCAAAGCGTCACCGGCGCGGCGCAGAAGCGATTCTGGGTGTAGACCCCGGCCATGGTCGCTCCCTCGGGGAACAGCATCACCGCCAGGTCGTCCTTCCCCGCCTTGCGCACCCCCGCCTGAGCAATCCCGATGCGGACCCCCGGGATCGGCCGCAGCTCCCCCGCGGCGGGAGGCGTCAATCCAACGCTCATGCCTCGATTCTCTCCTCTGCTGTGGTTTAAGCCCTCAGGCTCAGCCGCCGAATGCGGAATTCAGCAGCTGGTTGGCCGATGTGCCGTTGAGCGTGAGATTGCCCTGGCGATAGTCGATCGTGCTGCGGACCACGCCGTCCTCGATCTCGACCCAGCCCTGGGAGACCAGCGGGGCGAGCTGCTTCTGCACGGAGACGTTCTGCCCGGTCGCCGCGGCCTGTTTCTCCAGAAGCGCCAGGGGCATCTCGAGACTGCCCTCCACCACCAGAGCGCTGAGCAGGGCCATCCACATCATCGGGTTGGGTTCGCCACTGACCACATCACCCGGAAGCTGAGCCGACAGCGTCATGTCGGTACGCCCCTCGACGGTCGTCGCCCGGAGCGATTCGATCGCGATGCGCGGACCTCGGGCGATCATGGCGGGGAACTCTTCCATCACCGCCTCGCCGGCGGCCTGCTCGATGTCCACGCCCTGCGCGGCCAGTTCCTGGAGGTCCTCCAGGCGCCGGACCATCTGGCGAACGGCCTCCGCGTCGAGGCGCTCGACCGCCACGCGCAGCTCCGCGTCACGGAATTTCTGCCCCTCGATGGCCGCCTTGCCCAGCTCGTAGCCGACGGTGAACCCCCAGAGCCCCTCTTCCCGCGCCGAATCGACCGTCACGGCAAGATCCTCCATGCGGCCGCCGCCGTCTCGCTCGCGGACGTCCATGCGGTCCATCTCGGCACGCGCCTCGCTGTCCCAGACGAAGCCATCCTCGGCCACCCGCCCGGCAGCCACCAGGCGCAGGCCCTCGGCGGTGACGCCGCTGCCGGCATCGACCCCTTCGGCCCGGTCGTCCACGGCTAGGCGATCACTCTCGACCCGGTAGTCGAACCGGCCGTTTGCGTGGGTATCCAGCACCACGTCGGCACCGGTGAAGGTGACCCCCTCCTGCTCGACGGCGGGAACCCGCCCCGTGGAATGGCTGGCACCATTCACATAGAGCGCGGTGGTCAGCTCGAAGGGCACGTCGTCGCCGAAGACCTCGGCCAGTTGCTTGCGGATTTCCGGGTCCTGCTGCTCCCAGCGGGTGTGAACGGTCGCGTAGCGGCCGTCGAGGCCCGGCACCTGGTCGATGCGATGCACGAGCTTCAAGCGGAACGGCTCCTCCTCGGGCAACTGCACGACCAGTTCCGAGGTGGCTTGCGACTCGAGGTAACCGCGCTGGTAGTCGGTGACTTCGAGGTCGAGGGCGTCACGCGTTCCCGGGAAGTTCCCGGCCCCGGCGAGCGTCGACTCCATAACGTAACCGGTGGCGAACGGGGCCGCGGCAATGGCGGCAACCAGCACGACGGCCAGTGCAATGATCAGACGTTTCATTCCCTTGTCTCCTGGTTGTGTTCCCTGACTACCGCGCCATCAGAGCTTGCCGCAGCAGTGCTTGTACTTCTTGCCCGACCCGCAGGGGCAGGGGTCGTTCCGACCCACCTTGGGGGCTTCCCGGCGAACGGGGCGCGTGGGCGTCTCGCCTTCCTGGCCACCCTCGCCGGCCGGTCGACGTGCCGGCTCGCGCTCCTGTTCGTTGTCGAAGGTCGAGACCGACTCGTGCCGCGTGCGCAGCTGGCTCGGATCGACCCGCGGGTTGTCGATCAGGTCGTCAAGCAGCGTGGAGATGTCCTCCTGCTCCATCCCTTCCGGCGCGGCCACCTGCAAGCGGGTGAGCGTACGGACGATCTCGTAGTTCATCTCGTCGATCATCTTGCCGAACATCTCGAAGGCTTCGCGCTTGTACTCCTGCGTCGGGTTCTTCTGCGCGTAACCCCGCAGGCCGATGCTCTGGCGCAGGTAGTCCATGGCCGCCAGATGCTCCTTCCACTGCGAGTCGAGCACCTGGAGCAGCACGCCCTTCTCGAACTGGCGCAGGTTGTCCTCGCCCACCAGCACTTCCTTGGCCTCGTAGTGGCGCTGCGCGGTCTCAATGATCTTTTCCAGCAGCGTCTCGTCGTGCAGGTCGTCATCCTCGTCCAGCCAGCCCTGGATGGGGAAGTCCAGCCCGAAGTCGTCCTTGAGGTGCGCGGTCAGGCCCTCGATGTCCCACATTTCCTCCAGGGCACCGGTGGGCACGTAGCGACGGAACCGCTCGGTGAGCACGTCGCGGCGCATCGACTCGATGATCGGGCGGGTGTCGGTGGTCGCCATGACCGCGCGACGCTGCTCGTAGATGACCTTGCGCTGTTCGTTGGCGACGTTGTCGTAGTCGAGCAGGTGCTTGCGCATCTCGAAGTTGTGGCCCTCGACCTTGCGCTGGGCGTTCTCGATCGCCCGCGAAACCCAAGGGTGCTCGATCGCCTCGCCCGGCTTCATGCCAAGTTTCTTCATCAGGCCGGAGACGCGGTCGGAGGCGAACACGCGCATCAGGTTGTCCTCCAACGAGAGGAAGAAGCGCGTCGAGCCCGGATCCCCCTGGCGGCCGGCCCGGCCGCGCAGCTGGTTGTCGATCCGGCGCGACTCGTGGCGCTCGGTGCCCACCACGTGCAGGCCGCCGGCCTCGATCACCTGCTGGTGGCGCTTCTCCCACTCCTTGCGAACACGATCCTGCTCCTCCTCGGAGGCCTCGTGCCCGAGCGCCTGCAGCTCCTGCTCCAGGTTGCCGCCCAGCACGATATCCGTGCCGCGACCGGCCATGTTGGTGGCGATGGTCACCGCGCCGGGTCGACCGGCCTCGGCGATGATCTCCGCCTCGCTCATGTGGTTCTTGGCGTTGAGCACGTTGTGGGGGATGCCGGCCTCCTTCAGGCGATCCGAGACGATCTCCGAGGCATCGATCGAGGCGGTGCCCACCAGTGTGGGCTGACCACGGTCGCGGGCGGCCTGCACGTCCTTGGCGATCGCCTCGAACTTCTCCTCGGCGGTCAGGAAGACCAGATCGCCATGGTCGATACGCTGGATGGGGCGGTTGGTCGGGATCTGGATCACGTCCAGACCGTAGATCTCGCCCAACTCGCGCGCCTCGGTGATCGCCGTGCCGGTCATGCCGGCGAGCTTCGGATACAGGCGGAAGTAGTTCTGGAAGGTGATCGAAGCGAGCGTCTGGTTTTCCGGCTTGATCGATACGCCCTCCTTGGCCTCGACCGCCTGGTGCAGGCCCTCGGACCAGCGACGCCCGGCGAGTGTGCGGCCGGTGAACTCGTCGACGATCACCACCTCGTCGTCCTTGACGATGTAGTCGACGTTGCGCTTGTAGATCGCATGCGCCCGCAGTGCCGCCGTCAGGTGCGACAGCAGCATGATGTTGTGCGAGTCGTACAGCGAATCACCCTCCTCGAGCAGCCCCGCCTGGACCAACAGTTGCTCGGCCTTGTCGAAGCCACGCTCGGTGAGGAAGGCCTGCTTGTTTTTCTCGTCGACGGTGAAATCGCCGATCTCCTCCTCGGTCAGCGGCGGCTCGTCGTCCTTGGGCTCCTCGCGCTCCTGCTTTTCCAGCTCGGGAATCAGCCCGTTGATGGTGTGATAGGTCTCGGAGGAATCCGCCGCCGGGCCGGAGATGATCAGCGGGGTCCGTGCCTCGTCGATGAGGATCGAATCGACCTCGTCGACGATGGCGAACACCGGTTCGCGCTGCATGATCTGCTCGGCGGAGAAGGCCATGTTGTCGCGCAGGTAGTCGAAGCCCAGCTCGTTGTTGGTCGCGTAGGTGACGTCGCAGTGGTAGGCGTCACGCTTGGCCCGCGCATCCATCCCGGGCACCACCGTGCCCACCGTCAGGCCCAGTGCGGTGTAGATCCGGCCCATCCACTCGGCGTCGCGCTTGGCCAGATAGTCGTTGACCGTGACCACGTGCACGCCCTTTTTCGTGATGGCGTTGAGGTAGACGGCCAGCGTGGCGACCAGCGTCTTGCCCTCGCCGGTCTTCATCTCGGCGACCTTGCCCTGGTGAAGCACCATGCCGCCGACCAGTTGCACGTCGAAATGGCGCATGCCCATCACGCGCCGGCTCATCTCTCGGCAGACGGCGAAGGCCTCGGGCAACAGGGAGTCGAGGCTCTCGCCCTCATTCCAGCGCTCGTGGAACTCCTCGGTGCGACCGGCGAGCTCCTCGTCGGACAGCGCCTGGGTCGCTTCTTCCAGGGCGTTGATTTCCGCGACGCGTTTCCTGAGTTTCTTGACCTCGCGATCGTTGCGCGTACCGAAAACCTTGGCTGCAAGCGTTCCAATCATGTCCTATCCCGTGGTGACGACAGACCGCGCCGGTCGGGCGCGCGGCAAACGAGTATTCTCCGGCCGACGGGGCGAAAAAAGTGACCGCCGACAGGGGACGACCCACCGTGTCTGCGGCCCCCTGAAGGCAGCCCGAACGGAGCTCCACCGACACCCCGTGCGCAAGACGCCTCGTGCG
Organism: Pseudomonadota bacterium; assembly: GCA_051746865.1. Taxonomy (GTDB): domain Bacteria; phylum Pseudomonadota; class Gammaproteobacteria; order Halothiobacillales; family Halothiobacillaceae; genus Guyparkeria. Next base: position 25,785 of record JBNJFM010000008.1, on the reverse strand, counting down.
GCGGCCGGAGGGGGGTATCGGACGGTCCGGAGAATTCCCGGCAAATGCGCTGAATCTTACGGCAGATCCGTGGATAATGATAGGCGGGGCAGGCAAACCCGCCCCACCCCCATTTCCCGCAAGGAGCGGCTTGAGACTCCCTGATCCATGGACATCGAACGCTATCGCCTCGACAACCCCGCCCTGGCCGGCATCATGGATCGCGTGGCACTGATCCGGGCCTACCAGGCGATCGTCGACGGAATGCTTGCCGGGCGGTCCGCCATGGGGTTGCGGGTACTCAATGTCAGCGAGGAACGGCTGGTAATCGGCGTGACCTCGGCCGCCGCTGCCAGCCGGTTGCGTTTCGAGGCCCCCGACCTGCTAGAGCGACTGCACCGCGCCCTGGACGCCCACCCCGGGGCGCCAAGGCCCGCCCGGATTCAGGTACGGGTCACCCCGCCTCCCGCCACGAATCCGACCCGGAGCACCCATACGCAGGAAAGGCCGCCTTCACCGGCCGCCAGTGCGGCCTTGCACCGCGTCGCCGAATCACAGCAGGACGGCGACCTTGCGCGGGCACTGGAACGCCTCTCGAAGGCCGTCGGATCCGACTGATCCGGCAACGGATCATCGCAGGGGACCGAGACCCCATGCCCGGGCACCGCTCGCCCCACCAGCCCGGAATCGGCGGAATCACCCGCTTTCATCGCCGGCGCGGTTGCAGACGGTAGCGGCGCTCGCCGTCCTCGTAGACGGTCTCGACCAGCGTCAGGCTTTCCCCCACGGACAGGGACCGTCCGCCGGCATACAACCTGACGTACTCGCCGCCATCCAGCTCGACCAGCACCACCGGAAAGCCGCCTTCATCGGACCCGCCATGCGCGTCGACCACGGTGGCCGTGACCGTCCGCGTCTCGACGGGCGGCTCATTGGAGAAGAGCAGAAAGATCAGCAGTGCCGGCACCAGCACGAGGATGGCGCCGACCGCGCGAATGGAACGGAACCGGTAGGCGTCCATCTGCCGTAAAGCCGGACGCAGCGACCGTCAGCCGGCGTGCATGTCCATGCGCACCTCGGCGGCACGTGGCGGCAGGCGGCCATCGAGCACGAGGCGCTCGATGCGGGTGAACACCTCGGCGCGGCCGAACGGCTTTTTCATGAAATCGTCGGACCCCATCCGGTCGAGGACCATCCGGGCCATGGACTGCTCGTCGCCGCTGATCATGATCACGGGGATGCGTGCCGTGGCCGGGTCATGACGCAGACGACGCAGGGCGGCAAAACCGTTCATACCGGGCAGCATGATGTCGAGAAAGATCAGGTCAGGCTGGCTCTCGCGGGCAATCTCCAGCCCCTCTTCCGCCGTCCCGGCGCCGATGGGCTCGAAATCGTTCTGCCGGAACATCCGGCTGAGCACCTTGACCACGGTGAGCGAGTCGTCGATCACCAGGATGCGGATGCCTTCCGAGGCCTCGATGCGACGCCGACGACGGCGGTCCCTGCGGCGCAGCCCGAGCAGGCTGCCGACGCGCTGCATGTAGTCCATGCGACACTCCCTTGCTGTTTTCGTTTCCCTGTCGGCCCGCCACGGCGTGCCGACCAACGCCCCCAAGTGTTGCCCAAAGATCCGCCCATGTCCACCCGATTGGTGGGGTTTTTCGGCAACACGAACCCAAATGCCCCGGCCTGGGCCGGGGCATTTGGGTGGGGGGGCATGGTGGACTATTCGGCGACCTGGGCCGCCGGTCGCGAGAAGGACACCGGAGGCGGCTCCTCGTGCTCGAAGGTCACCACCTCGAAGGCGTTCTCGTTGGCCAGCAGCGTGCGCAGCAGCTGATTGTTGAGTGCATGCCCGGACTTGTGGCCGGTGAAGCTGCCGATCACGCTGCACCCCAGCAGGTAGAGATCGCCGATGGCGTCGAGGATCTTGTGCTTGACGAACTCGTCGCCGTAGCGCAGCCCGTCCTCGTTGAGGATCTGCTCCTCGCCGACGACGATGGCGTTGTCCACCGAGCCGCCGAGCGCCAGGTTGCGCGAGCGCATCATCTCCAGATCGCTCATGAAGCCGAAGGTCCGCGCCCGGGCCACTTCCTTGACGAAGGTGGTCGAGGAGAAATCGATTTCGGCCAGACGTGCGGACTTGTCGAGCACCGGGTGGTTGAAGTCGATCGACATCGCTACGCGGAACCCCTCGTGCGGGTCGAAGCGCACCCAGCGGTCGCCGTCGACCACCTCCACGGACTCGAGGACACGGATGAAGCGCTTGGGCGCATCCTGCAGCTCGATCCCCGCGGACTGGATGAGGAAGACGAACGGGCTGGCGCTGCCATCCATGATCGGCATTTCCGGTCCGTCGATCTCCACCCGGCAATTGTCGATGCCCAGACCGGCCAGCGCGGACATCAGGTGCTCCACCGTGGAGATCTTGACGCCATCCTTGACCAGCGTGGTGGACAATTGCGTTTCCCCCACGTTGAAGGCGTGCCCCGGCACCAGGGCATCCGGCCCCAGATCGACCCGGTGGAACACGATGCCCGTATCCACGGCTGCCGGCTTGAGCGTCAGGCGGACCTGCTCTCCGGTGTGCAGGCCGATGCCCGTGGCGCGGATGGCGTTTCTGAGTGTGCGTTGCTGAACCAAGATCTTGAAAACCCGAACCGGTAAATCCCACCATTATCGCATGGCTGTAATGGGATAAAAACAGCCATGCCCGGCGAACGCGTACAAAGAAAACCCCGGCAACGCCGGGGTTCGCTGTTCTGCACGTGGCCCGCCGACCGGTCAGACCATCAGGCCAGCAAACGGTTCAACCGACTGACGAACTCCGCCGAATCGGCCAGCTTGCCGCCCTCGGCCAGCGCCGCCTGGCCGAAGAGCACGTGGGCGATGTCGGCGAAGCGCTCGTCGTCCGTCTCGTCCTCGGCCTGCCGGAGCAGACGGTGCTCCGGGTTGATCTCGAGGATCGGCTGCACGCCCGGCGCTTCTTGGCCGGCCTCCTCCAACAGCCGCTGGAGATGCAGGCTCACCTGGTCCTCGTCGGTCACCAGGCAGGCCGGGGACTCGACCAGCCGGCGGGAACGACGCACGTCCTTGACCCGGTCGCCGAGCGTGTCCTTGAGCCGCTTGATCAGCGCTTCGTGCTCGGACTTCTCCTCCTCGGACTCGTCCTTCTCTTCCTCGTCGACGTCGATCTTCGCCTTGGTCACCGACTTGAGCGGCTTGCCGTCGAACTCGGTCAGGTGCGCCATCAGCCACTCGTCGACACGGTCGGAGAGCAGCAGGACCTCGAGACCCTTCTTGCGGAAGATCTCCAGGTGCGGCGAGGCGATGGCCGCCTGGTAGGAGTCGGCGATGATGTAGTAGATCTCGTCCTGGTCGGCCGACATGCGCTCGATGTAGTCGGCAAGCGAAACCGACTCCTCGTCGCCCTCGCCCTTCGTGGAGGCGAAGCGCAGCAACCCGCCGATCTTCTCCTTGTTGGCGAAGTCTTCGCCCACGCCCTCTTTCAGTACGCGGCCGAAGGTCTTCCAGAAGCCGGCGTACTTCTCCGGCTCGTTTTTCGCCATCTGTTCGAGCAGGTTGAGCACCCGCTTGACCGAGCCGGAGCGGATGGTATCGAGTACACGATTGGACTGCAGGATCTCGCGCGAGACGTTCAGCGGCAGATCGGGCGAGTCGATCACGCCGCGGACGAACCGCAGATAGCGCGGCATGAGCTTCTCGGCATCATCCATGATGAACACGCGCTTGACGTACAGTTTCACGCCGTGGCTCTGCTCGGGCTCGAACAGGTCGAAGGGCGCGCGTTTCGGGATGTAGAGCAGCGAGGTGTACTCGACCTTGCCCTCGACATGGTTGTGCGCCCAGGTCAGCGGCGGCTCCCAGTCGTGGGAGACGTGCTTGTAGAACTCGGTGTACTCCTCCTCGGAGATTTCGCTCTTGGGTTTGGTCCACAGCGCGTTGGCGTCGTTGACCGTTTCCCAGCGACCGGGCACTTCCGTCTCGTTGCCCTCCTCGTCCTTCTCGGTACGCGGCGGCACCCAGATCTGGACGGGGAAGTCGATGTGGTCGGAGTACTTGCGGATCACCGAGCGCAGGCGGAAGTCGTCGGCGAACTCCTGCTGGTCCTCGCGCAAGTGCAGCACGATCCGCGTGCCCCGCTCGGGCTTTTCCACCGTCTCGATGGTGTACTCACCCTCGCCGTCGGAGGCCCAGCGCACGCCGTGCTCGGCCCCCGCATCCGCGCGCCGGGTGGTCAACTCGACGTGATCGGCCACGATGAAGGCCGAGTAGAAGCCCACGCCGAACTGGCCGATCTGGTTGGCGTCCTTCGCCTGGCCGGCCTCGAGTTGCTCGATGAACGCCCGAGTGCCCGACCGGGCGATGGTGCCGATATGCTCGACCACCTCGTCGTGATTCATGCCGATGCCGTTGTCCTCGATCGTGACGGTCTTGTTCTCGGCATCGAAGGACACGCGAACACGCAGGTCCTTGTCACCCTCGTACAGGCCGTCATCGGACAATGCCTCGAAGCGAAGCTTGTCGCAGGCATCCGAGGCATTCGAGATCAATTCGCGCAGGAACACCTCGGGATTCGAATACAGCGAATGGATCATCAGGCGAAGCAGCTGCTTCACCTCGGTCTGGAAGGCATGCGTCTGGGCTTGACTCATGGAAGCGGTTCTCCGTGTTGTCGCTCGGGTTTCGCTCTATCTGGAATACGGCTGAGGCAACCGGATGGCCGGCCACCGTCGACGCGATGGAGATGGGGGTAGTCAGGAATTTTTCAAGATGCCCGACCGATCAGAACACGATCCGCATGGGCAGACCGCGCACGTCGCCAGAAGGATCGGGCGGCAGGCAGTCCGCCTCCCCTGCCAGCCACCTTCGCACGCTCCAGAGCACCGCGAAGGCGTCGAGCAGGTCGTCTTCCTTCACCCGCGTGCCCGCCAGTTGCCCGACCGCGGACTCGATCGCCCGCCAACCGAAGGTCTCGGCGATCAGCGCACGCCGCCGGTAGATACCGTCGATACGATGCTTGGACGCTGACAAAGGCACGTCGTCATTCAGCGCCAGAAAAGACAGTTCCGGATGGACTTCCACGACACGCTTGCGCCACTCCGGGGTTTGATGCAGCCATTCGTCGACTTCGCGCACCCGGGCGAACAGGTTCCAGGCCTGCGCCGAGACACCCCGACCACCGACCGCCCGCGACAGCCGGGTGGCCTCGGCATGCGTTGCCGCACCCAGCGCCGGGCGCAGTGGCGCCGGGAACACCGAAGAGGCCCGGCCGCCAAGCTGCCCACGAGCCAGCTGATCGCATCGCCGCGGTCCGGCATCCGAGAGCCCGATGGGCATGTCAATGCCCGCTAGCACCACCTGGCCGAACGCCTCGGACAGGTCCCGGAGGCGGGGAATCACCACCACCCGCGGAGCGGACGAATCCCCGGTCGTGGACTGACCGACAGCGATCCAGCCACCCGGACATCCATCGATGCCGACCACCCACGATCCACTCATGCGTCGCACCTCGTTCCCTTCTCCGGTTACGCGGGACATCCACCGCCCGAAACGAGAAAACCCCCGTCACCAGCGGTGCGGGGGTTGAAGCGATCGGCCGGGGCCGACTCAGCCCAGACGCTCGCGGATACGAGCCGCCTTGCCGGTACGCCCACGCAGGTAGTACAGCTTGGCGCGGCGCACGTCGCCACGACGCTTGACCTTGATCGCCGCGATGGACGGGCTGTAGGTCTGGAAGACACGCTCGATGCCTTCACCGTATGAGAACTTGCGCAGCGTGAACGCGGAGTTGAGACCACGGTTGCGCTTGGCGATGACCACGCCCTCGAACGCCTGCAGACGCTCGCGGTCACCTTCCTTGACCCGCACGTCGACGGATACCGTGTCACCGGGGCCGAACTCCGGCACTTCGCGGGTCATCTGATCCGCTTCAATCTTCTTGATGATGTCGCTCATTTTCCGCCACCTGTTGTCAATCGCGTGTTCGTCTTTCGGCCCGCCGCGGTCGTTGCCGGTTCGAGCCAGTGTCTTTCCAGTGCCGCCCGCTCTTGCGCGGTGGGCCCTTCGTCAGCAAAGAGGTCCGGTCGCCGCCGGGCCGTCGTCAGCAGTGCCGCCTCGGCCCGCCAGGCGGCGATCCGCCGGTGATCGCCGCTGGTCAGCACCTCCGGCACCCCGCGGCCTTCCCATTCCGGCGGCCGCGTGTAGTGGGGGTGGTCCAGCCGGTCGGCCTCGAACGAATCCTCGACCACCGACTGCGCGTCCCCCACCACGCCGGGCAAACGGCGGGCGATCGCGTCGATCACGACCATCGCCGCGAGCTCCCCGCCGGATAGCACCAGATCCCCCAGCGAGTATTCCTCGTCCACCCGGGAATCCAGGATGCGCTGGTCGAAGCCCTCGTACCGACCGCAGACCAGCACCAGCGGCCGGCGACTTTCCGACCATTCGGCAATCACCTGCCGGTCGAGCCGCCGACCCTGCGGCGAAAGCGCCACCACCAGGGGGCGCGCATCAAGATCCGCCACCGCTGCATCGATCGCCCCGCTTACCGGGCCGGGCTGCAGCAGCATCCCGGGACCGCCACCGAACGGGCGGTCGTCCACCCGCCGATTGCGATCCTCCGACCAGTCGCGCGGGTTGTACCCCCGCACCCGCAGCCGGTCTTTCTCAATCGCCGACCGGACCATGCCGCAGCGATTCCCCGCTTCCACCAGTTCGGGGAACAGGGTCACCACGGAAACCCGCATCAGAATGCCGGGTCCCAGTCGACCTCGATCCGGCGTGACTCGAGATCCACCTCGAGAATCACCTCGTCGGGCAGGAACGGGATGAGACGCTCCCGCTCCCCTCTGACGACCAGCACGTCGTTCGCACCGGTCTCCATCAGTTCATGGACGGTACCGAAGGATTCGCCGCCGACGTGGACGACCTCGCATCCGATTAGGTCACGCCAGTAGTACTCGTCCGGGCCGGCCGGCGGCAGCTCCTCGCGCCCCACCAGAATCTCCGGTCGGCCCAGCTGCTCGACCGCAGTCCGATCATCGACCCCGGCGAACTTCACGGCGACGCCCTTGCCGGTCACCGTCATGTTCTCGATTCGTGCCGCCTGCAACTCGCCCTGCCGCCTGCGCAGGTAGACGTCACGATATCGCTTGATATTGTCGATCGGCCGGGTGAACACCTGGAGCCACACCCAGCCCCGGATCCCGTAGGGGCGACCCAGCTGGGCGATGACGACCGGATCGACCGGGCCCGTCGACTCAGCCACGTTTACTCGGCGGCTGCCGTGGCCTGCTGCTTCTTGCTCTGGCGAGCCAGGGAAGCGACGCGCTCACTGGTCTGCGCCCCGCGCTCCTGCCAGTAGGCCAGGCGGTCGAGGTCCAGACGCAGGCGTTCTTCCTTGCCACGGGCGACCGGGTTGAAGAACCCGAGGCGCTCGACGTACGAACCGCTGTCACGCGCGTTGCGCTTGTCGGTGACGACCACGTGGTAGAAGGGCTTCTTTTTGGCACCAGTACGAGCCAGACGAATCTTGACCATAACGCTTTTCGATTCCTGTTGGAGTAGTGTCTACCAGACTGCGTCGACGAGCGACGCCGACCGGCAACCGGTCGATCTCGCAGCACTTGGAAATTCAAGTGGCGCGATTTTACGGATTTTTGCGCAGAAATAAAGGCCTGCGTCCCGTCAATTTTTCCATCGACGGGGCCGGGCGAGACCTGGAGACCGCTTTCAGGCCATGTAGGGATCGCGCAGGACGATGGTTTCCTCGCGGTCCGGCCCGGTGGAAATCAGGTCCACGGGCACTCCGGTCAGCTCCTCGATCCGGCGGATGTAGTCGCGGGCCGCCTGCGGCAGGCCGTCGAGTTCCTTCACGCCCACGGTGCTTTCCTGCCAGCCCGGCATGGACTCGTAGACCGGGACGCAGCGCGAGTACGTATCGGCCGCGAACGGTGCGCTCTCGATACGTTCGCCGTCGATCTCGTAGCCGATGCAGATCTGCACGGTCTCCATGCCGTCGAGCACATCGAGCTTGGTCAGGCACAGACCGGACAGGCTGTTGATCTGTACCGCCCGGCGCAGGGCCACGGCATCGAACCAGCCACAGCGGCGCGCACGTCCGGTGGTCGAACCGAACTCGTGGCCGCGCTCGGCCAGACGCTCGCCGATCTCGTTCTCCAGTTCGGTCGGGAACGGGCCGCCCCCCACGCGCGTGGTGTAGGCCTTGGTGATCCCGAGCACGTAGTCCAGTTCAAGCGGCCCCACCCCGCTACCGGTGGACGCGCCGCCGGCAGTGGTGTTCGACGAAGTCACGTACGGATAGGTGCCGTGATCGATGTCGAGAAGCGTGCCCTGGGCGCCTTCGAACATCAGGTTGACGCCCTCGGCACGCATCCGCGCCAGGGTGCCGGGCACGTCGCCGACCATCGGCGCGAGGATCTCCGCCTGGGCCAGCAGCCGGTCGAGCGTCTGCTGGAAGTCGATCGCCTCGGCGCCGAAATACCGGCGCAGCACGAAGTTGTGATAGTCGAGCACCTCGCCGAGCTTCGCGGCCAGCCGCTCGCGGTGGAAGATGTCCTCCAGCCGGATGCCGCGACGCGCGACCTTGTCCTCATAGGCCGGACCGATGCCCCGGCCGGTGGTGCCGATCTTCTGCTCGCCTCGGGCATGCTCGCGCGCCTGGTCGAGCGCGACATGATGCGGCAGGATCAGGGGGCAGGCCTCGGAGAGCATCAGCCGGTCGGAGGCCGGCACGCCCCGGCTCTCCAGCGACTCGATCTCCTCGATCAGGGCATCGGGTGCCAGCACGACCCCGTTGCCGATCAGGCACTTCGTGCCCTCGCGAAGGATGCCGGAGGGAATCAGGTGCAGCACCGTCTTCTCCCCGTCGATCACCAGGGTGTGTCCGGCATTGTGCCCACCCTGAAATCGCACGACCGCGCCGACGTTCTCCGTCAGCAGGTCGACCACCTTGCCCTTGCCCTCGTCGCCCCACTGAGAGCCGAGCACGACCACACTCTTGCCCATGGTCCTATTCACCCATCAACTGCCAAGTTTGTTCATTCCCGTTCGAGGCGGGGACGAGGCGTGCCGCGTCCTCCGGGATCTCCGCCGCGGTGGTGATGACCCGATACCCCTGCTCGCGCAGGCGGGCCACCTCGTGATCCAGCTCCCTGTCATCCATCCGGGCCGGCGCGTAGACCGTGCGTGTCGGCTCCTCGGCGGCCCCGGATCCGGGCAGGTCGCGCAGATCCAGCGAGAACCCCAGCGCCGGACGCGAGCGCCCGAACACCTGACCGATGTCGTTGTAACGCCCGCCCCGGGCGATCTCGCGCCCCATCCGCGGCGAGTACGCCGCGTAGACCAGGCCCGTCTGGTAGTGGTAGCCGTGCAGTTCGGACAGGTCCACCAGCACGTCGCCGGCGAAACGCTCGTCCATCGCCCGCGCAACCAGCGCCAGGCGCTGCAACGAGTCGACGCCACGCCCGTCCATGAGGGGTTCGAGCGTCTCCTCGGCCGCGCCGAGGGTCTCCTGCCAGGGTCCCTGCAGATCACACAGCGCCTCGATGCCCCCGGCCAGCTCGCGCGAGAGACCCCAGTCGGCCAGCATCGCCCGGATCTCGGTGACCGCCTTGCGCGTCAGCGCGTCCCGCAGTCTGTCCTCGCTGGCCTCGTCGAGGCCCGCGGCCCGCACCAGCGAGCGGTAGATGCCGACATGGCCCAGATCCAGCGTCAGCGCCTCGCAGCCGCCCTTCTCCAGGGCAGCACACATCAGCGAGATCATCTCGACGTCCGCCTCGGGCGCGTCGCTGCCGAACAGCTCGGCACCCACCTGCATCGGCGCGCGCGAGCCGCCCAGCCCGTCGGTCTTGCCGCGGATCACCGTGCCGATGTAGCACAGGCGACGCTCGGCAACCGGCGGCAGGCTGTGTGCGTCCATCCGCGCTACCTGCGGGGTCATGTCGGCGCGCACGCCCAGCTGCCGACCGGACAGGCCGTCGGTCACCTTAAGCGTCTCGAGATCGAGATCCGCGCCGGTGCCGACCAGCAGGGTGTCGATGAACTCGACCATCGGCGGGATCACCAGGTCGTAGCCCCAGCGATCGAAGGTCTCGAGCATGGCCGAACGGATGCGCTCGATCCGGCGCGCCTGTGCGGGCAGCACCTCGTCGATGCCCGCCGGCAGAATCCAGGGAGACTGATTACTCATTTGCTTGCTGGTTCACGACTTGGTTTTCGATGGATACGGCACCGCAGTGCCCGCGACCCGGGCCATCGTCCGGGGCAAAACCCGCACAGTGTAAACGGCGCGCAGAAAAAACCCCAGCCCGGGCCGTCACGGCCCGGGCCGAGGTCGTAGGTCAATGGACGGTCAACCCCAGACCCAGAGGGCGAACCCGGCGAGCAGAACGGCCAACGCGATGATACGCAGGCGGGATTCCGGAGTCAGGGCGATCTGCGCCACCGCCTGCTTGTAGGCCCGCGGGCTGATGAACGGCAACAACGCCTCGATGATCAGCACCAGCCCGATGATGCGCAGCAGATCATCCATCGGATGCCCGGATCAGCGCGCCGGAAGCATCGTGTCGCCGCTTTCACCCTTCGTGTCAGCGCTCTCGCCTTGCCCTTCGCCATTCGGCGACCGGAGGTAGCGGAAGAACGGGCTGTCCGGGCTGAGAACGAAGGTGTCACCACCGGTGGCAAACACCTTGTCGTAAGCCTGAATGCTCCGGTAGAAGGAGAAGAACTCCCGATCCTGACCGTAGGATTCGGCGTAGACACGAGCGGCCTCGGCGTCACCTTCACCGCGCATCTGGTCCGCCTCGCGCTCGGCCTCCGAGAGGATGACCACGCGCTGACGGTCGGCATCCGAGGTGATGCGCTTGGCCTGCTCTTCACCGCGGGAACGGATCGCCTTGGCGACCGTCGAGCGCTCCTTTTCCATCCGCGAGTAGACCGATTCGCGCACTTCCTCCGGCAGCTCGATGCGCATGATCCGCACGTCGGCGATCTCGAGACCCAGACCGGAGATGTCCTCGTTGGTGGTTTCGATCACGTTGCGCATGAACAGGTCGCGATCCCCGGACACCACCTCGGCGATGGTGCGGCTGGAGATCTGGCTCTTCATGCTGTCCTTGACGATCTGATTCAGTCGGCTCTCCGCGACCCCTTCCCGGCCACTGGTGGCCCGGTAGAAGTCAGAAGGGTTCGTGATGCGCCACTTGATGTAGTAGTCGATGATCAGGTTCTTCTTCTCGCTGGTCAGGAACCGCTCAGGCGGCGTCGACAGCGAGAGGATGCGCGTGTCGAACAGTCGCACGCTGTTCACGAACGGCAGCTTGAAGTGCAGCCCCGGCTCGAAGTCGGTCTCGACGATCTCACCGAGTCGGAACTTGATGCCTTCCTGATATTCGGCCACTTGGAACGTCGCGGTCGCATACAGGAAGACGACCACGACGATCAGCGGCAGCAGTAGCCGTGTCACCCAGTTCATTCGGACCCCCTCGTGCGCAGGCCGGAGCGATTGTTGTTGGTGTTGGAGGTCGTGCCCTGCGTGCCGTTGCCGAAGGCCTGACCGGTGGTCAGCGACGGCACCGCCGCCGGCGCCTGATCACGGCCGTTTCCGGTCAGGTTCGCGCGCGGCGCGCCACTGCCGTCCATGGGCAGATAGAGGATGTTGTTGGCATTGGCCGGGTCGACCACCACCTTGTTACCCTTCGAGTAGATCTCGCCGAGGGTGTCGACGTACATGCGCTCGCGGGTGATCGCCGGAGCGATGCGATAGGACTTGAGCAGGGCGTTGAAGCGGGCGACCTCACCCTCGGCGGCGTTGACCACGCGGGAACGGTAACCCTTCGCCTTCTCGAGGATCTGGGCGGCGTCACCACGGGCACGCGGCACCACCTGGTTGGCGTAGGCGAGCGCCTCGTTGATGTAGCGCTGCTCGTCCTCCCGGGCGCGGATGGCGTCCTCGAACGCCGGCTGGACCGCCTCGGGCGGCTGGACGTCCTGCAGGTTGACCGAGCGGACCGTCAGGCCGGTGCTGTACGAGTCCAGCAGCTCCTGCATGCGGGTGCGGACCGCGTCGACGATCTCCACCCGGCCGTCGGTGAGCACGTAGTCCATGCGGCTGCTACCGACCACCTCGCGAATGGCGCTCTGCATGACGTCACGCAGGGTGCCGGCCGGGTCACGGACGTTGAAGAGGAACTCGACCGGGTCGCGGACGGTGAACTGGCTGGCCAGGTCGACCTCGACGATGTTCTCGTCGTTGGTCAGCACGGTCATGCTCAGTTCGCGGTCACGGTATTCGTCGACATTGACCGTGATCGCCTCGGAGATCGGATACGGCGGATGCCAGTGCGGCCCCGGACCAGCCGTGCTGGTGTACTTGCCGAAGGTCAGCACCACGCCGCGCTTGCCCTCGTCGACGATGTAGATGCCCGAGAGCAGCCAGCCCACGATGACGATCACGATCAGGGCGAGGATGCCCTTGCTTCCGCCAGCACCGCCCATGTTGCCGCCGAAGCGGTCCTTCAGGCGACCGAGAGCGTCGTCGATATTGGGCGGTTTGCCCCGGCCGCGCGGATTCGACCAGGGATCCTTACCGCCACCCGGCTCGTTCCAGGCCATGGGCTTAACTCCGATAGTTGACTGCCGGGGACCCGGCAGGGTTGGTATTCATCGTGCCCGGAGCCTCGTCGCCCCGGGCCGCAGAAAAGCAGCGCTACAGTGTAGTGTTCACCGCCATCGGCCGCAACACTCAGGAGCGCTCGGCGAGCGCCCGTTCCCAGGGTTCGGCCGGCGCCGGCTCGGGCGGATCGATCACGAACCGCCCCAGCTCCGGCTCCTGCTTGAGCAACTGCCCCCAGCGGGCCGCCGGCAACGCGATCTCCAGCTGCCAGCCCGACTCGTCACAGTGCTCGGAAACCACGGCGCCCTCCCCCTGGAGCAGGGCGTAGTATCGCCCCTCGGCCATGGGAACGAACAGGCGTCGCCGGACACCCTCGGGTGCCAGGCGCTCGACCAGCGCCTCCCGCAGCTCTTCCAGCCCGAGGGCCTGCTTCGCCGAGACCCAGACGCGCGCCGGGAGGTCCTGTTCATCACGATCCACGCGCACCCGCCCGTCCTCAAGCTGGTCGATCTTGTTCATCACGGTCAGCCGGGGCATGTCGCCGGCACCGATCTCCTCGAGCACCGAGTCCACATCCTCGATCTGTCGCCCCCGCTCCGGCGAAGCGGCGTCGACCACGTGCAGCAGCAGATCGGCCTCGAGCGTTTCCTCCAGCGTGGAGCGGAAAGCCGAAACCAGCTCGTGCGGAAGGTGACGTATGAAGCCGACCGTGTCGGCGAAGACCACGTTCAGCTGCGAGTTGAGCGCCACCCGGCGCAGCGTGGTATCCAGCGTGGCGAACAGCTGGTTGGCCGCGAAGGCCTCCGAGGTGGTCAATGCGTTGAACAAGGTGGACTTGCCGGCGTTGGTGTAACCCACCAGCGCCACCGTCGGCACGTCCGACTGCTGACGGCCCTTGCGCCCCTCGGCACGCTGCCGGCGCACCCGGGCGATGCGGTCCTTGAGCTGCTTGATGCGCCCGCCTAGCAGACGGCGGTCCATCTCCAGCTGGGTTTCCCCCGGCCCCCGCAGGCCGATCGAACCGCCCCGCTGGCGTTCCAGGTGGGTCCAGCCGCGGACCAGCCGCGTGGCAAGGTGCGACAGCTGCGCCAGCTCGACCTGCAGCTTGCCCTCGTGAGAACGGGCCCGCTGCGCGAAGATGTCGAGAATCAGGCCGGTGCGGTCGAGGACCCGGCACTTGACCAGGGCCTCAAGGTTGCGCTCCTGGGAAGGCGAGAGCTGGGCGTTGACGATGACCAGCTCGGCCTCGTGAGCGGCCACCATCTCGGCGAGCTCCTCGGCCTTGCCCTTGCCGATGAACAGGCGTGGATCCGGGGTCTGCCGGTTGACCACGCTCTCGGCGAGGATTTCCGCGCCGGCCGAGTGGACCAGCTCGCGGAACTCGGCCAGGTCCTCCTTCGAGTCGATCGCCCGCTGCTCGACGTGGAGCAGCACGGCACGCTCGCCGCCTTCATGTCGTTCGAAGAATTCCATCAGGCCGGTTCATCGCCCCCGTTGTTGCCGCGCGGCGGCTCCGGATCGAGATTGACCGGACGGGTCGGCACGATAGTGCTGATGGCATGCTTGTAGACCAGCTGGCTGCCGTTGTTCTTCAGCAGAACGACGAAGTTGTCGAACGAGTCGATCTGCCCCTGCAGCTTGATCCCGTTGCGCAGGTAGATGGACACCGGGATGTGCTGCCGGCGCAGCGTGTTCAGGAACGGTTCCTGCAATGACTGGCTTTTGGCCATGATTCGTCCTCTTGTTGTTGATATATACGGCCGATCCGATCGGCCCGGCGGCCATGTCAGTGGCGCGTCGTCGGCGCCCGACGCCATGCGCTGCACACCGGGATCGCCGCCGGCGCACCCATCCCCGGCGGGGAAAACGTCCTTCCCGGGAATATGGGGCCCTCCGCAGTCAATTCAATGACGAGTGTAGCGTCTGTATGCCGACGTCACAGATGACGCCGGCGCTCGGTGATGCCCCCGGTATCAGGATTCCCCTGCGTCGACAAAGTTCAGTATTTCCCGTTCGACCGATTCGAACTGCCCGGCGGGCCGCGCCTCCCAGCCCGGCGCCGAGCGCAGCCAGGTCCGCTGCCGCTTGGCCAGCTGGCGCGTGGCGGTGATCGCCCGCCGGCGCATCTCCTCGAAACCCCACTCCCCGGCGAGATATGCCCAGACCTGGCGATAGCCCACCGCCCGGATCGACGGCAACCCCGGGTGCAGGTCACCCCGCTCGTAGAGACGGCGCACCTCGTCGACGAGACCAGCCTCCAGCATCGCGTCGAAGCGCTCGGCGACGGCCTGCCGGGTGTGGGCGGTGCTCGCCGGCCACAGGGTGATCTGCAGGGCGGATTCGCCTGCCAGTGGCGAACGCGGGGGATTGTCGCGCTGCCAGTCGGTCAGGCTCTTCCCGGTACCCAGATAGACCTCCAGCGCCCGGCCGATACGTTGCGGATCGGTGGCATGGATACGCCGGCCGGCCACCGGGTCAACCTCCGCCAGCTGCCGGTGCAAAGCCGGCCAGCCTTTCTCCGCGGCCTCGGCAGCGAGCCGTTCGCGGATGGACGGGTCACTGGCCGGCAGGCGCGACAACCCCTGGAACAGGGCCTGGAAGTACATCATCGTGCCGCCGACGAGCAGCGGCACCCGCCCCTGCGCGCGGGCCGTCTCGATGGCCGCCAGGGCATCCTGGCAGAAGCGCTCGACGCTGTAGCTCTCCGCCGGGTCGCGGATATCGACCAGCGCGTGCGGGTAGCGCGCCAGCAAGTCGGGCGAGGGCTTGGCCGAGCCGATATCCATGCCGCGATAGATCATCACCGAGTCGACCGAGATGATGGAAACCGGCAGCCGGTCGGCCAGACGCATCGCCAGGGCCGTCTTGCCGGAGGCCGTGGGGCCGGCGATGGCGACGATCGGCACGCGCCGAGACGACGAACCGCCCATCACTGCCCCCGCATGAACCAGCGGTCGAGCTCCTGTAGGGAGATCTCCCGCCAGGTCGGGCGACCGTGATTGCACTGGTCACTGCGCTCGGTGCGTTCCATGTCGCGCAGCAGCACGTTCATCTCCTCGACGCTCAACCGGCGGTTGGCCCGCACCGAGCCGTGACAGGCCATGGTGGAAAGAATCTCGTCGATCCGGTCATCGACCACGCTCGAGCGAATCATCCCCGGTTCGAGCGGAACGCGTCGCAGCTCGGCGAGCATGTCACGCGCCAGCGCCTCGATGTCGCCCTCGCGCAGCATCACCGGCACCTCGCGCACACGCACCTGCTCCGGTCCGACCCGGTCGAGCACCACTCCGGCGGCGGCGAACGCCTCGCGGAAGTCCTCGAAGGAGTCGGCCTCGCCCGGCGAGACGCGCAGGTCGACCGGCAGCAGCAGCGGCGCGCCGGCCAGTCCCTGATGGCGATATCGCTCCTTGAGCCGCTCGTAGGTGATTCGCTCGGCGGCGGCATGCGCATCCACGATCACCAGCCCGTCGCGATTCTGCGCCAGGATGTAGACCCCGCCCAGGTGCGCGACCGCGTAACCCAGCGGCGGCGTGTCGTCGGCCACCGGAGCCGGCTCGCGTACGCCGCCCGGACCGGGCTGACTCTCCGCCTGCCCCTGGCGCAGAAGGGAAAGATAGCCCTGGCTAGCCGCCGGCGACGGGACGCCGGCACCTGCCAGCCGCGGCACGGCACCGCCCGCCGGTGAACCCACCGGCCGGCCAAACGACGCCGTGGAGTCTCCCGTCGGCGCCTCGGGGGCCGGGCGCACCACGGCGGGCTCGTCACCCGCCCCCGGCCTGGCCAGTGCCCGGTGGACCGTCTGGAAGAGAAAGTCGTGCACCGAGCGCGCATCACGGAAGCGCACCTCGGCCTTGGTCGGATGGACGTTGACATCCACCGCGGCCGGGTCGAGCCAGAGCGAGAGCACGTAGGCGGGATGCCGCGCGTGATGCAGCACGTCGGCGTAGGCGCGGCGTACCGCGTGGGCGATCAGGCGGTCGCGCACCACCCGGCCGTTGACGAAGAACAGCTGCTGGTCCGTGGAGGACCGGGCATATTGCGGGCTGGCGACCAGCCCCTGCAAGGCGAGACCCGATGCCGAGGCGTCGATCTCGCGCGCCTCCTCGAGAAAGCCCTTGCCCAGCGTTGCCGCCACGCGCCGGTCGATCTCGTCGCTGCCCACGCGGGGCAACTCGAGCACCGCCCGGCCATTGTGCGTCAACGAGAACGACACCCCGGGATTGGCCAGCGCCAGACGTCGTACCAACTGGTCGATGTGACCGAACTCGGTCCGCTCGGTGCGCAGGAACTTGCGCCGCGCCGGCACGTTGAAGAACAGATCGCGCACGTCGATCCAGGTGCCTGGCTTCGCCGGCGTCGGCCGCGGCTCGGCGTCGACCCCGGCATCCAGCTCCCAGCCATGCTCGTCATCCGCCGCGCGGGAAACTAGCCTCAACCGAGAGATCGACTGGATGCTCGCCAGCGCCTCGCCGCGAAAGCCCAGACTGGCCACCGCTTCGAGATCGTCGAGGTCGCGGATCTTGCTGGTCGCATGGGGAGCGAGGGCGAGCGGCATCTGCTCGGGCGACATACCGTGCCCGTTGTCACGAACGGAAAGCTGCTTGACCCCGCCGGCGACCACCTGGATCTCGATGCGATCGGCACCGGCGTCCAGGGCGTTTTCCACGAGTTCCTTGACGACGCTGGCCGGCCGTTCGACGACCTCGCCGGCGGCGATCTGGTTGACCAGGGACTGTGGCAGCGCACGTATTTCGGGCATGGATTCCCTGCAGGGCAAAACGCGCATTGTCGCCCGCTCGCTCCCGCCGAGACAAGCCGGGCGGATGCGTCAGAGCATCGCGTAGCGGGTACCCTGCGGGGCGTGGGCCGTGTAGAAGCTGTTGACACCCTTGAGAATGGAGCGCGCGATCTCGCGCTGGTAGTCCGACGAGCGCAGGCGCATCTCCTCTTCCGGGTTGCTGATGAAGGCGCTCTCGACGAGGATCGAGGGGATATCCGGCGACTTGAGCACGGCAAAGCCGGCCTGCTGGACCTCGCTCTTGTGCAGCCGGGCGACGCCGCCGATGTTGTCGAGCACGCGATCACCGAAGTCGAGGCTGCTCTCGAGAGTCTTGGTCTGCGCCAGATCGAGCAGCACCGAGGCGACGTCCTCGTCGTGGCCGGACAGGGACGCTCCGCCCACGAAATCGGCGCTGTTCTCCTTGGCCGCCAACCAGCGCGCGGCTTCCGAGCTCGCCCCGTTCTGGCTCAGGCAGTAGACCGAGGCCCCCTTGGCCGAAGCGAGACGGAAAGCGTCGGCGTGCACGGAGATGAACAGGTCCGCACCGTGCTTCCGGGCAATCCGGGTGCGCTCGCGCAGGTGGATGTAACGGTCATCCTCCCGGGTCATCACCGGGCGCAGCCCCGGTGTCGCGGCGATCAGGTCGCGCAACTGCAATCCGATGTTCAGGACGATATCCTTCTCCCGCGTACCGCGGCGGCCGATAGCGCCCGGGTCCTTGCCGCCATGGCCCGGGTCGATCGCCACCACCAGGTCGCGGAATCCGCCGGGCTCCGACTGCAGCGACGCCTCCTCCCGGGGCAGGTCCGGCCGCTCGGCCACCACGGTGCGCTCCCCCCCGCCGTGGGGCAGGTCGATCACCAGCCGGTGATAGCGATCGTCCGTTGGTGGAAGGATCAGGACCTGCGGCCGCGTGCGCCGCTTGAGGTCGAACACCAGCCGAAGATCGGTGCCGTTGCGGATCCCGGACCGCACCCGCTCAACCACCGGCGAACCGGACACGGACGGCAGGGCAATGTCCCCGAGCCAGGTGTTGCGTACGTCCACCACCGCCCGCAACGGGTTGTCGAGCAGGAGGGTGTCGAAATCGACCGGGTTGGAGAGTCGCAGGACATAGCGGGTGAAGGCCTCGTGGCGAGCCCCGTCGGCCGCCGAGACGTCAACGAGATTCGCCGCCCGCGCCGTGCCGGCGATCAGACCCGAGGCGGCCAGACCCGTCCCGACAGCCGCCCGGAGAAAGCGACGCCGTTCGGAATCCGTTGCCGTCCCGATGATGCTGGCTAACTGTTCTTTCATGTCCCACCTCCGTCGATGCGACCCCGGACCTTCTCGGCCTCCATGATGCCTACAGTTTGGAACAAAACGGGATTTTTTCAACAAAGGCAACGAGATAGGGGCGACTGCTAAACCGGATGCTAGATTTGTTTTCACAAAATATGGCGCAGACCCCGCCCAAAACACACCAGATGTTGTGTTTTTGAGCCAGTTGAAAAAAGACAACAGGTGGAGCGCTTCCCGGGCGGGATTCAGTCGAGGAGGCGCTCCAGCCAGTGCCGCCCGGCCGGAGAGACGGCGCGGAAGGTCAGGTCCCGATACGCCGGGCTGGAGGGTTCCCCGGACAGTGACAGGCGAAGATCGGGCGAAAGGCTGTCGCCGGCCTGCTCAAGCCACTCGATCAACAACAGGGCCTGGTCGAGTTCGTCTCGAACGCCCAGGTAGTCGAGCTCATCGGGATCGCCGAGCCGATAGAGATCCAGGTGCAGCACACGCCGCGGCCCACGGGCATGGCTGATGTCGTAGGGCTCGACCAGGGTATAGGTGGGACTGCGCACCGTGCCGGTCACGCCCAGCGAGCGCAAGAAGGCCCGCGCGAAGGTCGACTTGCCCGCACCGAGCCCCCCTTCCAGCGACAGAATGCCGGTCGGCGGGGCGCTCGCCGCCAAGTGCCCGGCCAGCGCCTCCACGGCCGGCTGGTCGAGCCGGGAAAAGTGCCGGGAAGATCCCGCGCTCATGGCCTGTTCTCCAACCGCCCGGGCCGATGGGACGAAAAAGCGGGACGTTCGGCTTCGAGCCGGCCGTTGAGCAGACCACGCAGCGGATCGAGGAAATCCAGGGCCGCCGCTCCCCAGGTGCCACGGCTCTGGGCCTCGATCTCGCCGGCCAGCGCGTGCAGGCTCACGCCCGCCTCGGCCGCCTCGCCAGCCGGGAAACCCAGTCCCAGCAGGCCGCCGATCACCCCGGAGAGGACATCGCCACTGCCGGCGGTGGCCAGTGCCGGGCTGCCGCGCAGGCAGACGGCCAGCGACTCCTCGGTGGCGATCACGCTGCCCGCGCCCTTGAGCACCGCCGTGCCCCCGCACCTCTCGGCCAGCCGCCGGGCGGTGACCGGGCGGTCGGCATTGACCTCGGCCACCGGGCATTCGAGCAGTTCGGCCGCCTCGCCGGGATGCGGCGTGATCACCAGTGGCCGCTCGGCCAAGGCATCCGGCACCAGCAATCGCAGTCCGTCGGCGTCGGCCACCATCGGTCGGCGGTCGGATCGCAAGCCGTCGCGCATCGACTCGGCCCAGGCATCCCGCCCCAGCCCCGGACCGAACACCACCGCAGTGGCCTGATCGAGCAACGGCGCCAGATCCCCGCCCTCTTCCACGGCATGGACGATCAGTTCCGGGCGACCGACGTTGAGCGTGGCGGCATGCGCCGGGTGGGTCGCGACGATCACCTTGCCCGCCCCGCTGCGCAGGACGGCCTCCGCCGCCAGTCGCGCCGCCCCGGGCATGCCCCGGTTTCCGCCCACCACCAGCACGGTACCGAAGCTGCCCTTGTGCCCATCGAGCGCACGCGGAGCGAGCGACCAGTCGCCGTGCAGCAGCCGCAGCGAACCGGGCGTCGCCTCGGTCATGGGGTAGCCAAACTCCGCCAGCACCCGCTCGCCGCAACGAGCCACGCCGGCACCGGTGACCTGCCCCCGCTTGATGCCGAGGAAGGTCACCGTGGCATCCGCCGACAGGGTCAGCGGATCGACCGCACCGGTATCGCAATTCAGGCCCGAGGGCGCATCCACCGCCAGCACGGCGGGGCGGGACGCAACCGGGAGGTCGCCCAGGCACTCGCCCACCCGTTGCATGAAACCGGCGGCACGGCCCTCGATGGCACGCGACAGCCCGATGCCGAACAGGGCGTCGACCACCACGTCGGCCCGGGCCAGCACCTCCCGAATGCCGTCGGGCTCGACCATCACGTCGATGTCGGCGTCGCGCTCGCGTAGCGCCTGCCAGGCACGCGCTGCCCCCTGGGTGAACTCGGGTCGCTTCCAGCCGAGCAGGTCGACGGACAGGCCGGCCTCGCGGGCCAGACGAGCGACCACCAGACCATCACCGCCGTTCTGTCCCGGACCGACCAGTACGGCGACCCGGCGCGCCGCCGGCCAGCGCTCGCGCATTTCATCGAAGGCGGCCGTGCCGGCCTGCACCATCAGGCCATAGGCATCGACCCCCTCGGCGAACAGGGCCCGCTCGTGAGCGACCACGGCCTCGACCGTGTGCGCCCACTGCAGGGCCGGGGACGGCGCGCGGCAGCGGACGGTCGGCGGGATGCGGCGGTCGGCGGCCATCTCGAACTAGCCGAGGATGTCGGGACGCGGCAGGAAGCCCAGCGCGTCGAAGGCCCGCTGGAGTGTCGGGCGGGCGCGGGCGGCCGCGCGCTCGGCGCCCTTGGCCAGGATGGCGTCCAGCCCCGCCTCGTCGGCTCGGATCTCGCGGTAGCGGGCCGTGATCGGTTCGAGGTGGGCGATGACCGCCTCGCCGGTCTCGACCTTGAGCTTGCCGTAGCCCTCGCCGGCCAGGCGGCTCTCGATCGACTCGATCGACTCGTCACCGAAGATCGACAGCAAGGTCATCAGATTGGACACGCCCGGCTTGTTCTCCGGGTCAAAGCGGATATCCATGTCCGAGTCGGTGACCGCCTTCTTGAACTTCTTGAGGATCTTCTTCGGCTCGTCGAGCAATGCGACGTAGCTGGCCTCGCTGGGATCGGACTTCGACATCTTGGCGGTCGGGTCCTGCAACGACATCACGCGCGCCCCGGCCTTGGGGATGAACGGCTCGGGCACGGTGAAGATGTCGCCGTAGAGCTTGTTGAAGCGCATGGCCAGATCGCGAGTGAGCTCCAAGTGCTGCTTCTGGTCGGCGCCGACCGGCACGTGGGTGGCCTGGTAGAGCAGGATGTCGGCGGCCATCAGCACGGGATAGTCGAACAGCCCGGCGTTGATGTTGGCCTGGTGGCGCTGCGACTTGTCCTTGAACTGGGTCATGCGCTCGAGCTCACCCATGTAGGTATAGCAGTTGAGCACCCAGCCCAGCTCGGCATGCGCGGGGACGTGTGACTGGACGAACAGCGTGCTCTTGTCCGGATCGAGCCCGCAGGCCAGGTACAGGGCGAGGAAGTCGTAGCAGCGCGAGCGGAACTCGGCCGGGTCCTGACGCACGGTGATCGCATGCAGGTCGACCAGCATGAACAGCGCGTCGTGCGTGTCCTGCATGTTCACCCAGTTGCGGATCGCGCCGACGTAGTGGCTGATGAGCAACTGGCCGGAGGGCTGGATGCCGGAAAGGACCACCGGCGGCTTGTCTTGACTTGGCATAGGCTTGTCGTTGGCTGTCATGCGTTGGGTTGCAGGTCGATCCATGCTCACACGGCCGGGCCGTGCGGGGCGGCCATCATAGCAAAGGCTGCCATCGCGGCCCGTACGCAGGATCGACCCGGGAGGGAGACGAACGATGAAAGCGATCCTCTTCGACATGGACGGCGTGCTCTACGAGGGCGAGCGCCCGATCCCGGGAGCGGCAGAGGCTCTCGGCTGGTGCCAGGAGCATGCCATCCCGTTCCGGTTCCTGACCAACACCACCTCACGTCCGCGCGAGGCACTGGTGGCGAAGCTTGCCAGGATGGGCATCGCCGCCGGCATCGACGAGATCGTGACGCCGCCGGTCGCCGCGAGTGACTGGCTGCACCGCCACGCCGACGGGCCGGTGGCGACATTCGTCCCCGAGCGGACCCGGGCGGAGTTCGCCGACCTGCCACTCGCCCCACCCGGTGCCGAACAGGCCGCGGCAGTGGTCATCGGCGACCTCGGCGAATCCTGGAACTTCCACACCCTCAACCGCGCCTTCCGCCTGCTCTTCGATCACCCCGGCACCCCGATGGTGGCTCTCGGCCTGACCCGCTACTGGCAGGCCGAGGACGGCCCACGCCTGGATGCCGGTCCCTTCGTTCGGGCGCTTGAATATGCCCTGGGGATCGAGGCCGTGGTCTTGGGCAAGCCCGGCCGCGGGTTCTTCGAAGCGGCGCTGGCATCGCTCGGGGTCGCGCCGTCGGAGGCGGTGATGATCGGAGATGACATCCGCGGCGATGTCGATGCCGCCATGCAGGCCGGGCTGGCCGCCATCCAGGTGCGCACCGGCAAGTTCCGTGCAGACGACCTCGATTTGGGCATCCGTCCGACCGCCGTGATCGACAGCATCGCCGAATTGCCGGACTGGTGGCAGGACGCGACGCGGGTGGGGAGCTAGCTCACTTCGATGCCCACTTGCCGCCTCACCTCCTCGATGCAGGGTGACGGATCGGGGCAATGCACCGCCTCGAGCCCCATCGCGCGTGCTCGCTCCACATGACCGGCGCTGTCGTCGACGAACAGCGATTCCTCCGGGGCGAATCCCAGTTCCGAGAGGACGTCCCGGAACAGGGTCGGATCGCGCTTGCCCTTGCCGAGGTAGTAGCTGTTGAACACGCGATCGAAGTGGCGATAGATGCCGTCCCGCCGGTCCAGCTCGTCGAGCCAGTGGGTCTGGTCGGAAAGAATGGCGACCGTCAGGCCTCGCTGGCGAAGCTCGTCGACCAGCGCCAGCATGGAGGGACGCAACTCGAACCCCTGCAGCACCCGGTCACGAAAGGCGGAAAACTCTTCCGGAAGCGAGGCCTTCGCCCGCAACGCGGCCCAGAAGTCATCCTCGTCGCCTCGCCCGAGGACGAAACCCGACTCGTAGACGGCATCCATCGCCTGGCCAAGCAGGGTATCGGCATCCAGCCCGTGCCTCCGGGCAGCCTCCACCAGCGCCCGGCGGAACCCCTCCTCGGCAATGACGCCACCGAAGTCGAACAACACACAACGGATCACCGCTCTCACCCTCCGCTCAAGAAACACCTCACGGACAAGGCACCACCCCGGTCACGACCGCCGCAATCCCGGGCTTCCACCGTGGCGGACGGTTCAGCGGGTACGGGAGCCCCCGCCATTCGTCCGGACGATTGCCTAGACTGGAACCTATCATGACCGACACTGGCCTCCACCCTGATCCCGCGGCGAGCGCATCGCCTCCGGCAACCATCGCGGAGCTGCCGGAGTGACTGCCGACCACTGGATCATCTTCGGCATCCTGGCCGTCACGCTGACCCTGTTCGCCTGGGGGCGCTGGCGATACGACATCGTCGCCCTGGTCGCCCTGCTGGTCACGGCCGGCGCCGGGCTGGTGCCGGCCGACGAGATGTTCTCCGGACTGGGGCATCCAGCCGTGGTCACCGTGGCCGCCGTGCTGGCCCTGAGCCGCGGGCTGCTGAATGCCGGCGTCGTGGACACACTGGCCCGTTCGCTCACGCGGGTGGGCGATCGCCCCTGGGTCCAGGTGACCGCCTTGACCGGCGTGGTGGCCATCGCCTCGGCCTTCATCAACAACGTCGGCGCACTGGCCCTGTTCATGCCGGTCGCCGTGTGGATGGCCCGCCACGGAGGGCGATCGCCCTCCTTCCTTTTGATGCCGCTGGCCTTCGGCTCCCTGCTGGGCGGAACCCTGACGATGATCGGCACCCCGCCGAACATCATCATCGCTACCTTCCGCGCCGAGGAAGCCGGGTCCGCGTTCGCCATGTTCGACTTCCTGCCGGTGGGGCTGGCCATCACTCTCGTCGGGCTGGCCTTCATTGCCCTGATCGGCTGGCGCCTGACGCCGCAGCGCCGTCGAGCGGACGACTCCGACGAACTGTTCGAGATTTCCGCCTACCTGACCGAGCTTCACGTGCCGGAGGACAGCAAGTTCACCGGACACTCGCTCCACGAACTCCTGGCCGCGGTGCGGGAGGATGCGGACGTGCTGGTGGTCGGGCTGGTGCGCGAGGGCAAGCGCAAGGAAGTGCCCTCCACCCACGAGGTGCTGCGAACCGATGACATCCTGCTGGTCGAGGCGGATTCGGACAGTCTCAAGACGCTCATCGACGTCACGGGACTCGAGCTGCCATCACGCCAGGAAGACGAGAAGGACGACAAGACCAACAGGGAAGACGACGAACGCGAAGACAGCGCTTCGGAACCCGAGACGCCGGATCGCAGCGAGCTGAGCCTGGTCGAGGCCATCGTCACCACCGGCTCGACGCTGGTCGGCAAGACGGCCGAACGGCTCGATCTTCGCGAACGGCATGGCGTCAACATTCTCGCGGTGGCACGTCAGGGCAAACGGTTGCGCGAACGCATCGGCCGCATCCGTTTCGTTCCCGGCGACATCCTGCTGCTCCAGGGCAGCGAGGACACCCTGCAGTCGGCGCTGAACACGCTTGGCTGCCTGCCGCTGGCTTCACGGGGTCTGCGGATCACTCGACCGCGACGGGTCCTGACCGCCAGCGCCATCTTCCTGGCGAGCCTGGCGCTGGTCGCCCTGCAAGTCGTCCCGGCAGCGATGGGCCTGATCGCCGGCGCCGTGGCCATGGTGCTCGCCCGCCTGATTCCCCTGGGAGAAATCTACGACAGCATCGACATGCGCATCATCGTCCTGCTGGCCGCCCTGCTGCCCGTCGGGCAGGCACTCGAGACCACCGGCGGATCGGCCCTGATCGCCGACCGGCTACTGGACCTGGGCGGCTCGGCACCGCCGGCGCTGATGCTGGCCACCCTGATCACCACGGTCATGCTGCTCTCGAACGTCATCAATAACGCCGCGGCCGCGGTGCTGGCCGCGCCGGTGGCGATCCAGCTGGCCGAGGGCATGAACGCCTCGGCAGACCCGTTCCTGATGGCCGTGGCCATCGGGGCCTCCTGCGCCTTTCTCACCCCCATCGGGCACCAGTCCAACACCCTGGTCATGGAGCCGGGCGGCTACCGTTTCGGCGACTACTGGCGCATGGGCCTGCCCCTCTCGCTGCTCGTCGTGGCGGCCGCGGTACCCGCCATCCTCTGGATCTGGCCCATGTGACGGTTGAGCCAGGGAAGGTCTGCACGAATCCGATGCCACTCTGGCTTGGCGAGTCGTTCGTGATCAAGGCGCGATGTCGCCGGCGTGCCGGTGGCCACGTCAAGACATCGCAACGCGGAGCACGGGCGACT
>JBNJFM010000007.1:0-66916 GCA_051746865.1 Pseudomonadota bacterium | reverse complement strand
CTCGGCGGCGAATGCCGCGTGGCTCTCCACGCTGTCCATGCTCACCCCCAGCACCGCCGCATCCTTCCCGATCAGCCGGTTGATGTTGTCACGGAAGCTGCAGGCCTCGGTGGTGCATCCGGGTGTGTCGTCCTTGGGATAGAAATACAGCACCAGCCACTGGCCACGGTAGTCTTCCAGTCGACGAATCTCCCCCTCCTGGTCGGGCAGGGCAAAGGCGGGCGCGGGGGCACCAGCCGTGAGCGGTTCCTCGGCTGCCAGGCCCGGTGGCGCGGCCAGTGCAGCGAGCATTCCGGCCAGCAGGGAAAGGACAGGTCGTCTCATGGGGCTCTCCAGGCGGTCTCGGCAATCGGGTGGGGACATCCAGTCAAGCAGATTTTCCGCCATCGGCATCCACCCGGAATTCCCGCGGTTCTTTCAGGGGCATTTCAGAATAGCCGCGCAACCTGTCGGTTACCTACACGACCGAGAGGGCCATAGAAATGAACAACGGCCACACCGTACCCGTCTGGGACCGCTTCGTGCGGCTGTTTCACTGGCTGCTGGTGGGCGGCTTCTTCACGGCCTACCTGGTCGAGGATGACTGGATCGGCGTACACGTCTGGGCGGGCTATCTCGTTTTCAGCCTGGTGGTGCTGCGGATTGCCTGGGGCTTTGTGGGATCGGAACACGCCCGGTTCGCCGACTTCGTGCGTCGCCCCCGGATCGTGCTCGACTACGTCAAGGCAATGCTCTCGGGCAGACCGCGCCGCCTTCTCGGCCACAATCCGGTCGGGGGCGTCATGGTCCTCACCCTGATGGGCTCGCTGCTGGCCACCACCGTGCTCGGCATGCTGTTGCTGGGTGCCGAGCCGGGGCAGGCCCTGTCCGGGTTCGTCAGCCAGCTCGGCCTGGCCGGGGAGAGTGGAGAGGAAGCGCTGGAGGACGTCCACGAGTTCCTCGCCAACTTCACCCTCGCCCTGATCGGCCTGCACGTACTGGGGGTACTGTTCAGCAGCCTGCAGCATCGCGAGAACCTGCCCCGCGCCATGGTCACCGGCCGCAAGCGCACCGATCACAGCGAGGAGGAATAGTCATGAAACCCCGGATCGGAGCCATCATCCTGATGATACTGCTGACGCTGGGACTGGCCACCTTCGGCTGGTGGCAACTCGGCGACGTGCCACTGGTCGAGGAAGAGGAGCACGAGCACGTCGAACAGGAATAGTCCGTTGCATCGAATGACAAGCGGGCGTGGCGCGAAAACCGGTCAGCGGCCAATGGCTCGCCATCCGATATCGTGTCGACAGAATCCGCCCTCGAACTGCACCTTGTCGACGCCGGCATAGGCGGCCTTCTGCGCGGCCTCCACGGTCTCGCCCAGCGCGGTGACGCAAAGCACCCGCCCGCCGTTGGTGACGATCTGGCCGTCCTTCTCCGCCGTGCCGGCGTGGAAGGCCTTGACGCCTGCGGGCAGCCGGTCGAGACCCGTGATGACGTCGCCCTTCGACGAGCTTTCCGGATAGCCGGCGGAAGCGAGCACCACGCCCACGGCGGCCTTGTCGGTCCACTCGGCGGTCACCTGATCCAGCTTGCCCGCGACGCCCGCCTCGATCAGGTCGACCAGGTCGCTCTCCAGGCGCATCAGCACCGGCTGGGTCTCCGGGTCGCCGAAGCGGCAATTGAACTCGAGCACCTGCGGCTCGCCGTCGGAACCGATCATCAGCCCGGCGTAGAGAAAGCCCGTGTAGGGCAGGCCATCGAGGGCCATGCCCTTCACGGTCGGCTCGATCACGGTCTCCATCACCTTCGCGATCATGGCCTCACTGAGGACCGGGGCGGGCGAGTAGGCGCCCATGCCGCCGGTATTGGGACCGCGGTCGCCCTCGTCGCGGGGCTTGTGGTCCTGGCTGGAGGCCATCGGCAGGATGTGCTCGCCGTCGACCATCACGATGAAGCTCGCCTCCTCGCCTTCGAGGAATGACTCGACCACCACGCGGGCGCCGGCGGCGCCGAACTGGCCGGCGAAGATGTCGCGGATGGCCGCCTCGGCCTCGTCGATGCTCTGCGCGACGATCACGCCCTTGCCGGCGGCCAGGCCGTCGGCCTTCACCACCAACGGCGCGCCGTGCTCGTGGACGAAGTCGATGGCCGGCGCGGCCGTGTCGAACACCCGGTACTTTGCGGTCGGGATGCCGTGACGTTCCATGAACTCCTTGGCGAAGGCCTTGGAGCCCTCCAGCTGCGCGGCCTCGCGCGTCGGGCCGAAAATGGCCAAGTCGGCATCGCGGAAGGTGTCCACCACGCCTTCGACCAGCGGCGCCTCGGGGCCGACCACGGTCAGGTCGACCCTGTTTTCGGCAGCGAAGGACACCATTTCGCCGACGTTCGTCGCGGAAATCGGCACGTTCCTGCACTTGGCCTCGGCGGCCGTGCCCGGATTGCCGGGGGCGACGAAGACCGTCTCGACCCGCGGCGACTGCGCGATCTTCCACGCCAGCGCGTGCTCGCGACCGCCACCACCGATAACCAGTACCTTCATGCCTTCACCTCTTCTCGCGTGTTTCGTGGGCGGAGGCGCTCGCCCCCGTCAGCGTTGAGCCTATAATGCCAAAATGCCGTCGATCATGCTGTTCGAACCCGAGATCCCGCCGAACACCGGCAACCTGATCCGGCTGTGCGCCAACACCGGTTCGACCCTGCACCTGGTCGAGCCCTTGGGCTTCTCGCTCTCGGACAAGGCGTTGCGGCGTGCCGGGCTCGACTACCACCAGCTGGCCCATGTCCGTCGCCACGCCGATCTGGAGACGGCACGCCACGCGGCACCGGGCCGACTGCTGGCCTTCTCGACGCGCGGCGCCACACGCTACGACCGGATCCGCTATCGAGACGACGACGTCCTGCTGTTCGGTCCCGAGACGCGCGGCCTCCCGGAGACGATCCTCGACGGTCTGCCGGCGTCACAGCGGCTCTATCTGCCCATGGTGCCGAATTCACGCAGCCTGAACCTCGCCAATGCCGCGGCCGTGGCCTTTTTCGAGGCGTGGCGACAACTGGCATTCCCCGGCAGCGGAGACGAGCGATGAACGAACACCGGCGCATGGAACCGATCGGCCTCATCGAAAGCCCCTACCGGGAAGGCTTCGGCATTCCCCGGCAATCGGGCATCGTCCCGGCCGCCACGGGCGTGCTCGTGCCGAGGCCGGAATGGCAGCAGCCGGCGGCCTGGCAGGGGATAGAAGACTTTTCCCACCTGTGGCTGGTCTGGCTGTTCCACGCCAAGCAGCGCATGACGCCGGGTAATCGCCCCACCGTACGACCGCCCCGGCTAGGCGGCAACCGGCGGATGGGCGTGTTTGCCACGCGTTCGCCGGTGCGGCCCAATCCCATCGGCCTGTCGGTGGTACGACTGATCGACCTCGAGAAGAGGGAAGGGGGCGTGCGCCTGCATCTCGGCGGCATCGACCTGCTCGATGGCACACCGATCCTCGACGTCAAGCCGCATGTTCCTTACGCCGACTGCCCGCCCGACAGTCGCGGTGGCTGGGCCAGCGCCGCACCGGAACGGCTCGCGGTGATCTGGGGCCAAGCCGAGTCGTGGCTGGAGCGACTGGACGACCGGACCGTGGCACTGATCGAGCAGACCCTGGCGCAGGACCCGCGCCCGGCCTTCCATGACGACCCGGATCGGGTCTACGGCATGCGCATCGACGATCTCGACGTGCGCTTCGTGGTGCGCGAGCACCGGGCGGAGATCCGCGAAATCGTGCCGGTAGCCGACTGAGTCCCCCCGGCGAGCGAGACCGTTTCAGCCCTCGTGGGAACGCGGCTCGCGCGTGAGCAGCTCGGTCACCGCCTGGCGGGCGGGCAGCCCCTCGAACAGCACGCGGTAGACACCCTCGGTGATCGGCATGTCCTGACCATGCCCCTGCGCCAGCCGGTGCCCCTCGCGCGCGGCGCTGATGCCCTCGACGGCCTGACCGATACCGGTCACCGCCTCCTCCATGGATTCGCCTCGCGCCAGCCGCAGTCCGAACTGCCGATTGCGCGAGTGATCGTCCGTACAGGTCAGCACCAGGTCACCCAGACCGGCCAGGCCGGTGAAGGTTTCCGCCCGCGCGCCCATCGCTTCGCCCAGACGCATGATCTCGGCCAGCCCGCGGGTGATGAGCGCCGCACGGGTGTTCGCGCCGAAACCGAAGCCGTCAGAGACCCCCGCGGCGATGGCCAGCACGTTCTTCAGGCCGCCGGCGAGCTCGATGCCGATGACGTCGTCGTTGGGATAACAGCGGATATGATCGTTGCGCAGCGAAGCCGCCACCGCCTCGGCCACTTCCGGGTCGCGGCTGCCCACGGCGAGCGCCGCCGGCTTGCCGTGGGCGACCTCGATGGCAAACGTCGGCCCGGAGACCACCGCGAAAGGCACTTCGCCCAGCGCGCGGGCGACCAGTTCGTCCATGCGCGCGCCGGAGCCGGGCTCGAAACCCTTGGAGGCACTCACGTAGATCGCCGAGCGCGGCAGTGCCTCGGCGTGTTCGGCGAGGAACTCGCCCAGGATCTTGGTCGGCAGCACCAGCCAGACCTGGTCGGCGCCCTCGACCGCGTGGGCAAGATCGCAGGTAGCCCGCAGGGTCGATGCGAGCTCGACCCCGGGCAGGTAGCGGGCATTCTGGTGCTCGGCGTCGATGCGGGCGGCATGCCCGCAGTCGCGCGCCCAGAGCCGCACGGACGCGCCGTTGCCGGCGAGCAGCGAGGCCAGCGCCGTGCCCCAGGAGCCGGCGCCTAGCACGGCGATGCGGGGGTACTTACGGGTTGGTTTCGATCCGGCCATATCCCAGCCCCGGTCGACCTTACTGCGGCCGGCTTTCCGGCGCGGCCTCGGCGTTCTGCTGCTGCTCGTGCTGCTGGTAGAGCGCGTCGAAGTTGATCGGCTGGAGCACCATCTGCGGGAAGCCGCCCTTCATCACCAGGTCACTGACCGTCTCGCGGATATAGGGGAAGATCAGGGTGGGGCAGTAGGCGCCCAGCAACTGGCGACGGGTGGCGTCCTCGAAGCCCTTTATGGTGAACACGCCGGCGTACTTCACCTCCGCCAGGTAGATGGTCTTCTCCTCGTGCGTGGCGGTGACCGTGATGGTCAGCTCGGTCTCGAAGGCCGTGTCCGCCAGGCGAGTGGCGTTGTTACCCACCTGGACGCTCACTTCCGGCGTCCAGCCGTTGCGGGTGAAGATGTCCGGAGCCTGCGGCGACTCGAAGGACAGGTCCTTGAGGTAGATCTTCTGCACGAAGAACTGCTGTTCGTCCTGGCCGTTGCCGGCCGCGTTCTGTTCACCCTCTGCCATGTCAGTCGTTCCTGTTGGGTTGTCGTTTGTCCGTTGGGGATAGGGGTCAGCGGATGCCGTGACCGGCCAGCCACTGGGTCAGCTGGGCGGCCGGCATCGCGCCGGAAAGGCGGTCGACCTCGCGGCCGCCGGAGAAGAGGATCAGCGTGGGAATGCTGCGGATTCCGAAGCGGGTCGAGACGCCCGGGGCACGCTCGGTCTCGAGCTTGGCGACCACCAGCCGCCCGTTGTAGTCGCGGGCCAGCTGGTCGAACACCGGCGCCATCATCTTGCAGGGACCGCACCATTCCGCCCAGAAGTCGACCAGTACCGGCAGGTCGTTGCGGCCGACATGGCGCTCGAAACTCGCCTCGTCCAGCGTCACCGGACGGCCGGGGAACAGCGCCCCGCCACAGCGACCGCACTTGCCGCCGCCCAGCCGCTCGGCAGGCAGCCGGTTGATCGCACCGCAACTGGGGCAGACCACATGCCTGGCATCACTCATTGCAAGACTCCTTTTCCGCAGCCGGAACCATCATGATACCGCTGCCTGCCTGCCTGCCGGATCAGGCCCCTTCGACCGGCGGCTCGCCGGCGGCCCGCCGGGCCTCGGCCTCGACCAGCGGCATCAATCGGTCATCCCGGTCGAGTGCGGCGAGTTCATCGTAGCCACCGACGTGCGTCTCGCCGATGAAGATCTGCGGCACGGTCAGGCGCTTGGCCCGCTGGATCATCTCTTCCCTTTTCGCCTGCGAGATCTGCACGTTGATCGACTCGAACGCCAACCCGCGTCTTTTCAGCAGGCGCTTGGCGAAGTGGCAGAAGGGGCACAGCGGGCTCTGATAGACGACGATGGGGGGCTGAGTCTGCTGCTCTTCCATGACTCGGCCTACTTGCCGCGGGTCACGGGATAATTCTGCGACTCCCAGGCGATGATGCCGCCGCCGAGGTGGCTGACATTCTCGAAACCACCCTTGATCAGGGTGTTCGCCGCCGTGGCCGAACGATTGCCGGAGCGGCAGTAGATGACCACCTCTTGCGGCGCCTCGGCACGCAATTCGTCCAGGCGCCCCTCCAGTTTGCCCAGCGGGATATGGCGTGCGCCCTTGATGTGGCCTTCGCGCCACTCGTTCGGCTCGCGCACGTCGATCAGGGCGACGCCCTCGCGACCGGCCTTGCGAGCGACCTCGGAGGGGTCGATGGTGCGGAATTTCTGCAGGCGGCGGGACAGCTCGTTGCCGATCAGCAGGACGAGCAGGACCAGGGCCGCCAGGGAAAGCACCCAGTTGCGCAGGAGGAAATCGACAAACGATTGCATGGGCCTTCTCTACAAAGCACGGGAAAGTGCGCCTTACAATGGCGGGGTGCGCACGAAAATTCAAGGCACCGCCGACGCGAGCCGGGCGGTGCCTTGAGGATAGTCACGCCATGAGCGGGGCCGCGTCAGGAAGCGCGGCGCACGCCCATCTTGGCCAGAATCGAATCCAGCGGGCAGAAGCGCGTGATCCCGCTCTGGAACAGATTCAGGCCGATGAAGGCGGTCAGCCACAGCCAGGACAGCTGGCCGAGGTCGGCCTGGCCGGTCACGTGGGCCAGCCCCAGGGTGACGAGGATCATCAGGCCGGCAACGATGCGAACGTAGCGATCGGTGGTCATGGGAAAAATTCTCCGGGTAAGCGAAAAAGGATCAGAAAAACGCCCGCCATAGGCGGGCGCGAAGCATCTATGCGATTATTTTATTGCAGTCTAATCGAGCGGGCAAAAGACTTCCTGCATCATGCTTATCAGGCGCAGGGTGCGCGCGTCGGAGACGCGGTAGAACACCCGGTTGGCATCCTTGCGCGAGGCCAGGATGCCCTTGTCACGCAGGATCGCCAGGTGCTGGGAAATGTTGCTCTGGGTGGTTCCCACCGCCTCGACGATCTGCTGGACGCTGAGTTCACCGTCGCCCAGCACGCAGAGGATCTTCAGCCGCAGCGGGTGCGACATGGCCTTGAGCGAACGGGAGGCCCGCTCAATATCCTCGGAGCGACCCATCAAGCGGATGGCAGGATATTCCTCGGTTTCCAGGTTCATGGCCTCGACTCGCGTCAATGATTTACGGGAGGAACCTCGCGGCGGTCGCCCACGGGTGACACACGGGGTCGGCGAAATCCCTGCTTCTTGTACGTATACTACCGCTTTTCCACCGCTCTTGTCGCGATTGCCCTTGCTCCAGACGCGGAAAAGGATAATCGCGCCGCCACCGTCAGGGTCTGTCTTGGGCATCTTGCAAGCTTTTTCCTGCAGGTCCACCGCTCGTCGAGGGGCATGGTTCGGCATCCTGCTGTTGCCGGCGATGGTCGCGCTTGCCGTGCCGATCACGGCTCCCGGCGCGGAAGTCGAGCAGGAAATCGACTCGCAACGCCAGGCGATCGAATCGACCCGGGCCGAGCGCGAACAGGCCCGCAAGGAGCTGGAGCGGCACCAGGAGGCCATGGCGGAACTCGAACAGCGGGCCGAACGCCTGGAAGAGGAACGTCGGGCGCTGGAGCGACAAAGAGAGGCGCTGCGCCAGCGGGAGGCCGAACTGGAACAGGGGCTGGCCGAACGCGAGGACGAGTTGCGCGAACACCTGCAAGCCGCCTATCCGCTGACCCGGGGCGGGGCACTCCAGGCCCTGCTCGCCGAGGGCGACGTATTGCAGTCACAACGGGACCTGCACTATCTGCGCTCGCTGATCGAGCCGATCCAGCGCGCACGCCGGGCGATCGCCGAGCGGCAGGCCGATCTCGAGGCCAACCGCCGCGAGATCGGGGAGACCGAGGCGCAACTGGAACGCAACCGAAAGACCATCGAGGAAGGTCAACGGCAGCTGGCCGACAACCTGGCGCGCCAGCAAGCCCTGCTGGCCGACCTCGGGGAAACCCTCGACCGGCAGCAGGCCGAACTCAAGTCCCTGCTGGAAAGAAAGGAGCGCCTCGAACGAGAGGTCCGCGCCGCTGCTCGCGCTCGCGAGCAGGCCGAGCAGAACCCGGAGCCCCCCGAGGCCGAACGGCTCCAGGGGGCTACCGTGGCCGGCATTCCCATCGAGGGACGCGTCTGGCGAAACTACGGCGAGGCAATGCCCACCGGCCGCCTGCGACAGGAGGGAATCACCTTCCGCGCCGAGGGCGACCTGCCCGTCCGCGCCGTCGAGAAGGGCACCGTGGTCTACGCGGGGACGCTCAAGGGCTGGGGACAGCTGGTCATGCTGCGCCACCCCGACAATTACCTGTCACTGTACGCCCACTGCCGGACACTGGAAGTGAGCAAGGGCGACCGCGTTTCCGCCGGGACGACGCTCTGCCGGTCGGGCACGGTGGATGCCGACAAGACCGGCCTCTACGTGGAAGTACGACATCGCAACCGTCCGGTCGACCCTTC
This sequence comes from Pseudomonadota bacterium, assembly GCA_051746865.1. GTDB lineage: Bacteria > Pseudomonadota > Gammaproteobacteria > Halothiobacillales > Halothiobacillaceae > Guyparkeria. Next base: position 58,211 of record JBNJFM010000007.1, on the reverse strand, counting down.
CCGCTGGGCGGCCTGGCGGCGAGTCGTCGACGGATGAGCCGAACCGGGCTACCCCACCCGTTCCGGGGATCGTCAAATCGTCGGGGATGCCCTATCCTTGGGTGGGTGTGCTCCCGGCCCGAATGCCGATCGCGGGAAACCGCGCTCTTCGGGAACGTCTGCACGACTGCGCTTGCGCCCGGCGGGTTCCCGCTCGACAGGCCTTCAATGGCACCGCATTCGTGCTTGCAAACGGTCGAAATGACCCAACAATCCGAAAGGAATCCGCCGCCTTTCGGTAGCGACGTCCGCGGAGTCCGCACCCTGCGCGGCGGGGAGCACGACCCTGCTCGCCGGGCGCCCGTATGCCGAACATGCCCAGAGAGAACGACATGACCACCTGGATCCGCAAAGCCACCACTCTCGGAATCGCCGCCTTCTTCGGTTTTGCCATCGCCATCACCATCAACGCGATGGCCGAGCGGCCGAGCAACGACACGAGCGACGTGCCGCTGGAACTGCTGCAGACCTACTCCGACGTTCTCGACCGGGTACGTTCCGATTACGTCGACGACATCAGCGAGTCGGAACTGATCGAAAACTCCATCCGAGGCATGATCTCCGAGCTCGATCCGCACTCGGGCTACCTCGACTCCGAGGAGTTCAAGAACCTGCGCGAGTCCACCTCGGGCGAGTTCGGCGGCCTGGGAATCCAGGTGGGCATCAAGGACGGTGTGCTGACGGTCATCGCGCCCATCGACGACACCCCGGCCAAGCGGGCGGGTCTCGAGGCCAACGACAAGATCATCCGCATTGACGGCGAGCTGACCCAGGACATGGAACTGGAAACCGCGGTCAAGATGATGCGCGGCAAGCCGGGGACCGACATCGAACTGACCATCGCGCGCGAAGGCGAACAAGAGCCGCTGGAGTTCACCATCACCCGCGCGATCATCAAGACCGAGTCGGTGCGTCACGAAATGCTCGAGCCGGGCATGGGCTACATCCGCGTCTCGCAGTTCCAGTCGCGCACCGTCGAGCAGATGCTCGACGCGCTCGATGCGCTGGTCGAGGAAAACGACGACCAGGCGCTCACCGGGCTGGTGCTCGACCTGCGCAACAACCCCGGCGGCGTGCTGCAGGGGTCGGTGGAGATGGTCGACGCCTTCCTCGACTCCGGGCGCATCGTCTATACCAAGGGGCGCATTGCCGACGCCAAGATGAGCTTCGAGGCCACGCCGGGCGACCGGCTCGAGGGCGCGCCCATCGTGGTGCTGGTCAACGGTGGCTCGGCCTCCGCGTCCGAGATCGTCGCCGGTGCGCTGCAGGACAGCAACCGGGCGCTGATCGTCGGCGAACAGACTTTCGGCAAGGGCTCGGTCCAGTCGATCATGCCGCTGTCCGACGGCGGCGCCCTGCGCCTGACAACCGCCCGCTACTTCACCCCGGACGGACGCTCGATCCAGGCCGAGGGCATCGAACCCGACGTCACCGTGCACCAGCTCAAGGTGAACAGCATCGAGGAGGCCTTCTCGATCTCCGAGGCCAGCCTCCGCGGCCACCTGAGCAACGGACAGTCGGAGATGGACGAGGTATTCCGCACCGAGACCGACGAGGACGAGGACGACAAGGAACCCCTGGTCCTGCGTGACTACCAGCTCTACGAGGCCCTCAACCTGCTCAAGGGGATGGTGATCGTGAGCCGGAACACGCACCGCTGAGGAGCCTCATCGGCCAACCGCAATCGACCCTGGAGGAAAAGCACAGATGGCAGCCAAGGCACTCATCCTTCTGGCACCCGGCTTCGAGGATCTCGAGGCCATCGCCACCGTGGACATCCTGCGACGTGCGGAAATCGATCTGACGGTAGCCAGCCTGCACGAGGACTCCGCCACCGGCGCACGCGGCACCAAGGTGGTCACCGACACCAACCTGACCCTGCTCGGAGAGGAGGCGGCCTTCGACGCGGTCATCCTGCCCGGCGGGCAGCCGGGAACCAACAATCTGGCCGCCGATCGCCGCGTGATTGATCGCCTGCGGTCGCAGGCCGACGCCGGGCGACTGGTCGCGGCGATCTGTGCCGCACCGAAAGTGCTGGCCGCCGCCGGCCTGCTCGAGGGTCGACGCTTCACGCACTTCCCCGGCGCGGTAAGCGAAACGGAAGCCGCCGGGGCCGAGCCCGTAGACGAGGCGGTGGTGGTCGACGGCAACCTGGTCACCGGCCGCGGCCCGGGTGTGGCGATAGACTTCGCCCTGACCGTGGTCGAACAGCTTGCCGGACGGGACACCCGCGACCGGGTCGAATCCTCGCTGGCCCGCTGACTCCGGCGCAGCCAGACCCTCATCGAGCGCCTGCCCAGCGGCAGGCGCTTTTCCGTTCGGGAAAACTCATGTCGGCATCCTCGTTCCACACTCCTGCAGCAACCGTCGAGCGCGAGCTCGAGATCAAGAAGAGCCGCTTTATCGCCCGGGCCGGCGCCGTTAGCAGCCGCGAAGAGGCCATGGCGTTCGTCGAGCGCGCCATGGCCGACTACCCGGACGCCCGCCACCACTGCTGGGCCTACCTGATCGGCAACCCCGAGACCGCGGCCAGCGCGGCGATGAGCGATGCCGGCGAACCCAGCGGCACCGCCGGAAAACCGATTCTCAACGTGATCCGGCACAAAGACATCGGCGATGTCATCGTGGTGGTGATCCGCTACTTCGGCGGAGTGAAGCTCGGCGCCGGCGGACTGGTCCGGGCCTACTCCGGCGCCACCCAACAGGCGCTGGCCGACCTTCCCCTGACCGAGCACCAGCCCACGCAGCAGTATCGGCTGCGATTCGGCTTCGCCGACGAGCAACCCTTGCGCCACTGGACGGACACCCACCAGGGGGAGCTACTCTCGATCGACTACGCGCAGCAGGTCACGGCCCGGGTGTGCGTCCCCGAGGAACACGCGGCGGCATTCGAGGCCTTTCTCGGCGCACAGTCGATCGAACAACTCGATCCGTCGGACACCGACTAAAACCTTCCTTCCACGCAAAAGGCCCGGGCGATCGCCCGGGCCTTCGGTCCCTCTCGGCACAATCCCTGCGCCGTCACGTCCTGTCAGGATATCCCTATTTGCTCGTGAACTCGGGGTAGGCCTCCATGCCGCACTCGACCGAGTCGACGCCTTCCTGCTCGTCCTCATCGCTGATGCGCAGGCCCATAACCGCCTTTAGGATCAGCCAGATGATCAGGCTGGCGACGAAGACGAAGCCGCCGATCAGGGCCAGACCCGCCAACTGGCCACCGAGGGTCGCCTCGTCGTTGGACAGAAGCACTGCCAGCACGCCCCAGATACCGGCCACGCCGTGGACCGACAGGGCACCGACGGGGTCATCGATGCGGATCTTCTCGAAGCCGAGGATGGAGAAGACCACAATCACGCCGCCGATCGCACCGATGACGGTCGCCAGCAGGGCCGACGGGGAGGCCGGGTCGGCAGTGATGGCGACCAGGCCCGCCAGTGCTCCGTTGAGCACCATGGTCAGATCGACCTTGCCGAAGGTCAGGCGCGAGGTGATCATCGCCGCGACCACACCGCCGGCGGCGGCCAGGTTGGTGTTGGTGAACACCTGGGCGACCGCGTTGGCGGAACCCACGTCAGAAACCTTGAGTTCCGAGCCGCCGTTGAAGCCGAACCAGCCCAGCCACAGGATGAACGTACCCAGGGTCGCCAACGGCAGGTTGGCACCCGGCAGGGCGTTGACCTGGCCGTTCGGGCCGAACTTGCCCTTGCGCGGGCCGAGCAGCAGGACCCCCGCCAGGGCGGCGACCGCGCCGGTGTAGTGGACGATGCCCGAGCCGGCATAGTCGGAGTAACCCAGGTCGCTCAGGATGCCGCCACCCCAGCTCCAGTAGCCCTGGATCGGGTAGATCAGGCCGGTGAGGACCACGGTGAAGGCAAGGAAGGCCCACAGCTTCATCCGCTCGGCGACCACGCCGGAGACGATCGACATGGCGGTGGCCACGAACACGACCTGGAAGAAGAAGTCGGCCATGTTGGAGTAGTAGATGTCACCGCCACTCCCCGCGACTTCGGCCGCCGTGTTGTCCGCGCCCAGGAAGAACGACAGGCCCGGGATGATGCTGGAGACGCCGTCGCCGTACATGATGTTGTAGCCGACGACCATGTACATGATCGAGGCGATGGAGAACAAGGCAATGTTCTTGGTCAGGATCTCGACGGTGCTCTTCGAGCGGACCAAGCCGGACTCGAGCATGGTGAAGCCCGCCGCCATCCACATGACGAAGGCACCGGCGATCAGGAAGTAGAACGTATCGAGCGCGTAGCTCAATTCGATGACTTGGGTTTCCACGGTGAAGTCCTCCGCTTAAAGGGCATCCGCGCCGGTCTCGCCGGTACGGATGCGAATGGCCTCGTCGACGGGCGAGACGAAGATCTTGCCGTCACCGATCTTGCCGGTACTGGCCGCATTGGTGACCACCTCGATCACCTGTTCGACCAGGTCGTCGTCGACGACCATTTCCAGCTTGACCTTGGGCAGGAAGTCGACCACGTATTCCGCACCGCGATACAGCTCGGTGTGGCCCTTCTGACGACCGAAGCCCTTGACCTCGGCCATGGTGATGCCCTTCACGCCGACCGAGCCGAGCGCCTCGCGCACGTCGTCGAGCTTGAAGGGCTTGATGATTGCCGTGATGAGTTTCATGAATCTCTCCTCGGATGCGGGCCGGTCATTCCCGGCCCGGTTGTCCGTGATGGGCGGAATCAGAACGACTTGGACCAGCTGATCCAGACCTTCGGATCGTCGGAGTTGGGATCACCGAATCCGTGGTTCTCGTCGATGTCGGCCAGTTCGACATTCAGTCCGAATGAACCGAATTCCCCGACGTCCTTCGAAAGCCCCGCGCTCCAGTGGCCGTAGTCCAGTTCGTTGGTCGAACTGTCGGCATCGAAGGTGTAGTAGCCGTAGTACAGGCTGCCGGCAAAACCCGACTCGCCGAAGGGCACGTCGACACCGGCGTAGTAGTACAGATCGCCCGTGTCGAAGGCGCTGTCGCCACTCGCCTGGGAGTTGACCGTGTAGGCCAGCCCGGCGGTGAAGTAGCTGTAGGTCAGCGAGCCGTAGACCTCGCCGAAGTCGAGATCGTCGCCGTCCGGGTAGGCGTAGTAGATGTAGCCGACATCAAAGCCGAGATCCCCGATGCTTCCGCCGTACCCGGCATAGAGATCGAGCTCGTGGCTGGTCCCGTCGCCGAAGTCGACGGTGGACGCCCAGGTGCCGGCATAGAAGCCGGAATCATGCGCGTAGTCGAAACCGCCCTGGACGGCGGCACCATCGTCGGTCTGCGTGACACCACGGAAGAAGTAGTTGGACACGACGCCGACATTGGCCGATACCTCGGCCGCCGCCACGGAGGGCAGGGCGAGCGCCGAAAGGCTGACAGCAGAGGCGATACCGGTGGCGATGAGGGTCTTTTTCATTTCTCTTTGCTCCATCAGGTGAACGTTCGGGTTCGTCCCCTGCTTTGCATCGCCCGTGCCACATCGGTTTTTCCATTACATATCAGAGTGTTGAAACGTACCAACATTCCAGAACCCTGTCTTTCTCTCCGCCGCTCTCCCTATTTCGGAGCCCGGTGACGGCATGGACGCGCCGATTTGGTGCAGGCCCGGTGCGTGGCCGCCCCGGGGAGGAAGTTGCATCACCGTCCGCTATCCCCAACAATCGGGACTCGACCGCGGCCGATTCGTCTCACGCGCCCGCGGCGGAGCCGTTCAACCCCCGCAGAGGTAGCGAGATGTCCATCACCCACACCATCGAAGAGATCTCCCGGCGCATCGAGCAGGCCATGCCCGAGGGCATGCGCGAGGGCAAGCAGGAGTTCGACAAGGCGGTTCGCCAGGCCGTGAGCAACGGGTTCTCCCGCATGGACCTGGTCACCCGCGAGGAATTCGACGTCCAGACACAGGTGCTCGCACGCACCCGCGCCAAGCTCGAGGCGCTCGAACAGCGCGTGGAGGAACTCGAACGCCGTCTCGACGGCTCCCCTGAGGGGTCCGAGGAGGGCGACATCGCCAGCTGACCGGTCAAGCCGCCGCCCGGACAGGGACGTCCGGTACGTCGATCCGAAACCAGCTCGGAGGAGGCAGAGGGACATGCCCATCGCCAAGATCCACAGCCGCGCCCTGGTCGGCATCAGCGCCCCGCTGGTGACCGTGGAGGCGCACGTCGCCGCCGGCCTGCCGGCCTTCACCCTGGTCGGCCTGCCCGAAACCGCCGTGCGCGAAAGCCGCGACCGCGTCCGTGCCGCCATCCTCTCCTCCGGCTTCGAGTTCCCGCCGCGCCGGCTGACCGTCAACCTCGCCCCGGCCGATCTGCCCAAGGACAGTGCCCGTTTCGACCTGGCCATCGCCGTGGCCATTCTGTCCGCCACGGGTCAGCTTCCGGCCAGCGCGCGCGAGCGTCTCTCGCGGATCGAATGCCTGGGAGAACTCTCTCTGGACGGCTCGGTGCGCCCCATCCGCGGGGCCCTGTCGGCGGCCCGCGCCGTCCGGGACGACGGCCGGGACCTGATCCTCCCCCACGAGGGGCGAAGGGAGGCGCAGTTGATCCCCGGCGTGCGCGGTGCCACCGTCAGCCATCTATCCCGACTGGTCGGCTTTCTCGCCGGCGAGGAAGAGCTCCAACCGCTGACACACGACCCACCACCGACACCAGACCCGGCCGTGGACGGGGATCTGGCCGACGTCCGGGGACAACCGCGTGCCAAGCGCGCGCTGGCGATCGCGGCGGCCGGCGGTCACAATATTTTGCTCGTCGGCCCGCCGGGAGCCGGCAAGAGCATGCTCGCCCGGCGGCTGGCCGGCATCCTGCCGCCGATGACCGAAGAAGAGGCCCTCGCCGCGGCCGAGGTGGCGGCGGTCACTCCCTCGGGTTTCGTCCCGGAAGACTTCGGCCGGCGACCCTTCCGCACCCCGCACCACTCGGCGTCCGCAGTCGCCCTGATCGGGGGCGGTTCGCTGCCCGGCCCGGGAGAGATCTCGCTGGCCCACCACGGCACGCTGTTCCTCGACGAACTCCCCGAATTCGACCGCCGGGTGCTCGAGGCGCTGCGGGAACCGATGGAGTCCGGCGAGGTGATCATCTCCCGGGCCGCCCGGCAGGCCACCTTTCCCGCCGATTTTCAACTGGTCGCCGCGATGAATCCCTCGCCGCAGGGCACCGAGATCCACTCGCTCGCCGCGCGGCGTTACCGGGCCAAGATATCCGGGCCGCTGCTCGACCGGATCGACATCCACCTGGAAGTCCCCCGCGTTCCCGCCGCGGAGCTCGACGTGCCCGACCGGGACGGCGAGGACAGCGCCACCGTGCGCGAGCGCGTGATTGCCGCGCGCAAACGGATGCGCGCCCGGCAGGGCAGGGTCAACGGCCGGCTGGATGCCCGCGGGGTGGCCGACCACATCGTGCTGGACCGGTCGGAACGACGCATGCTCACCGCCGCGATCGAGAAACTGGAACTATCGGGACGGGCCCGTGAACGCATCCTCAAGCTTGCACGTACCATCGCCGACTACGACGACCGGGAACGGATCGACAGCGCCGCCCTGGCGGAGGCGATCGGCTATCGCAACCTGGATCGGCTTTTCGGCGACGGAACCTGAGAAAAAGGCGAAGGGACGATCAACCCGGACGACGGGCGGTGACGATCGCGCGGCGGGGGGCGGGCAGGCCCTCGCGGGTCAGCGAGGGGTCGTCGGGGTCGAGGAAATCGATCAGCGACTGGCGATCGCCGAACCACTCGGTGCGGTGCTGCTCGGCCTCGGTGGTCACCGAGACGTCGATCAGTCGCGGCTCGACGAATCCCATGCGTTCCAGCCATCCGGACACCACCGGAGGGCTGGGCAGGAACCAGACGTTGCGCATGCCCGCGTAGCGATCGGCGGGCGTGAGGATGGTGCGTTCGTCGCCCTCGACCACCAGTGTCTCGAGGACCAGCTCCCCGCCCGGGCGCAGGCAGCGCTTGAGTTCCTGGAGGTGAGTGAACGGATCACGGCGGTGGTAGAGCACACCCATGGAAAAGACGCTGTCGAACACCGGCCGGTGCGGCAGGCCCTCGAGCGTGGCGGGCACGATGCCCGCCCGTCGTTCGTCGAGCAGGTGGGCCACGGCATGAAACTGGGCGGTGAACACCCAGGTCGGGTCGACGCCCAGCGCGAACGAGGCCCCCGCCCCCAGCATCCGCCAGAGGTGGTAGCCGTTGCCGCAGCCGACATCCAGCACGCGCCGCCCCTCAAGCGGAGTGATGTGATCAATCAGCCGATCCCACTTGAGATCGGAGCGCCACTCGGTTTCGATGGCCACGCCCAGCAGATCGAAAGGTCCCTTGCGCCAGGGAATCAGTCCGCGCAGAGCGCTTTCCAGCCCCGGGGGCGGCCCTGACGGGCTCTTGACGGTAATCGCCTCGGCGTCCAGCCGGCTCGTTGCATCCGTCGGCCGCTCGGGCAATCGGCCGATGGCCTCGAGCCAGCGCGGCCAGTCGCCGTGACCGACATCCGACCAGTCGCGCTCGATCCATGCCTCCAGGGGCAAGCCTGCCCGGGGAAGGGTCTCCCGGCTGCGCGCGGCGATGCGCTCGGCACCGAGACGGCAGGCCTCGTCGACGGAAAGTTCGCGCATCGGGATCAGAACCGGTAGCCCAGCCCGACGGCGAACACACCGGTCTGCTGGTCGTAGAAACGGATGTCGGAGTCGGACTCGGACCAGACACCCCAGGCATCCACGGACCAGTTGGACCAGCCGAAGGGCTCGGCATAGCTGACCCCGGCAACCACGCCCATCTGGTCGGAGTCACGATACTCGTCAAACACGGGCTGACGCAGGTCGTAACGGTCGACGCCGTAGTAGCCGGTCAGGGACAGGCTCAGGCTCTCGCGTTGCCAGCTGGCCGTCAGTTGCGGGCGCAGCAGCCAGCCACGGTTGGCCGCCCCGTCGGCGTCCATGCGCCGATACTGCACGCCCGGCGTGAGGGCAAAGCCCTTGCTCACCGGCAGGCGATAGGCGATATCGAAGCGATGCTCGGTGGCATCCCGCTCGAGTCGCCCACGAGCGGTCGTCGACAGACCCAGCCATTGCCCGGAACGCTCGTCGTCGACGTCGAGGCGGAAGAGGCGATAGTCCACCGACAGGCCGGTGCCACCAATCCCGGCCAGACCGAGCCGCAGCCCCCGCCGAGTCACGTCCGTGGTGGTGCGTCGCTTGCCGGTGACGAAGGGATCGCTCCAGACCTGGTTGCCGGCGAATGACAACGGCGTCACCCCGGCGCTGAGAATGCCCACCCCGTCGATGCGATAGTTCGCCCCGATCTCCAGCGAGATCTCGCCCTCGGTCAGGGCCGTGCGCGGCGTACCCGCATACACGGCAAACTTGCCCGGCGTGATGGTGTAGTCAACCCGGCCCAGGGCGCCGCCGACGGCGCGGAATTCCCGGGAAGACAGGCTGTAGAGCGAGTCGATGCGTTTCTGGTCGCTGGAGACGTCAAGGTTCGACCGGCTTCCGACCACGCCCACCAGCGGGGTGATCCGGCCAGAGAAGCCGGGCTCGCTCGCGATCGGTGCCCCGGTCGCCGTGCTGGCAGCACCCAGCCCCAGCGCCATGGCAGCGGCCAGCGACGCGTTCCTCGCGCTATGATTCTTGGCTGTTCGGCTCTTGGCTTTCATCGAAAAGCATTTCCTGTAAGACGAATCGGGTATCAAACACCGGCGCGCCGGCGTCAGCTATGTCCGTCAGCCACGCGGAAGGTTCCCCGGAACACCCGGTTCAACCGCTCTCCGGAAACCCCGATGTTGCATTTTTGCCGCATTGCGCCAGCCATAGACAAAAGCCGTAGTGACGGGAAAGCATCACCACGTGATCGAAACCGGCGCGGCAGAGGCGAGCCTCGTGGTCGACGACGGTCTCGGTGCGCAACACGTTCTCCAGTGCCTGGCGCTTGTGTGCGATCTCCAGCTCCGAGTAGCCGTTGGCCCGCTTGAAATCGAGGTGCAACTCCGTCATCAGGGCTTCGGCCTCGGCATCCGGCTCGTGCACCTTCTCGGCAAGTAGCAGCACCCCGCCCGGAACCATCCCGGCCCGGATGCGAGTCAGCACGATGTCGCGCTCCTCGGGAGGAACGAACTGCAGGGTGTAGCCGAGCACGACCAGCGAAGCGTTCTCCACCGTCACCTGTTGCAGATCCGTGCAGACCAGTTTCGTCCGGTAGGGCGAGTGAAAGGCATCCAGCTGAGTACGCGCCCGCTCGATCATCGCCGCGGAGCTGTCCACGCCGACCAGTTCCACCGCTTCGGGCGGCTCGGGCAAAGAACCCAATGCGGCACGGATCGACAGCGTCATCGCCCCGAGCGAACATCCCAGGTCGTAGACCCGCGTGCCGGACCGGACATGCCGACGCGCAACCGCGGCCACCAGTTCTAGGTTGAACCGGTAGCCCGGCACGGAACGCGAGATCATGTCGGGAAATACCGCCGCCACCGCCGCGTCGAAACGGAAGGCGGCGGGCGCGGTGTCACGGAACAGGTCGTCTCGACCGGATCCGCGGGGCGGGTTGTCGGAATGCTCGACCATGCGGCACGTTTCGGATATTGGAAAAGAGCGCAAGTCTACCGCGCGAGGCCGGTGGTTACACGTGCCGACGGGCGGGATCAGGCGACGGGCAGGCCTCGCGCCTCCAGCCATTCGGCCACCTCGTCGGGCGTGCCGGTGAAGGCTATGCGCTCGCGCTTGTTGCGCAGCTGGTAGTCGTACATCGGGTCGTAGTACTCCACCAGCATCACCCGGATCAGGTCACGCAGCCCTTCCCGGTCGCCGCGCTCGTACCAGGCGTCCAGCCCGGCCTCGGCCATGTGACGCACACGCTGGTGACGCACGCCGCCGAGCCGCTTCGCCACCCGATCGATCGCACCGAGGATATGCTCGCGCACGTGCGACTCGGCGCCCTCGGGTCCGGTGGCCAGTACCTGGCGATAGCCGGCCTCCAGGTCGATAATGTAGTCCTTGAGGCTCTGCTCGACACGCTCCTCGACGGGGCGTTCGATCACGGCCAGCGGCGCACGGCTCATGCGTTCGAACAGCGGCGGCGGGATTAGCCGCGCGCCGACCATCTTGCCCTCGTCTTCCAGCAGGATGGGCGCCGTCTCGTGGGTGTGCCGGAGGCGCAGCAGATCGATCGCCACACGGTTCTCGAAGTCGATGGGCGTCGGCTGCGGGATCGGTTCGCGACCAAAGGCCGAGCCCTTGTGGTGGGCCCGCCCTTCGAGGTCGATGTAGCGGGCGAAACGCCGCAGAAAGGGGGTCTTGCCCACCCCGGTACGCCCACCAACCAGGAACACCGGGGCATTCGGTGCCCGAGTGTCCAGCGTATCGAGGAGAAACCGTCGCATCGCCTTGTAGCCGCCGGCCACGCGAGGATAGGCAATGCCGGTCGCCTCGAACAGCATCTGCTGGGTCAATCGGGAACGCAGTCCACCGCGAAAGCAATACAACGCGCCCTCGGGATGGGCCTCGGCAAAGGCACGCCAGCGGTCGACCCGGCGGGCCTTCTCGGTCTCGTCGACCAGCTGGTAGCCCAGCTCGATAGCCGACTCCTGGCCGGCCTCCTTGTAGCGAATGCCAACCCGGTGGCGCTCCTCGTCGGTCAGTAGCGGCTGGTTCTCGGCATTCGGGAACGCACCCTGCTCGAACTCCACCGGCGCGCGCACGTCCATCATGGGCCGATCCTCGAGGAAGATCGACGCCAGGTCCGTGACGACCGGCAGGTCGTGCGCCGCCGCCATCAGTGCGAAGCGCCACGGAACGTCACCCTGGGCCCTTCACCGTGGTCGCCGAGCCGACCGATGGGGCGGTCGTGCAGGCCGTGCGACCGGAGCAGGGCCGTGACCGATTCGGCCTGCTCCGGTCGCACCGCGACCAGCAACCCACCGGATGTCTGCGGATCGCAGACGATCGCCCGCGCATGCTCGGACAGTTCGGCGAGATCATGGCCGTAGCTTTCATGGTTCCGCCCGGTACCGCCGGGTGTCTGCCCCTGGGCAATGTAGTCGGCCACCGCGTCGATCAACGGCAGCGCCTCGAGATCGATCTCGGCGGCGAGATCGCTGCCACGACAGATCTCGAGCAGATGTCCGCCGAGGCCGAAGCCGGTCACATCGGTCATGGCGGTCACCGCCTCGATCGCGGAGAGCTCCCGGCCAATGCGGTTCAGGCGCATCATGCTCTCCGGGGCGTAATGGGCATGCTCGTCGGCGAGCACCCCGTTCTTCTGTGCGGTGGTCAGCACGCCAACGCCCAGTGGCTTGGTCAGGAAGAGCAGATCACCGGCCTGCGCGCGATCATTGCGCTTGAGGCGATCGATCTCCACCCGCCCGGTCACGGCCAGGCCGAAGATGGGTTCCGGGGCGTCAATGGAGTGGCCGCCCGCAAGCATGATGCCCGCCTCGCGGCAGGCATCCCGGCCGCCGTCGATCACCTTGCCGGCCACGTCGGCACCGAGCTTGTCGATCGGCCAGCCGAAAATGGCGATGGCGAGCACGGGCTCGCCGCCCATGGCGTAGATATCGCTGATGGCGTTGGTCGCGGCGATCCGGCCGAAGGTGAACGGATCGTCGACGATCGGCATGAAGAAATCGGTGGTGCTGATGACCGCGCTGCCGTCGCCAAGGTCGAAGACCGCCGCGTCGTCGCGCGAGTCGTTGCCGACCAGCAGACGGGCATCCGGCTCGATGGGTGTCAGCGCAGTGGCAAGCATCTCGTCGAGCAGGGCCGGCGAGATCTTGCAGCCGCAGCCGGAACCGTGGCTGTACTGAGTCAGGCGGACGGGAGCGATATCGTACTTGGGCATGTTCATGGCGTGAATGATACCTGCGCAAAACCCGAAAGTGCCACCGCACTTTCGGGTTTGTTACGGAAGCGAACGGAACGCGGGATGCCGGCGACACGGATCACGGCCGGCAAGGTACGCGACGATCCTCAGGATGGGATACCGGCACCTCGGGATCGACGGCCCTCTGCATGGTCGCCAAGGGGGCGCCACATGAGGTAGTCATCCATCACGAAGCCGCCACCAATGGACTTGCAGTCCGTACCCCGGACCGAGAACCCCGCCCGCCGGTAGGCACGGATGGCCGGGGCATTGTGACGATTAACCCGAAGAGAGACAGCTTTCAGGCCGGATCGTTCCGCCTGCCGGACCACTTCGGCAAGCAGGTACTGGCCCAGACCGAGACCCTGGTAGGCCGGTTCGAGGTAGAGCTTGTCGAGAAAGGCCTCGTCGCCGTGGGGGCGCCAGGCGAAAAATCCGATCGGACAGGGGCCGACCCGCAGGAAGTAGTAACGGTTGCCGTCACGCAGGTCCCGACGCAGAGAAGGCAGCGCGTACCCGCGCCCGAGCATGTAGTGCACCTGCTCGGCGCCGATGATCGGCGGATAGCACTGCCACCAGATCGATTCGGCAAGATCGGCCACCCGAGGTAGGGAGTGCTCGGTGACCGGTTCGAGGGAGAGCCAGTGCCGATCGGCGACGACCGGCCGATCGGGTAGGGATTTCGCCATCGGGGTGACCGTGCTTTGCCGAGTCGACACGATCCGGACGAAAAGGCTTACGCCCGGGCGGAAAGCACCATGTGCTGGAGGGTGTCGTAGCCGTGACGACGCACGAAACGGTTGAGCACGTCGATGGCCGGCTGGAAGCGACGCTCGTCGTCGTACTGGGTGGATTGCTCCGCCTTGCGCATGTCGGCGAACAAATCCTCCCAGTCGGGCACCACGTCGGCACGCGGCAGGAAACGCGCGGAAGTGTAGCCCACCTTCTCGCCGTTCTTGACGATCGGGGCGACACGGGTTAGCACCCAGTAGTGATCGCCGTTCTTGCAGCGATTCTTCACCACGCCGAAGAACTCCTCGTCGTCCTGGATCGCCTTCCACATCAGGTAGTAGACGGTATCCGGCATGTCCGGATGCCGGAGGATGTTGTGGGGCTGGCCAACCAGTTCATCCACGGAAAACCCCGAGATCTCGGCCAGCGACTTGCTGGCCTGCGTGATAATGCCGTTCAGGTCGGTCTTGGACTGCAACGCACGATGCGTACCCAGACCGACGACCTTGCCGGTCACCTGCCGGATGTCGATCGGCGGCTCATATCCCATGGTCAGCATGTCGGCAGTCCTCCGCGAACATAAAGTTTATGTCATATTAATAGCTTCTGGAGCGCCCGATTTCAACCGACACTCCCGCTACGTCTCTCTTGACCAGGCGCATCACGACGCGCCTCACTTGCCGATACAGAAGCTGCCGAAGATCTCGCCGAGCAGATCGTCGGCGGTAAACCGGCCCGTGATCACCTCCATCGACTCCTGTGCCCGGCGCAGGTTCTCGGCGGCCAGCTCTCCGGCACCCAGACCCACCAGCGCGCGCGACGCCTCCTCCAACTGCTCCCGGGCGCGTTCCAAGGCATCGAGGTGACGTCGGCGGGCGATGAAGGGATTTTCCGTGCCCTCCGCGAGACCCGCCACGCGACGCAACTCGGTACGCAGGGCATCCACCCCGGCACCGCTGCGTGCGCTCAGGCGCAACTCGCCGTTTTCGGCGGATGACGAGGGAGACTCGCCCGTCAGGTCGATCTTGTTGATCACCGTGAGCAGCGGCTTGTCCGGCAGACCGGCGAGCGTGCGCTCGTCTTCCTCGATCCGCCCCTGAGTGCCGTCGATCAGCAGGAGGATCAGATCAGCCCGCTCGATCTCCACCCAGGCCCGGCGGATGCCTTCCTGTTCGATGGGATCGTCGCTCTCGCGCAGCCCGGCGGTATCGATGACGTGCACGGGCAGACCGTCGAGATCGATCTCCGCGCGCAGGACGTCCCGGGTGGTACCGGCGATCTCGGTGACGATCGCCCGCGATTCCCCGGCAAGCTGGTTGAGCAGGCTGGACTTGCCCGCGTTGGGACGGCCGACAATCACCAGCTGCATGCCCTCGTGCAGGCGCACACCCTCGCCGGTCCGCGCGAGCAGGTCATCCAGCTCCGTCCGGAGGGCGTCGAGTTGATCACGCAGGCGCGTATCGGAGAGGAAATCGATCTCCTCTTCCGGAAAGTCCAGCGCAGCCTCGATGTACATGCGCAGGTGGACGAGGTGATCGACGAAGGCGTCGACCCGACGCGAGAAGGCCCCCGTCAGCGAACGCCTCGCGGCGTTGGCCGCCTGCGCGGAGCCCGCCTCGATCAGGTCGGCGACGGCCTCGGCCTGGGCCAGATCCATACGGCCATTGAGGAAGGCCCGCTCGGTGAACTCACCCGGCCGCGCCATGCGCGCCCCCGCGGCCATCATCTCCCGCATGGCCTCGTCGAGCAGCACCGGGTTACCGTGACCCTGCCACTCGACCACATCCTCGCCGGTGTAGGAATGCGGGCCCGGAAAGTAGAGCAGGATCCCGTCGTCCAGCACGCTGTCGTCCGCCGCACGGCGCAGCGTGGTGTAGTGCGCGTGGCGGGGACGCAGGGTGACGCCGCCGAGTCGCTCGGCGATCGTGCGCGAGGCCGGGCCGGAAAGTCGGACCACCCCAACCCCGGCGCGACCGGCCGGAGTGGCGACGGCACAGATCGTCTCCAGCGTGGAGTCAGTCATGCCGGCGATCCGCTCGATGTTTCACGGGAAACATCGGCGCCGTCAGTCCGCTCCCTTCCGGGCCGCCATCTGCCGCTCGACGCGGCGGGTGACGATGGTCTGCTGAATGATCGAAAGCAGATTGTTGACGAACCAGTACAGCACCAGACCCGCCGGGAAGAAGGCGAAGAACGCGGTGAACACCACCGGAAGCCACTGGAAGATCTTCTTCTGCATCGGGTCCATCGGTGCCGGATTGAGACGCTGCTGTGCCCACATCGACAGCCCCATCAGGACCGGCAGGATGAAGTAGGGATCACGCTGGGTCAGGTCGTTGATCCACAGGATCCACGGGGCCTGCCGCAGTTCGACGGATTCCACCAGCACCCAGTAGAGCGCGATGAAGACCGGGATCTGAATCAGGATCGGCAGGCAGCCCCCCAGCGGATTGATCTTCTCCTTCTGGTAGAGCTTCATCATCTCCTGGGAGAGACGCTGACGGTCGTCGGCGTAACGCTCCTTGAGCTGCTGCATCTTCGGCGTCAATGCCCGCATGCGTGCCATCGACCGGTAGCTAACCGCCGACGGCCATAGGAACAGGAGTTTGATCACCAGCGTCACCAGGACAATCGCCCAGCCCCAGTTGCCGACCCAGTCGTGGAACTTCTCCAGCAACCAGAAGATCGGCTCTGAGATGAAGGTCAGGATGCCGAAGTCCACCGCCAGGTGCATGCCGGTGGCCAGCGGCTCGAGATTCGACTGGATCTTAGGCCCGACGTAGAGGATCGACTCCATCGTGCCGGTCGATTGCGGCGCGATGGTATTGGTCGGCGACATCAGGCCCAGGGTGTATACCGGAAAGCCATGACGCTCGCTCTGCAGCGTGTAGTACTGGTTGACCTGGTCGGGGTCCGCCGGTGCCCAGGCACTCATAAAGTAGTGCTGGATGATGCCCGCCCAGCCGTCGCGCAGGTTGCGATCCAGCCGGATCTTGCCCATCTCCTCGAGGTCGATCTTCTCGTAGTTGAGACGATCGCCACCATCGGCCGGGGTGCCCGCATAGACACCGCCGGTATAGGTGTACATCAGACGCATGCCCTGCGAGGCGCCCGATCGGGTCAGCTGACGATATTGCTGGCCCTGCCACTCGGCATCGGTCGTGTTCTCAACCCGGTGACGGACATCGACGGCATACGAGCCACGCTTGAACAGGTAGGTCTTGGTGACCCGGATACCGTCCTTCTCCCACACCAGCGGCACCTCGAGCACCGACTGGCCGTCCTTGAGCCGGTAATCCGACTGCTCCACGAGGAAACGGGCATGATGATCCGGCGCCGGGGCATCGCCGCGGCCGATCAGACCCGACTGGGCGATGTAGGTAAAACCGCGCTGATCCTCGAAAAGGCGAACCGGATTGTCCGGCTGCTCCAGGTCGACCGGGTACTCGAGCAGATCGGCCCGGCGAACGACGCCACCGGCCGGATCGATGACCAGTGAGAGGACATCGGTCTCCACGGTGATCCGATCGGCCGTGTCATCCCCGCTGACCGGCCGATCGGACCCCGCTGCGCCCGGTACGTCGGCCGAATCGGTGGCTGAAACATCCGGCCCCGTCCCCGAGGGCAGGTCATCCGCCGCCTGACTCGATCCGTTCGCCTGCTCGGCAGCGGCCACCGGCTCGCCGTTGCGTTCCGGCGCCCGGTTTTCCCCCAGCCAGGCCTGCCAGAGCAGGATGAGCACAAAGCCCAGGGCGACGATGAGAATCAGGCGACGTTGTTCCATGGGAGATCAGTCTCGCGATTGGACGACGTGGGAATGGGATTCGCCCCGGGAGGCGGGGTCGGTTTCACGTGAAACGGCATCACAGCCGCAGGTCGGCTTTCGTTCGGGTACCGGGTCGACGCCACCTTCACAGAACGGATGACAACGGCCGATCCGACGGATGGCCAGCCAGCCGCCACGCAGCAACCCGTGCCGCTCCAGCGCCTCGATGGCATAGGAGGAACAGGTGGGGTGGAAACGACAGGTAGGCGGCAGCATCGGGCTGATTACAAGCCGATAGCCCTTGATCAGCACTACGAGGATCGATCGCATTTTCGGCTGGCCTTGCTCAATGCATGGCGCATCTGCCGATGAAGATCCTCCATCGGCAGACTGTCAGCGCCCGGCTTGGCGAGAACGACCACGTCCATCGCCGGCATGTCATGGCGTTTGTGACGGAAGGTCTCGCGCGCCACGCGCTTGATCCGGTTGCGCTCGTGCGCCAGGCGCACCCGGCGGCGACTTACCGCAAGCCCCAGTCGTGCCTGATCCCCGCTGTTGCCAGAGACCACCAGCATCAGATTGGCCGTGTGCACGCGAAACCCACCGCGCATGACGCGCTGATAGTCACGCCCCGTCAGCAGCCGCGCGCTGCGGGGAAACCGCAGGGATCGCGCCTCGGCGGAATCGGACGCCTCCGTGGCCGACGACGAGGCGGTCATCACGGGCCTCAGGCGGAAAGGCGCTTGCGGCCCTTGGCCCGGCGGGCGTTGATGATCGCGCGACCACCGCGGGTCTTCATGCGTGCGCGGAAACCGTGGGTGCGCTTGCGGCGCAGGTTGCTCGGCTGAAAGGTTCTCTTCATGACAACGTACCAGTGGTTGTGACGGATTGCTTTACGGCGCAAAGCCGATTTGGCCACCGCGAGTCGGGACCGTATCCGCTTGAAAAAGGGGCCGAATACTGTTCCAGAAAGGCCCTTCCTGTCAAGTCGAACCGGCCTTGCATCCATTTTCTGCCCGTAACGTCATGCCCGACCGGCGCAAGGACGGGCGGATGCGCCCACCGCACCGGCCAACCCAAATTCCATCAAGCGACCGTTCGACAACCCTGGGGATGGACCCGGATCATCTTGTGGATAAGATGTCGGGAAACCCGGACCGGAATGATATGATGCGCGTTTGTCCGGACGACCTGAAGACAGGGGGAATCACCGTCGCCATGCAGCACTTTTCCATGTGGCAACAATGCATTGATCGTCTGTCCCAGGAGCTGCCTAACGATCAGCTGACCATGTGGATATTCCCCCTGCAGGCGGAGAAACGCAGCGAGTCACAATGGGTCCTCTGGGCGCCTAACCGTTTCGCGGTCGACTGGATCGAGCAGAAACTGCTCGAACGGATCCGCGTGCATGCCCGTGAGATCTCGGGTCGGCCGGATCTGGACGTTTCCCTGCGCATCGGCGAGGCAGGCGGCACCCCTCGCACGCCGGCCGAACCCCGGCCCACCTCACCGGCTCCCGCACGTTCCGGAGCCGTCGCGGAACCTTCACTCCCGAGCACCCGCCCGACCCCCGAACCGGAACCGGCCGAGCCCGACGACCACCAGGCATTCGGCCACAATCTCAACCGGGGATTCACCTTCGCCACGTTCGTGCAAGGCAAGTCCAACCAGCTGGCCTGTGCGGCTTCCCAGCAGGTGGCCGCCAACGCCGGTGCCAGCTATAACCCGTTGCTGATCTACGGCGGCGTGGGGCTGGGCAAGACCCACTTGATGCACGCAGTGGGCAACCAGATCATCGACGAACACGCGGAAAAACGGGTGATCTACCTGCACAGCGAGCGCTACGTGCAGGAAATGATCACCGCGATCCGCAACAACAACACCGAGCAGTTCAAGAACTTCTACCGCGGCATCGACGCGTTGCTGATCGACGACATCCAGTTTTTCGCCACCAAGCCGCGCAGCCAGGAAGAGTTCTTCCACACCTTCAATGCTCTGATCGAGCAGGGCAAGCAGATCGTGATGACCTGCGATCGCTACCCCAAGGAGATCGAGGGGCTAGAGGAACGACTGAAATCCCGCTTCGGCTGGGGGCTGACGGTCGCCGTCGAACCACCCGACATGGAAACCCGGGTAGCCATCCTGCACAGCAAGGCGGAACAGTCCGGCATCGACCTAGACTCCGACGTGGCGTTCTTCATCGCCCGACGCATCCAGGCCAACATCCGTGAACTCGAAGGTGCGCTGCGACGCGTGATCGTTACCACGCAGTTCTCCAAGCGCCCGATCACGATCGAGTCGACCAAGGATGCGCTCAAGGACATGATCTCGGCGCACGCCAAGATGATCACGCTGGACAACATCCAGCGCACCGTCGCCAAGTACTACAACATCAAGATCCAGGATCTAACCGGCAAGCGACGCACCCGCTCGATCGCCCGGCCCCGGCAGGTCGCCATGGCGCTTGCCAAGGAGCTCACCAGTCACTCGCTGCCGGAGATTGGCGAATCCTTCGGCGGACGCGATCACACCACGGTGCTTCACGCCGTGCGCAAGGTCGAGGAACTGCGCGAGAGCGACAGCAAGATCAACGACGACTACAACCTCTTGCGACACACGCTGAACGTGTAGGGGAAAACGGCAGGGTATAACCTCGGCAAGACACCGGGAAAACCGACGGGCAATCTGTGGACGAATCGGCAAAATCTGGGTTTTCCACAATCGGTCCCAAACAGTCCACAGACGATCCCGTGAGCCGACGGAAAGATATAATTCGTTCAAGCTGTTGAAAAAATGAGGATTCGAAGGGTTATCCAAAGGAATTCTGTCCCTTCACATTCATCATCATCAACAGAAAAAAACATCTGTTAGTGAATTAGAGGAAGCGCATGCCATGCAACTGACCGTGAATCGACAGGACCTGTTGGAGACGATCAACCGGGTCATCGGCGGCGTCGAGAAACGGCAAACCATGCCGATTCTCGGCAACCTGCTGCTGGAGACCAGCGACGACGATCTCCGCATCACGGCCACCGACCTGGAAATCCAGCTGGAAAGCGGAACCGCCGTGCAAACCGGACAGCCGGGTCGAACCACGGTCAATGCCCGCAAGCTGCACGACATCGTCCGCGCAATCCCCGCCGAGGCACCGATCGACTTGCAGCTGGAAGAAGGTTTCGTCATCCTGCGTTCGGGACAGAGCGTCTTTCGCCTCGGCTGTCTGCCTGCCGACGAATTCCCCCGCATGGACCAGACAGCCGAGGAACATCGTCTCCAGTTGCCGCAGAACCAGCTGCGGTTGCTTCTGGAACGGACCCAGTTCTCCATGGCACAACAGGACGTGCGTTACTTCCTCAACGGTCTACTGTTCGAGGTCGCCCCGGACCACATCCGCTGTGTGGCCACCGACGGGCACCGACTGGCCTTAGCCGATGCCGACAGCGAGCAGACAATCGAGGACCAACTCCGCATCATCGTGCCCCGAAAGATGGTGATGGAGCTGATGCGGGCGCTCGACCGCGACGACGACACGCCGGTTGAACTCCGAGTGAGCAATCAGCAGATCGAGCTCGAACTCGAACGGCAACGCATGGTCAGCAAGCTGATCGATGGTCGGTTCCCCGACTACGAGCGGGTGATCCCGAAGCACAACAGCAAGACCGTGATCGCCGACCGAGACTCGCTCAAGCAGGTCCTCCAGCGTGCGGCCGTGCTAAACACCGACCGCTTCGCCGGTGCCCACTACCTGCTGGAAACCGATCGGCTCGCCATTGAAGCGATCAACAGCGACCAGGAATCCTCCCGCGAGGAGATTCCCGTCGACTACCAGGGCGACAGCCTCAAGATCGCGTTCAACATCGGCTACATGCTGGCGGTCCTCGCCCACCTCGACGACCCTCAGGTCCGCATGGATTTCGAGACACCCGAATCCAGCGCGCTGATCCAGCCGATGCACAGCGAAACGATCCGGACCCGCTACGTCCTGATGCCGATGAAGATCTGATCGGTCACCGTGACGCGGCTGACGCAACTTCACGTCGAGCGCTTTCGGCATTTCGACTCGATCGACCTCGAGCCCGGCACTGGCATCAACCTGGTGAGCGGACCCAACGGCTCGGGAAAGACCAGCCTGCTCGAAGCCATTCACACCCTCAGTCTGGGACGTTCGTTCCGGGGCAGCCAGCCCACCGAACTGATCCGTCGCGGCGGAGAGGATCTCCTCCTCCGTGCGATCATCCGGGAGACCGCCTCCGGATCCCGTGAGCACCGGCTGGCCCTGCAGCGCGATCGCAAGGGACTCGCCCTACGCCTGGATGGAGAGGACGCCTCCCGCCTGAGCGAACTGGCCCGTCTGCTGCCGGTTCTCGCCCTGCACCCCCAATCCGACGACTTGGTGCTCGGCTCGCCCGACCATCGGCGGCGCTTTGTCGACCGGATCGGCTTCTATGCCCGTTCCGATTTCTTCGATCGTCACCGCGCCTTCCTGCGCGCACTGCGACAACGCAATGCGCTGCTCAAGCGCGGACGGCGAGAATCGAGCTGGGATGAACTGTTCCTGCGTACCGCCGCGCGGCTGGAAACGGCACGGCGTGAAGTGCTCGAACGACTGGTCGAGCGCAGTGGCGAACTGGCACCGACGCTTTTTCCACAGGCAGAGGTGTCACTCGAGTACCTGCCGGGCTATCGGCGCGAGGTGGACCTGGCCACGGCCCTGGAACAGGGCGCCTCGCGGGAACGGGAGATGCAGACCAGCCTCTTCGGTCCCCACCGGGCGGATCTGCGCATTCGCATCGACACGATGGAGGCACGCCACGTCGCCTCCAGGGGGCAGATCAAGATGCTCGTCGCCCTGTTCCATCTTGCCGGGCTGGAATTGATGCGCGAGGCCCGCGGGGAACCCGCGGTTATCCTCTTCGACGACCTGGCCTCGGAACTGGACCGGGACAACCGGCGGCGCGTGCTCGACTTTCTGGCGAGCAGTGGTCATCAAGCGTTCGTCAGCGTCATTTCGCCCGAGACGCTCGAAGGCGAGGACCGTCTGGCGGCGCACTTCGCGCTGGCCGACGGTGGGGTGCGGAAAATGGTATGATTAAAAGGTTTTGAAATACCGTCGGAACTCGGGGGGCAAGGCGATCGTCCACTGTGCCCCGATCAGGCGACCCGCCCCGGGTCGATACGACAGGAAGGGACACGACTGAACATGAGCGCCGAAAACACCTACGACTCCAGCAGTATCAAGGTCCTCAAGGGGCTCGATGCGGTACGCAAGCGCCCCGGGATGTACATCGGCGACACCGACGACGGCACCGGTCTGCACCACATGGTCTTCGAGGTGGTCGACAACGCAGTCGACGAATCGCTGGCCGGGCACTGCTCGAAGATCGACGTGGTGATTCACGCCGACGGCTCGGTCTCCGTGACCGACGACGGTCGCGGCATCCCCACCGAACTGCACGAGGAAGAGGGCCGTTCGGCCGCCGAGGTCATCATGACCGTGCTGCACGCCGGGGGTAAGTTCGACCAGAACAGCTACAAGGTGTCCGGCGGCCTGCACGGGGTGGGCATCTCGGTGGTCAACGCGCTATCCGACCGGCTCGATCTCACCATCTGGCGCCAGGGACGTCGCTGGGTGCAGGAATATCACCTGGGTGAGCCGCAGTACCCGCTCCAGGACGCCGGACCGACCGACCGTTCCGGCACGCAGATCCGCTTTCTGCCCAGCCCGACGATCTTCACCGACGTCACCTTCCACTACGACCTTCTGGCCAAGCGACTGCGCGAGCTGTCGTTCCTCAACTCCGGGGTGCACATCTCGCTGTCCGAGGAACAGACCGGCCGCGCCGACACGTTCTACTACGAGGGCGGCATCCGGGCGTTCGTCGAACACCTGAACAAGGACAAGACGCCGATCCACAAGAACGTGATCTACCTGACCGGCGAGCGCGACGAGGTGGGTATCGAGCTCGCGCTGCAGTGGAACGACGCCTACCAGGAAAACCTGTTCTGCTACACGAACAACATCCCGCAGCGCGACGGGGGCACTCACCTGACCGGTTTCCGCACCGCGCTGACCCGCACGCTCAACGACTACATGGATCGCAACGGGATCCTCAAGAAGGCCAAGGTCAACACCACCGGTGAAGACTGGCGCGAGGGTCTGGTGGCGGTGATCTCGGTCAAGGTGCCCGACCCTAAGTTCTCCTCGCAGACCAAGGAAAAGCTGGTCTCCTCCGAGGTGAAGACCGCGGTCGAGTCGATGACGGCCGAGCACCTCGCCGATTTTCTGGAAGAGAATCCGCAGGACGCCGAGGCGATCACCTCCAAGATCATCGAGGCCGCCCGGGCTCGTGAAGCGGCGCGTCGCGCCCGTGAGATGACCCGTCGCAAGGGGGCGCTCGACATCGCCGGGCTGCCGGGCAAGCTGGCCGACTGCCAGGAGAAGGATCCGGCCCTCTCCGAGCTGTACCTGGTGGAGGGTGACTCTGCAGGCGGCTCGGCCAAGCAGGGTCGTGACCGGCGCACGCAGGCGATCCTGCCGCTTAAGGGCAAGATCCTCAACGTGGAGAAGGCGCGTTTCGACAAGATGCTCTCCTCGGTCGAGGTGGGCACGCTGATCACCGCGCTGGGCTGCGGTATCGGCCGCGAGGACTTCGACCCCGACAAGCTGCGTTACCACCGCATCATCATCATGACCGACGCGGACGTCGACGGCAGTCACATCCGTACCCTGCTGCTGACGTTCTTCTACCGGCAGATGCGTGAGCTGGTCGAGCGCGGACACGTGTACATCGCTCAGCCGCCGCTGTACAAGGTCAAGAAGGGCAAGCAGGAGCAGTACCTCAAGGATGACCTCGCCCTGAACCAGTACCTGCTCCAGCAGGCGGTCGACGGTGCGACCCTCGAGCCGGGCGAGAACACGCCGCCGATCACTGGGCCTGGCTTGGAATCGTTGGCGCGCGAGTACCTCTCGGCCCAGGCGATGATCGAGCGCATGGCCAACCGCTTCGACATCAATGCACTCAAGGCGCTGATGCAGGTGGGTCGTTTCGACCCGGCGATGATGGAGGACGAGGCACGTCTGGCCGGCTGGCTGGGGCATTTCAATGGCATGCTCAACGCCATCGCCGATCCGGGCGTGGAGTACCGCGTCTCGGTGGAGGAAGGCGAGCACGGTCACGTCTTCCAGATCGAGCGCAGCCAGCACGGGGTTTCACATGAAACCAGCATCCCGTCGGCATTCTTCCATGGCGGCGAATACCGCGTGCTCGGCGATCTGGGCGAGCGGCTCGACGGACTGGTCACCGAGGGCGCACGCGTGATGCGCGGCGAGCGCAGCCAGCCGATCGAGCGCTTCGAGCAGGCGATTGAATGGCTGATGGCCGAGGGTCGACGCGGCCTGGCGGTGCAGCGCTACAAGGGTCTGGGCGAGATGAATCCGGACCAGCTGTGGGAAACCACCATGAACCCGGAGACCCGTCGGCTGCTGCAGGTGAAGATCGAGGATGCCATTGCGGCCGACTCGGTGTTCACGGTACTGATGGGTGACCTGGTTGAGCCGCGACGCGACTTCATCGAGAAATTCGCGCTCTCGGCGTCCAATATCGATGTCTGATCCCGCGACGACGAATCAACCGTGATCCGATCCGTCCGGTAGGCCAAGGAGGCAAGCAACAATGGGTATCGCGCTGTCGATCATCGTCTTCCTGCTGGTGTTGATCGTGATCTGGGGGATCGTGATCTACAACGGCCTGGTCCGGTTGAAGCACAACGTCACGCAGGCCTGGTCGAACATCGACGTCCTGCTGCGCCAGCGTCACGATGAATTGCCCAAGCTGGTCGAGACCGCCCGCCGCTACATGCACTACGAGCGCGATACGCTCGAGCGGGTCATGGAGGCCCGGGCGAAGGTCAACGACGCTCAGCAGCGCGGCGACGTGGGCGCTCTGGGCAGTGCCGAGCAGGGCCTGCGCCTGGGGCTGGGCAACCTGTTCGCGGTGGCCGAGGCCTATCCGGAACTCAAGGCCGACGAGACCTTCCAGCACCTGCAGCAGCGCATCACCGGCCTGGAGAACGAGATCGCCGATCGGCGCGAGTTCTACAATGCCGCGGTCAATATCAACAACATCCGCATCGAACAGTTTCCGGACGTGCTGATCGCCCAGCTGTTCCGCTTCCGCGCCTTCCGCTTGCTCGAATTCGAGCGGGAGACCACGGAAGACGTGGACATCAAGGCGCTGTTCGAATAACGCCGAGCGTTCGCGGCGATGGTCCAGGGACTCAGTGACTGGCTTGCCGGGCTGGACGCCGGCTTTTTCCTGCTGCTCTGGGGCGGTTCGATCGTTCTGATCCTGCTGTTCCTGTTCCTCGGCTTTCGCTACTTCATCCGGGCGCGGATCGTCGCCCACACTCCGACCTCAAAACTGCGTTCCGCCGCCCAGGGGTTCAACGAGATCGAGGGATCCGGGCGCCCGGTCAACAGCGCCCCGCTCAAGTCACCGCTGACGTTCACGCCCTGTCTCTGGTACGACGTGGTGGTCGAACGGCAGGAGGGTAGCGGGAAGAACCGTCGTTGGGTCACCGTCAATCGCAACCGCAGTGATGCACTGTTCCTAGTCGAGGACGACACCGGCGAGGCCTACGTCGATCCCGATCATGCGCGCATCGTGGAACATCGAAAGAATCGCTGGCGGGAACGGGGTGCTCGTTCATGGCAGGCGGGCGTAGTCGGCGGCGGCAACGACGACTATCGCTACACCGAACGCCTGATCGTGCCGGGGTTTCCGCTGTACGTGCTCGGCTGGCTGGAGACCCGGGGACACCGCAACGACGGGATCTCGCTGAACGAGGCCGTGGAACGGCGGCGTGAACAACTGATTCGCGAATGGCAGGCCGACCACCGGCAGCGGCAGCGATTCGACATCGACGGGGATGGCGAGATCTCGCAGCGCGAATGGGACTGGGCCTTGAGACTGGCACGGGCACAGGCCCGCAAGGAAGTCCGCGAGGCAGACGGCGAGGGTCGTGGGCGGGCCAACGTCGCCCATCTGATCCGCCGCCCCGACAACGGCGATCCCTACATCATCTCCGGCATCGACCAGGAGACCCTGGTGCGGCGCAAGTATCGGCGCGCGGCACTCCTGATCGGCGGAGCGGTGCTGCTGTTCGTGTTCTGGTACATTGCGCAGACTACCCGCAGCCCGTTCTGATTTCTGCCAGAATGGCGGCCCTGCCGATCATTCCGACGAGAACACCCCGATGAACATCGCCAGCTGGAACGTCAATTCCCTCAAGGTGCGCGGTCCCCAGGTGCTCGAATGGCTGACGACGCAACCGGCCACGTTGCTGGGGCTGCAGGAGCTCAAGCAGCTCGACGAGGCCATCGATCGGCCCGCGATCGAACAGGCCGGCTACCGCATCATCGCCAACGGCCAGAAGACGTACAACGGCGTGGCCTGGATGTACCCCGCCCACTGGCCGGAACCCACCGATGTGGTCACCGACATCCCCGGTTTTGAAGACCCCCAGCGCCGGGTGATCGCGGCGACCTTCGGCGATCTCCGCGTGATCAATCTCTACGTGGTCAACGGCGAGGCCGTGGGATCGGAGAAGTACGAGTACAAGCTCCGCTGGCTGGAAGCCCTGACGCGCTGGCTGGCCGAAGAGGCCGTACGCTATTCAAGGCGCGTGGTGGTGGGTGACTTCAATATCGCGCCGACAGACGCCGACGTGCACGACCCCGAGGCGTGGCACGAGCGCATCCTTTGCTCCACGCCGGAGCGCGATGCGCTCGACCGTATCCTGGAGACGGGGCTGATCGATGCCTTCCGCCTGTTCGATCAGCCGGAGAACGCCTTTTCCTGGTGGGATTACCGCGCCGCGAATTTCCGTCGCAACCGCGGTCTGCGCATCGACCTGATCCTGGCGAGTGACGCACTGCACGACGAGATACGTGCCTGCCGGATCGACGTGGAGCCGCGCCGCTGGGAACGCCCGTCGGACCACGCCCCGGTGGTGATGGAGCTCGACCACGGTGCACCGGGCGGTTGATGGCTTGGGGAAACTCCGCACGAACCCGATATCGCTGAAGCGGGCCTGATCACGAACGGCTCGCAAAGCGAGAGTGCTGTCCGATTCGTGCAGATCACACCTAGGGCGGCGGGCAGCCGAGGATGGCCTGCCACTGCCGGACGACGATCTCGCGCTCGGCCTCGAAGTCCGACTCCTCGACCATGGAGCGACGGCCCTTGAGCGCCTGTCGGTGACCGGCATCGCGCAGGCTGCGGTAGGCGTTGGTTAGTTCCTCGGCGACGGATTCGTCGATCAAACCGGCCCGGCGCAGTGAATCGAGCTGCCGGATGTTGTCGGTGTATTCGAGGATCTCGGGATGCTTGCCGGCATGGCGCAGCAGGAGGTACTGCACCAGGAACTCGATGTCCGTGATGCCGCCGACGTCGCTCTTGAGATGGAACAGCCCCTTCGGGGTCGGTTCCTGGTTGTCGCGCATCTTCCTGCGCATGCTCACCACCGAGTCGCGCAGTTCGGCCTCGTCGCGCGGCCGGGCTAGCGTCTGTCGCCGGATATCGGCAAAGGTCTCGCCCACCCGCTCGATGCCCGCGACGAATCGGGACCGGCACATCGCCTGGACCTCCCACACCCAGGCGTGCTCGGCTTGGTACTGGGAGAAGGCGTTGACCGAGGAGACCAGCAGGCCACCCACCCCGTCGGGACGTAACCGCGTGTCCACCTCGTAGAGCACCCCGGCCGGCGTGCGGATGCTCAGCGTGTGGATGATCTTCTGCGCCAGCCGGGCGAAGAACAGGCTGTTGTCGATGGGCTTGTCACCGTCGGTGACCGCTTCTCGGTCGGTCGAATCGTGCAGGAACACCAGGTCGAGGTCCGAACCGTAGCCCAGCTCGATCCCGCCGAGCTTGCCGTAGCCAATGATGGCCAGCCCCGGCGTGAAGGGGTTTCCGGCCTCGTCGAGCGCACTCGGCTGACCGTGGCGCGCCTCGATCTGCGAGCGGGCCCGCTCGTAGACCGCCTCGAGTATCACCTCGGCGATCCAGGTCAGCTGGTCGGAGACGCGCATCACCGGCAGGGCACCGACCACGTCGGCCGCCGCCACCCGCAGGGTGGCCAGCTGCTTGAACCGGCGCAACTCGTCGAGACTACGTTCCTCGTCATCCGGGCATTTCCCGAGCAGTTCGCCTAGTTCGCGGGCCAGCTGTTCCTTGTCCGGCGGCGCATAGAGCGTCTCGGGATCGATCAACTCGTCGAGCAGGATCGGATGCTGGGTGAGCAGCCCCGCGATCCATGAGCTGCCGTTGAGCAGACGGACCAGCTGGCGCCGGGCCTGAGGTTGCTCGATCAGCAGCGCGATGTAGACGCTGCGGCGCAGGATGGCGGCCAGCAGATCCAGCATCCGACCCAGGATCACCGCCTGCTGACGGTATTCCGTGATGTCACGCAGGAGATCGGGCATCAGCTGGTCGAGACGCTGGGAGACCGTGCCGCCAAGTGTGGTGCCCTGTTCTTCGCGCCAGGTCGAGAGAAGCTCGTCGATAGTCCCGGGCTCCTCGAACCCGGCCTCGCGGAGGATCCCTACCCGCTTTTCGTCGTCGTCCAGGCCATTCCAGACCCGCTCAAGGGGGTCAGTGGCCTCGTCATCGTCATGCGGCAGGCGCAGTACCTGCGAGAAATGGCCATGCACCCGGTCGCGATGCCGGTCGAGTTCGGCGAGAAACCGGCCCCAGTCGTCGAATCCCATGGCCAGCGCCAGCCGCAACTGGTCGAACTTGTTGTCCGGCAGCGTCTGCGTCTGTCGGTCGTGGAGCATCTGCAGACGGTTCTCGCTGCGTCGCAGAAAGTCGTAACCGTCGATTAAATCGGCGACGGTCGTCGACTCGAGTTCGCCCATGGATTCGAGGTTGTGCAGCACGGGGACCAGCCGGCGCGATTGCAGGTCGGGCTCCCGGCCGCCGCGCAGCAACTGGAAAAGCTGGCCGATGAATTCGATCTCGCGGATGCCGCCCGGACCGAGCTTGATGTTGTTCTTCATCGCCGCACCGGTCATCTCGCGCTCGATCATCCGCTTCATTTCGCGCAACTGGCTGAACGCGCCGAAATCGAGATAGCGCCGGAAGACGAAGGGCCGCAGCATCTCCATCAGTTCCCGGCCGGCGGTGAAGTCGCCGGCGATGACGCGCGCCTTGATCCAGGCGTAGCGCTCCCACTCACGTCCGCGGGTGGCGTAGTAGATTTCCAGCCCGTCGAAGCTCATGGCCAGCGGGCCCTCGTCGCCGTTGGGCCGCAGGCGCATGTCGACGCGGAAGACGAAACCGTGGCCGGTGACCTCGTCGAGCGAGCGGATCAGGCGCTGTCCCAGACGGATGAAGTACTCGGCGTTGCTGATCGTCTTGCGGCCGTCGGTCTCGCCCTCGTGGGCGTAGGCGAAGATCAGGTCGATGTCCGAGGAGTAGTTGAGCTCCTCCCCGCCGAGCTTGCCCATGCCGATCACGACCAGACCTACTGGTTCGCCTTCGGGGCCGCGGGGCCGACCGAAGCGCCGTTGCAGGTGATGCTCGTGATAGGCCCGCGACTCGGCCACGCAGAAGTCGGCCAGTGCCGACAGGGAGCGCAGGGTCGCGTCGGTATCGTCGATGCCGACCAGATCCCTCCAGGCGATCAGGATCATCTCCCGGCGCCGCAGGCGTCTGAGCTCGCGATCGAATGCCGGGCCTTCCAGCGAGAACCGCGTCTCCCGGTCGCCGGAAAGCGCGGAAAACCGCGTTTCGAGTCCGTCGCCAAGAAAGTCCTCCTCGAGATGCTCGACCACCCAAGCGAGAATGTCGGGCTCGGCTTCCAGGCTGCGCTGGATGAAGGGGCTGCAGCGCAGCACCAGCTCGAGCTGGTCGAATTGCCGCTCGTCCAGGCCGGCGGCCTCGGCGAGGGAATCGAACAGTTCCCGGTCGGGGGTGATCTCGTCGAGTTCGGACACGTGGGTCACACCTGTGAAGAATGCGGATGGAACACTTGTCGATAATACGTGCTCCGCGACACGAAAAAACCCGCCGAACAACCGGCGGGTCCGTTCGGCGCGGAACGCGTCGGGCGGTTACGGCCGGACGAGAACGTAGCCGGTATCCACCAAGTCGAGGATTCGCGCGATCCCGGCGTCGACCGGCTGGGCGACCTGGTTCATCGCCGGGGCCTCGCCCAGCTTGCGTTCGGCGGCGGCCATCGAGTTCTTGCAGGCGGAGAAGCGCACGCCCTGCGCGGCCAGTGACTCGATGCGCTTGGCGTGGTGGTTGTTCGCGAACAGCATGCTGATCCCGGGGCCGAAGGCGACCACCTCGACGTCGATCTGGTCGGGACCACCGCGGGCCTTCATCACGTTGCTGGCGACGTTGAGAACGAGGTTCTGTCGCTGCAGGTCGGATTCCGTGATCTGCAGCACCAGGTGCTCGCTGGCGAGCGAGTTGCCGCCGACCGCGTCGATGGCCGCCGTGTCGGCGGCGAACACCGGCACGGTCAGGGCGATCAGGCTGGCGGTGAGCCAGGCGGCGGCCCGGCGGAAGATGGATCGATGGTTCATTGCTTGTCTCGCTTGAGGGAATCGTTGATTGTTTTGCGGGGTTATCCCGCAACAAGCATACGCCGGACCCCTGCGCTTGCGTCGCTTCCCGCACCTTCGATTTTCCAATGGGGGTATTAAGATCGAATGTGGGAGGGTATCTGTCGGGTATTGAAAACGACGTTCGCCAAGCTGTTGACCTGACGTTATTTTTTAGCGAACATAGCGATTATCCGTCGGGCTGCCCGTGCCCGATCCGTTCCCGCCCGGCCGTTTGCTACCCGCCGATGGCCCGGGGTGACCTGTCGACCGAACCGAATCCGCATCCGGCAAGCGATTGCACGGGTGTTGGTGCTGTATTCACCATGACGTTATTCAAACAGTTGCTGAAAAATCCCCGGGGTCGGGATTTCATCGTGGGGGATCTGCACGGCAGCCGACCCTTGCTGGAAAAGATCCTGGAAAAGCACGAATTCTCGCCGGAGAACGATCGGGTAATCGCCGTGGGCGACCTGGTCAACCGCGGCGAGGATTCGCTCGGTACCCTGCGCCTGCTCGGCGAGCCGTGGTTCTTTTCCGTGGCCGGCAATCACGAGCGCCTGCTCGCGCGTCATCGTGACGCCCTGGCCGAGCGCGAGCTGACTGACGTACAGCGCGGCGAACTGGAGTCCATGGGCGCCCAGTGGCTGCTTGACCCCTACGACCGTCTCAACGACGACAAGTGGGACGACCTGATCACCGAGGTGATGAACCTGATCAGCCAGATGCCGCTGATGATCCAGGCGGGCAACGGTCCGGCGGCGGTGGGTGTGGTGCATGCCGAGCTGCCGTTGTGGGACTGGGACCAGAACATCGCCCGGCTCGAGCGGGTCAAGAAACTGACCTACTGGGCGCAGGGCGCGGCCGACCCGCAGCTCGACACCCTCCTCTGGGGGCGCAGCCAGCTGGCCGAGGTGCAGGAGGGGCGCCGGGCCGATCGTGACGTTCGCGGCATCGACTGGGTCATCGCCGGTCATACGCGGGTCGATCGGCCGGTGCGGGCCGGCAACCGGATCTGGATCGATACCGGGGCCTGGGACGAACGTCCCGGTCGTGGCCTGACTCTGGTGGAAGTGGACGACACCCTGGCGGTCAGCACGCACTATCACGACCCCGGGGTGCGTACGCAGCGCTTCGTCCGCCGGGGCCATCACTTTCATTCCGTGATCGACGCGACCGGGTGAGGCGCATGTCGAATCTCGATCATCTGAATCGTCACGAGTTGCGGGAACTGCTTGATCGGGCGCGGGCCGAGCTGGAACGCCGCGAGGCGCCTCGGCTTGACGAGCACACGGTCCTGAAATCACTCGAGCTCGATCTCAAGCGCCACCACCGACGCCGCGACGAGGACCGGTTCGATCCCTTCGCCTGACCGGCCGGAAACCGCCGTTCCCATGAAAAAGGCCCCTCTGGCGAGGGGCCTTTCGCGTGATCGGGTAGCCGTTTCGGCTCAGTGGCGGAAGTGGCGCATGCCGGTGAACACCATGGCGATGCCGTGTTCGTCGGCCGCGTCGATGACCTCCTGGTCGCGCATCGATCCGCCCGGCTGGATCACTGCCTTGATACCGGCCTCCGCGGCGGCGTCGATGCCGTCGCGGAACGGGAAGAAGGCATCCGAGGCCATCACCGAACCCTCTACCGGCAGGCCGGCATCACTCGCCTTGATGCCGGCGATGCGCGCGGAATACACGCGGCTCATCTGCCCGGCGCCCACGCCGATGGTCTGCTGGCCGCTGGCGTAGACGATGGCGTTGGACTTGACGAACTTGGCCACCTGCCAGGCGAACAGCAGATCCTGGATCTCCGCCTCGTCCGGCGCGCGCTTGGTGACGATCTTGAGATCGTTCGCGCCAACCGCGCCGTGGTCGAAGTCCTGCACCAGCAGCCCGCCGCCGATGCGCTTGAAGTCCATGCCGGGCGCCGGCTTGACCGACCAGTCGTCGATTGCCAGTGCACGGACGTTGGGCTTGACGGCCAGTTCGGAGGCGGCGTCATTGCCGATCTCGGGGGCGATGATCACCTCGACGAACTGCCGAGCGACGATGGTGCGTGCCGTGTGGGCATCCAGGGGTCGGTTAAAGGCGATGATGCCGCCGAAGGCCGAGGTGGGGTCGGTGGCGAACGCACGATCGTAGGCGGTGGTGATGTCGTCGCCGGTGGCCACGCCGCAGGGGTTGGCGTGCTTGACGATCACGCAGGCCGGCCGGTCGAACTGCTTGACGCACTCGAGCGCGGCATCGGCGTCGGCGAGGTTGTTGAACGACAACGGCTTGCCTTGGACGATGCGGGCGCGGGCGAGCGTGCCCGGCGCGGCGTCCGGCTCGATGTAAAAGGCCGCGTTCTGGTGCGGGTTTTCGCCGTAGCGCAGGTCCATGGACTTGTCCAAAGGCAGGTGCCAGGTGGGCGCGAATGCGCTGTCGTCGAACTGGCGGCCGAGGTAATCGGCGATCATGCCGTCGTACTGGGCGGTGTGGCTGAAGGCCGCGCCGGCCAGGCGCTGGCGCGTGGGCATCGAGATGCCCTGGCCGTTGATCTCCTCGAGCACTACCTCGTAGTCGGCCGGGTTGACCACGATGGCGACGTCGTTGTGGTTCTTGGCCGCGGCGCGGACCATGGCCGGCCCGCCGATGTCGATGTTCTCGATCGCCGTGGGCAGGTCACAGTCGGGATCGGCCACGGTGCGGGCGAACGGGTAGAGGTTGACCACCACCAGATCGATCGGCGTGATGCCGTGGGTGCTCATCACCTCGTCGTCGGTGCCGCGGCGGCCGAGAATGCCGCCGTGGATCAGCGGGTTGAGCGTCTTGACCCGCCCGGCCATGATCTCCGGGAAACCGGTCACGTCGCTGACCTCGCGTACCGGCACGTCGTTCTCGCGCAGCAGGCGCGCGGTGCCGCCGGTGGAGATCAGTTCCACTCCGGCGGCGTGAAGGCCCTGGGCGAGACCCAGGATTCCGGTCTTGTCGGAGACGCTCAGCAGCGCCCGGCGAGGCTTGACGGCGTGATGGCTCATGGAGTTACCCGTGTTCAGCGGTTGATTTCGGATCCCCCGGCCGGATGAATGGCATCGACCGGGAAAACGGCACATTGTACCCGCAGCGGATGCTCAGGCCAGCGTCACGCCGGCTGTCAGTGCCGCTTGTCGTGATGCACGACGGCGTCGTAAAGCGCGGAGTAGTCGTGATTGCCGTGACCGGCGCTGATTCCCTCCTCGAGCACGTGCTGCAGGCCGATCAGCAGGTGGGTGTCGATATCCTGATTGCAGGCGCTGCGAGTGAACAGGCGAATGTCCTTGAGCAGGTGTTTGAGCGGGAAGTTCGCCTTGTCGAAGGAATGCCCGAGCATGTTGTCGAGCTTCTTGTCGAAGGTCGGCGCATACAGGGCCGATTCGCGCAGCGTCGCCATGAACGTGTCGACGTCGACGCCCTCGCGCTGGACCAGCCCGAGACTCATGGAAAAGGCCGAGGTCAGCGAGCCGATCAGCTGGTTGAACGCCAGCTTGGCCGCCGCCCCGCTGCGGATATCGCCGAAGTGTGTCGGGGTGCCCAATGCCTCGAGCAAGGTCTCGTGGCGCCGGATGAGCGCCTCGTCGCCGCCGAGCAGCAGTTGCAGGGTCCCGCTGGTCGCCTGAGGAATCGAGCCCAGTACCGGGGCCTCGAGGTATTCGCCGCCGCAGTCCGCCACCCGGCGGGCGAGATCGGCAGACTCGTCCGGGGCGATGGTCGAGCTGTTGATCACGACGTGGTCGCGCAGGCCCGCCTCGCCGAGCGCGTCTAGCACTTCCCGGCAGGCCTTTGCGTCGCTGATCATCAACCAGAGCACGCCCGCGCGCTCGGCGACGGCAGACAGGTCGTCGAGGCAGTCGATACCCTCGACCTCCCGGGGGGTACGGTTGTATCCCACCACCGACCAGCCCATCTCGGCGAGTCGACGGGCCATGGCCCGTCCCATCAGTCCCAGACCGATGACTCCGATCGTCGTGTTCATGTTTCGCCCTCGATGAAATCCGGTTTGCGTGGCCGCCGTGCCTGCGCGGGACCTTTCCCTGGAGCCGATCGATTGCGGCGGATATGGGGTTGTGGTTCTCTATCCCCTGTCGTCCGTGCGGGAGAACCCGTCTCTGGCGGGTGCTTCGGGCCCAAAGATGCTAGCAGACGCGCCCGGCGATTTCCGGCTCCCGCTGCAAATGCATCCAATCGTCGACGCGCCAGGAGCGAGGAATGAGCGAGAATCTGGACAACCGCTGGCAGGACTGGCTCAACGCCGGCCGGCGTCGGCCGGGGAGTGGCGGCACGATGGCCGCCAGCCAACCGCGCACCGCCATCGAGCGCGACTACGATCGGGTGCTTTTCTCCACACCGGTCCGGCGCATGGCCGACAAGACCCAGGTTTTCCCGCTCGACCGTTCGGACAGCGTGCGCACCCGGCTGACCCACTCCCATGAGGTAGCCAACCTGGCCCGCTCGGTGGGCATCGATCTGGTGTTCAACCGCCATGTTGCCGCCGGCCTTCCCCAGGCAATGCGCGACGTGCCCGCCCTCCTGGCGACCATCGGCCTGGCGCACGACCTGGGCAACCCGCCCTTCGGCCACCAGGGCGAGGATGCCATCGCGCGCTGGTTCGCCCTCAACCGCGGTTCCGTGCTGGAGAGCGACGCGGAACTCACCCCGGCGATGCGGCAGGATTTCCTGCGCTTCGAGGGCAATGCCCAGACCCTGCGGCTGCTGACCAAGCTGCAGCTGATCAACGACGACTATGGCCTGAACCTGACCCTGGCCACGCTCGCCGCGCTGGTGAAGTACCCGACCGCCAGCGACCGGGTCGACCGTTCCCGGGTCACGAGCAAGAAGCACGGTTATTTCCAGTCCGAGTCGGCGTTGATGGAGGAGGTCTGGGCCGGCACGGGACTCGCGCCGGGCCAGCGCCATCCGCTGACCTGGATCATGGAGGCCTGCGACGACATCGCCTACTCGGTGCTCGACGCCGAGGACGCGGTGAAGAAGGGGTTGCTGTCATTCTCCGACACCATCGCCTTCTTGCGCCACGAGGCCCCCGACGACCCGGTAGTCACTGCGGTCTGCGAATCGGCCATGGCCGAGCACCGGGGCTATCGCCACGAGCGGCTCTCTCCGGACGAGCTCAACGACATATCGATGCAGACCTTCCGCATCCGCGCGATCGGTGCGCTGATGGAGGCGATCGGCGAGGTGTTCATGGACTCGTTGCCGGCGATGGCCGAGGGCCGCTTCGAGGAGGAACTGGTGGCCGCATCGCGCGGCGGGCCGCTGCTGGCCGCACTCAAGGCCTGCAACTGGCAGCACGCCTACCGGCACAAGTCGGTGCTGCGCGTGGAACTGACCGGCTTTACCGTGATCCACGGCCTGATGGATGCCTTCTGGTACGCGATCACCCAGCGCAGCGACCCGGCCGATCCGGCCAGCGAGCGGACCACGCCGCTTGCCGGCTACATCTACCGTCGCATCTCGGAGAACTACCGCCGGGTGTTCGAATCGCCTGGCAACCCGATGCCGTTGCGCTATCGCGAGGCGCAACTGCTGACCGACATGATCTCGGGCATGACCGACAGCTTTGCGGTCGGCCTGTACGAGGAGTTCCGCGAGGTCGGCTTTGTCCCGACCACGCGGGCCTGAAGACCACGACGACCCACAGGACCATCTACCGCCGATGAGCGATTCCGAGCAGAGCCACTTCTTCGCCTATATCTCCCGCATGAAGTACATCTACCGCTGGGGGCTGATGCGCAACACCCGCAGCGAGAACGTGCAGGAGCACAGCCTGCAGGTGGCGATGATCGCCCACGCCCTGGCGGTGATCGGCAACGAGCAGTACGGGGAGGCCAACGACGTCGGCCGGGTGGTCAGCGTGGCGCTCTACCACGACGCCTCGGAGATCATCACCGGCGACCTGCCCACCCCGGTGAAATACTTCCGCGAGGACATCCGCGACTCCTACAAGGCGCTGGAGGCGCACGCCGAGCGCAAGATCGTCGGCCTGCTGCCGGCATCACTGCACGAGGCGTTCGCGCAGGTGATCGAGAGCGAGCGGATCGAGCCGGAGGTGCTGCGGCTGGTCAAGGCCGCCGACTCTCTGTCGGCCTACCTCAAGTGCATCGAGGAGCGAGCCGCAGGCAACCAGGAATTCCGCCGTGCCGAGGAGTTCCTGGAGAGCAAGCTCGACGAGATGGAGGATCTGCCGGCGGTGAACTACTTCCGGCAGCGGTTCGTGGACGCCTTCGAACTGACCCTGGACGATCTCAGCCACGACTGAGTCGTCGTCCCTGAACGAGATTCAGCTCCGGGTCGCTTCGCGACCGGCCTTGGCATCCGGATCGAACGCGTCCGGCGACTCGTCGGTGTAGAAATCCCGCCGGCTGATCTGGCAGAAGGCGCCGTTGCGGCGGATGAAGTGGATCGATCCGGCGACCACCAGCCCGCCGATCACCAGCAGGAGCAGGCTGCTCTGCACGTAGCCCAGCGTGACGATCGCCACGCCGAGCAGGCCGACCAGACGGGCCTGAATGTGCACCAGATCCTCGTGCCGCTGCTGCAGCGCGCCCAGCGCGGCCCACTCCACTGCCAGCACGATCATCAGGATCAGCGGCGCGGTGGCGGACTCGGGGTAGAAGGTTGCCACGGTCGCGAGGATCAGGATGATCCCCAGTACCGCCCACTGGGCGATGCGCTGATTGCGTGAGCCCTTGCTCGTGGCCCGCACCGTGCCCTTGAGGCGCAGCCAGTAGATCAGGCCCGCCACCGCGCTCCAGATGCCGATGAAGATGCCGAGCAGCGCGGCGGTGCGCAGGTCCCAGGCATGCACGTAGAGGGTGGTCTTGTCCCACCCGATCAGTCCGAGCAGCGTCAGGGTCAAACCGCTGCCGATCAGCATGATCGATACCCCTCGGACCAGGTCGATCAACCGGGTGTCCTGGTCGCGACTGCCCCGGTACCAGGGGGCGGCGGCCACGCCGAATGCCAGCGCGGCGATTACCAGCCAGGCCTTCCAGCCCACGTCGCCCATCTGGCCGCCGATCGCCGGTGACAGGACCCCGATCAGCACGATCAGGAGCGCGAGTGGCAGGGCCCAGATCCAGAAGCGGCGGCGCTCCGGATGGGTGAGTGCCGACAGGGCGATCAGTACCAGTCCGAGAGCGAACCATCCGGCGTTGTCGATCAGAAGCCCCATGCCCATCTAGGTATCCTCTTGGTCGCGGTGGCGGGCACGATGCTGCAAGGCCCGCTCCTGTTCCTCGGTGTCGACCAGTTCCTGTTCGTCGACTTCGTCGGAGGGTTCGGAATGTACCTCCTGACGCAGCAGCAGAAAGGCCGTCGCCGCGCCCTGTGCGCTGAAGAACACCGCGATGGTGGACAGCACCAGCGAGACGGCACTCTCGGCGTTGAGCAGGGCGCTGACAGCCGCGACTACCAGAAAGCCGGTAAGGGTGGAGACGATCAGGATGCCTCGGCCGCAGTGCTCCCGTTCGGCCCGCAGGGACCCGGTGAGTCCCAGGGCCAGGGCGAGAAGCACCACGTAGGCGGCGATGGTTGGATCCATTCTGGCTCCCTCATGTCCTTCCATTCGGGCGCATCGGGGTACGCCTCGGCGGGGATCAGCCTTCGAGTTTTTCCAGGTAGGCCTTGGCGTCCAGCGCGGCCATGCAGCCGGTGCCGGCGGAAGTGATGGCCTGGCGATAGACATGGTCCATCACGTCACCGGCGGCGAACACGCCGTCGACGGAGGTCGCCATCGCGTTGCCCTCGGTGCCGCTGTTGACCTTGATGTAACCGCCTTCCATCTCGAGCTGACCTTCGAAGATGCCGGTGTTGGGAGAATGGCCGATGGCGATGAACACGCCGGAGAGCTCGAGGTCAGTAGTCTCGCCGGCCTGGTCCTTGATGCGCAGGCCGTTGACGCCCATCTGGTCGCCGAGCACCTCGTCGACCTCGTGATTCCAGTGGATATCGACCGTGCCTTCCTCGACCTTCTTCATCAGGCGATCGATCAGGATTTCCTCGGCATTGAAGCGGTCGCGGCGATGCACCACGTGCACCTTGGAGGCGATATTGGCGAGGTACAGTGCTTCCTCGACCGCGGTGTTACCGCCACCGACCACCGCGACGGTTTGGTTCTTGTAGAAGAAACCGTCGCAGGTGGCGCAGGCGGAAACCCCCTTGCCGCGGAAGGCTTGCTCGGATTCGAGCCCGAGATACTTGGCCGAAGCGCCGGTGGCGATGATCAGGGCATCGCAGGTATAGGTGCCGGAATCGCCCTGCAGGGTGAAGGGGCGCTTGCCGAGATTGGTGGTGTGGATGTGGTCGATGACGATCTCGGTCTCGAACCGCTCGGCATGCTCCTTCATCCGCTCCATCAGCCCCGGACCAGTCAGGCCTTCGGGGTCGCCGGGCCAGTTCTCCACCTCGGTGGTGGTGGTCAGCTGGCCACCCATCTCCATGCCGGTGATCAGTACCGGATCCAGGTTGGCGCGCGCCGCATAGACGGCGGCGCTGTAGCCGGCGGGTCCGGAACCCAGGATGAGCAGCTTGCTGTGGCGGGTGTTGCTTTCGGACATGCTGGCGGGAACTCCTCGACTCTGCGATTGTACGTGGAACGGATGTCACGGCTGGCGGCCCGGTTTGCGCGTCGGCAAGACCCGGGGGCTTTGCCTACAATGCCCTCCGGGTCACGCGGCGGGGGTATTTCCCGACGGAAACCCGACAGCCCGTCTAAAGAACTCTAGGATACTCGTCGAAAATTGCTGAGGCCATCAAATGAATTATCAAGGTGAACCGGATTATCGTCATGGCAGCCAGGAAAGGCTGGGGGTGCTTCTCCTCAACCTGGGCACGCCCGACGCGCCGGACGCCCCGTCGCTGCGACGCTATCTCAAGCAGTTCCTCTCCGACCCCCGCGTGATCGAACTGCCCAAGTGGAAGTGGTGGCCGATCCTGCATGGTGTGGTGCTGCGTACGCGTCCCGCCAAGTCCGCCGAGGCCTATCGGTCGGTATGGGATCACCACGGCGAGGGCTCGCCGCTGCTGAGCATCGCCCGCGAGCAGCAGAAGGGCATCGAGAAGCGACTGAACGAGCAGATGGCCGGCCCGGTCAGCGTCGCGCTGGGCATGCGCTACGGCAACCCGTCGGTGGCCTCGGCCCTGCACGAACTGCGCGAGGCCGGTGCCCGCCGCGTGGTGGTCCTGCCGCTGTACCCGCAGTACGCCGGGGCGACCACCGCCTCGACGCTGGATGCCGTGTTCGACGAGTTCATGCACTGGCGCTGGATCCCGGAACTGCGCACCATCAACCAGTACCATCGCGATCCGGGCTACCTCGACGCGCTGGCCAACAGCATCCGCGAGCACATCGACGCGCACGGCAAGCCCGACAAGCTGATCATGAGCTATCACGGCGAGCCCGAGCGTTATCTGCTCAACGGCGATCCCTATCACTGCCAGTGCTACGTCACATCAAGGCTGGTCGCCGAGCGCCTCGGCCTGTCCGAGGACGACTACATGGTCACCTTCCAGTCGCGTTTCGGGCCGGAGGAGTGGCTCAAGCCCTACACCGACGAGACCTTGAAGGCCCTGCCCGGCCAGGGCGTCAAGCACGTCGCGGTGGTCTGCCCGGGCTTTTCCGCCGACTGCCTGGAGACCATCGAGGAGATCGGCGACGAGAACCGCGAGTACTTCGAAGAGGCCGGCGGCGAGACCTACCACTACATCCCGGCGCTCAATGATCGTGACGATCACCTCGACGGGCTCGTCCAACTGATCCGCCAGCACACCCAGGGCTGGGTGGAGCACTCGGACTTCGACGCGGTCGAGGACCAGCGCGAGCGCGAACGGGTGCGGGAGAACGCGCTCAAGCTTGGTGCGAAGCAGTAGTGATGAGTGCCGAACCGGAGCAAGGTCCGCTTGCCGGCATCGGGGTGTTGGTCATCGGCGACGAGATCCTCTCGGGGCGTCGTCGCGATCGGCACCTGCAGGCGGTGATCGATCGGCTCGCCCCGCGCGGGCTCGTGCCTTCCTGGGCCCAGTTCCTGCCCGACCGGGAGGAAACCATCGTCGACCTGCTTCAGCGCTCCAGGCACGACGGGGCGACGGTGTTCTGCTTCGGCGGCATCGGCGCCACGCCGGACGACCTGACCCGGGCCTGTGTGGCGAAGGCCTTCGATCGCCCTCTGACGCGCCATCCCGGTGCCGCGGAGCTGATCGAGGGCAAGTTCGGTGAAGAGGCGTATCCCACCCGCATCCGCATGGCCGACCTGCCCGAGGGCGCGATCCTGATACCCAATGCCTTCAACCGTGTGCCCGGGTTCTCGGTCGACGGGCATTTCTTCATGCCCGGTTTCCCGGAGATGGCGCATGCCATGCTCGACTGGATCCTCGAGCATCCGCTGGCCGACCTCGGTGACGCGGATTACGCCGAGCGCTCCCTCTGGCTGGCGGATACCCCGGAAAGCGAACTGGTCGACCTGATGGAGGAACTGGCTGCCGGCTACCCGCATCTGCGGCTGTTCAGCCTGCCCGTGATCGGCGGTGGTCGACGGCTGCTGGAGCTGGGCCTGAAGGGGCACCGGGACGAGGTGGACCGGCTGGTCGACTGGCTGGCCGGGGAGTTGGCCGAGCGCGGTCTGACGGTATTCGCCGAGCGGCCCGAGTGAGGCGTTGAACTTCTCCCGTTCGTGCCCATCTCAGCGATTGTGGCGGACGTCTCGAAAAACCTGTTGCGCCACCCGATTGCCGCGTCGCGTGCTTGCTCACTCCTCGCCTATCGAATTGATATGTTTCGTCGCGCGCTGCGCGGCTCCTTGCACTCGGGCGGCTCACGACGGTTTTGTCGAGACGTCCTGGCGCCGCCGGGCCGGTCGGACCCGGCATTCATGCAACGGTTTCGTGTTCCGAAAGGAGAGTCTTCGATGAGCGATATATTGGTTGCCCGGCCGGAACGGCCGATTCGGCGCTCGTTCGTCGCGCAGGCGGTGATTCTGCTCGCTGCGGCGTTCTTCCTGCTGCTGTCCGCCGGCCCGGCGCAGGCGCAGTACCCCGACTTCGCCAAACTGTCGAAGGAGAACGCCCCGGCGGTAGTGAACATCAATACCGTCACCCGGGGCCAGACTGCCGCCCCCCGGGGGCAGATGCCGAACCTGCCGCCCGGACCGCTGGGTGACATGTTCCGCGACTTCTTCGAGCAGATGCCGCAGCAGCCCGGGCGGTCGCGTCCCGCACAGTCGCTCGGTTCGGGGTTTGTCATCAGCGAGGACGGCTACATCCTCACCAACGCGCACGTCGTGCGTGATGCCGACGAGATCAGCGTGCGTTTCTCCGATCAGAAGGAATACGACGCCGAGCTAGTCGGCGAGGACGACCGCACCGACATCGCCCTGCTCAAGATCGATGCCGACGGCCTGCCGACCGTGACCATCGGCGATTCGGACGAGGTCCGGGTGGGCGAATGGGTGCTGGCCATCGGCGCCCCCTTCGGTCTGGATCACTCGGCCACCCACGGGATCGTCTCGGCGATCGGACGCGACCTGCCCAACGAGAACTACGTGCCGTTCATCCAGACCGACGCCCCGGTCAACCCGGGCAACTCCGGTGGTCCGCTGATCAACGCTGACGGCGAGGTGATCGGTGTCAACTCGCAGATCTTCACCAGTTCCGGCGGCTACATGGGCATTTCGTTCGCCATCCCGGTGAACGTGGCCATGAACGTCGCCGAGCAGCTCAAGGACACCGGGCAGGTCACGCGCGGCTACCTCGGCGTGATGATCCAG
Organism: Pseudomonadota bacterium; assembly: GCA_051746865.1. Classification (GTDB taxonomy): domain Bacteria; phylum Pseudomonadota; class Gammaproteobacteria; order Halothiobacillales; family Halothiobacillaceae; genus Guyparkeria. Next base: position 15,421 of record JBNJFM010000007.1, on the reverse strand, counting down.
CCGGTCACCGACGATCTGGCCCGTTCGTTCGGTCTGGAAGATACCCGCGGGGCACTGGTCGCACAGGTCCAGGAAGGCACGCCCGCCGAGGAGGCCGGCCTGGAATCCGGTGACATCATCATCGAGTTCAACGGCAGGCCGGTGAAGCGCTCCGGTCAGCTGCCGATGCTGGTGGGCAACGCGCCGGTGGGCGAGCCGGCCACCCTGACGATTATTCGTGACGGCGATGAGCGCGAGATCGAGGTGATCCCGGGCGAACTCGACAAACTCGCCGGCGCGACCTCGAAGTACGGCCTGTCGGTCGAACCGCTGGAGGAAAAGTCGCTCTCGCGCCAGAACCTGCGTTACGGCCTGGAGGTCGTCGAGGTGGACGGCGAGTCGCCGTTCGCCGGGGCGATCGAGCCGGGTGACATCCTGCTGGAAATCAACCGGCGACCGCTGAGCACCGAGGCCGATCTGTCACAGGTTCTGGACGCCGCGCCCGAGGGTCGCCCGGTCGCCATCCGTCTGTTGCGTCGCGGCCAGCCGCTGTTCCTGGCGGTCGATCTCGACTGACGGATCTTCATCGGATGAGGAACTTTTAATGGGCTAACCAATCCCATTATTGGCTCCTCAAGGAAGAACCACTGACCCCGACGCCCGTCGGGGTTTTTTTCGGACCGCTGTCCGGCCCGGTGTCGGCGCGGCTCAAGGATGGTTGGTAGAATCCACGCCATTTGGGCAGGCAAATGCGGGTAATCAGCTTCAACGCCAACGGCATCCGCGCGGCGGCGCGCAAGGGTTTCTTCGACTGGCTCGCCACGGCGGACGCGGATTTCGTCTGCATCCAGGAGACCAAGGCGCAGGCCTGGCAGCTGGAGAAGGACCCCACCTTCTGGCCGGATGGGTACCACTGCCGGTACGTCGATGCCGAGCGCAAGGGCTACAGCGGTGTGGCCATCTACAGCCGGATCGAGCCGCGGTCGGTGACCACCGAGATGGGGCTGGCGGAGTTCGATGCCGAGGGCCGCTATTGTGCGTTCGACGTCGGTGATCTGACGGTCGCCTCGCTCTACCTGCCGTCCGGTTCCGCCGGCGATCACCGCCAGGCCTCCAAGGATCGCTTTCTCGAGGCGTTCCTGCCCATGCTCTCCGAGTTCCGTGAGCAGAATCGTCCGCTGATCCTTTGCGGCGACTGGAACATCGCCCATCGCGAGATCGATCTGAAGAACTGGCGCAACAACCGCAAGAACTCCGGTTTCCTGCCGCACGAGCGCGCGTGGCTGGACCGGGTGTTCGATGATCTCGGTTTCGTCGATGCCCACCGGACGCTCAAGCCGGACGTCGCCGAGTACACCTGGTGGTCCAACCGGGCGAATGCCTGGAACAACAACGTCGGCTGGCGGATCGACTACCAGATCGTCACGCCGGACCTGGCCGACCGGCTGGTCGACGTACAGGTCTACCGCGAGGAGAAATTCTCCGACCACGCCCCGCTGATTATCGACTACCGTTGAGAAACGCTGCGGGGGAACCCTCGGGCGACGGGCGCATCTGACTTATACTTAGCCACAGCAGGCCGTTACCATAAGGAGGTATCGCCATGAAACGCCTTTTCGTCGCCGTTCTCGCCCTGGGTGGGCTCGTGTTCCTGTCGGGCTGTGCGAGCAGCATGTCGAGCGGGGCGTACTCGCGGGATACGGCCCGGCAGATGCAGACGGTCTACTACGGCACCGTGCAAAACGTGCGCACGGTGCGGATCGAGGGCACCAAGACACCGATAGGCACGGGTGCCGGCGCGGTGGCCGGCGGCATCCTCGGCAACCAGGTCGGCGGTGGCTCCGGCCGGGCGCTGGCCACGCTGGGCGGGGCACTGATCGGCGGGGTTGCCGGGTCGGCGGCCGAGGAAGGCCTCACCCGCCAGCCCGGATACGAGATCACCGTGCGCCTGGACAACGGCCGCACCATCAGCGTGGTGCAGGCGGCGGACATCGCCTTCTCCCCGGGCGAGCGGGTCCGCGTGATCGAGGCGCGTGACGGCACCACCCGGGTGACCCGCTGATTCTGACGAGAACGGAGACGAGATGACGGTAACGCCGAGCGGACAGCTATTCGTGATTTCCGCCCCCTCCGGGGCGGGCAAGACCAGCCTGATCAAGGCGCTGCGCGAGCGGCGGCCGGAGCTCGCCCTGTCGGTGTCGCACACCACGCGGCCGATGCGCGACGGGGAGATCAACGGCGAGCACTACCACTTCGTCGACATTTCCCAGTTCGAGGCGATGCTCGCCCAGGACGCCTTCGTCGAGCACGCCAAGGTGTTCGACAACTACTACGGCACCAGCAAGGCGGCGATCAGCGAGCAGCTCGAGCGCGGCCGGGACCTCATCCTGGAGATCGACTGGCAGGGGGCCGCGCAGGTCAAGAAGCTCTTCCCCGAGGCGATCTTCGTCTTCATCCTGCCGCCGAGCAGTGCCGCGCTGGAGGCGCGTCTGCGTGATCGTGGCCAAGACGCCGACGAGGTGATCGCCCGCCGCCTGGCCGAGGCGCGCCGCGAAATGGCCGAGTGTGGCTGGTATGACTACCTGGTGATCAACGACGACTTCGACCAGGCCCTCGACGAGCTCGAAGCGGTCTTCATCGCCGCCTCGGTGGAGACCGATCGCCAGCGCGAGCGATACCCGGAACTGCTCGCCGATTTGCTGGGGGAGCCCGCCACGCCGTAAACTGTCGGAATATCGGGGATCTTTTCCGAAAAGCCCCCGCCCGATCAACCGTTTCGAGCACGGCCCGACCGTCCCGCGTGGATCGTCGGGCCGTCCATGCTGATTTGACTACCGAGGTTCATTACCGATGGCACGCGTAACTGTAGAAGACTGCCTGGCCCGCATCCCCAACCGCTTCGAGCTGGTTCTCACCGCCGCCAAGCGCGCCCGCCAGATCGAGCACGGCGCCGAGCCGCTGGTTCCCATGGGTAAGGAAAAGCCGACTGTCATCGCCCTGCGCGAACTGGGTGAAGGCAAGATCGACCGCGCCCGCATCGACGAGATCGAGAACCAGATCTCCCTGTCCCGCTCGGAGATCACCGAGGCCGAAATCCGCGCCGAGCTGGCGCAGTTCGCCGACCAGGGCGATTCCGCCCAGCCCGCCCCCCGCGAAGAGGCCTGAGCCGGGTCGTCCGGCCGGTGCGCATGAGCGAACAGGAGACAGCGGTCGGCCCCGAGCGGGCCGGTAGCGAGACCGGCCTGACCGACCTGTTCTTCGCCCCGCTCGAAAGGCATCTGGCCGAGTACATCGAGCCCGACGGCATCGCCCACATCCGCACCGCCTTCGAGTTCGGTGCCCGGGCGCATGCCGGCCAGACCCGCAAGAGCGGCGAACCCTACATCAGCCACCCGATCGCGGTGGCCCACATCCTCGCCGACCTGCGGATGGACGAGTCCACCCTGGTGGCCGCCATCCTGCACGATGTCATCGAGGACACCGACATCGCGCACGACGAGATCGTCGCGGAGTTCGGCGAGGAGGTGGCGCATCTGGTCGACGGCGTCTCCAAGCTCGCCCAGATCCGCTTCAAGTCCAAGGCCGAGGCGCAGGCGGCCAACTTCCGCAAGATGATGATGGCGATGGTCGAGGATGTCCGCGTCATCCTGATCAAGCTCGCCGACCGCCTGCACAACATGCGCACGCTGGGCGTGATGCGTCCCGACAAGCGCCGGCGCATCGCCCGCGAGACGCTCGACATCTATACGCCCATCGCCAACCGGCTGGGCCTGAACGCCATCCGCCACGAGCTCGAGGACCTGGGCTTCGCCGCGCTCTATCCGCTGCGCCACCGGGTGCTTTCCGAGGCGGTGCGCCGGGCCCGCGGCAACCGCAAGGAGATCGTCGCCGGCATCCAGGAGCGCTTCGAGCAGCGCTTCTCCCACGAGAACCTCTCCGCGGACACCCTCGCCCGCGAGAAACGCCCCTACTCGATCTACCGCAAGATGCGCCAGAAGCATCTGTCGTTCCACGAGGTGTTCGACGTGTTCGCCGTGCGCGTGCTGGTGGATTCCGTCGACGACTGCTACCGGGCACTGGGCATCGTGCACAACCTCTACAAGCCGCTTCCCGGGCGCTTCAAGGACTACATCGCGATTCCGAAGGCCAACGGCTACCAGTCGTTGCACACCATCCTATTCGGCCCGCACGGCATTCCGCTGGAGGTGCAGATCCGCACCCACGAGATGCACCAGTTCGCGGAATCCGGCATTGCCGCTCACTGGCTGTACAAGGCGAAGGGAGACCACGGCTCGGTCACCCAGACCCGGGCGCGCGAATGGCTGCGCGACCTGCTGGAGATCCAGCAGAAGGCGGGCAACCCGCAGGAATTCCTCGAGTCGGTCAAGGTCGACCTGTTCCCCGACGAGGTCTACGTGTTCACGCCCATGGGCGAGATCATCGAGCTGCCGCGTCGGGCCACGGCAGTGGATTTCGCCTACGCGATCCACACCGACGTGGGCAACACCTGCGTGGGCTGCAAGATCGACCGGCGCTTCGCCCCGCTTTCCACGCCGCTGGAGTCCGGCCAGACCGTCGAGGTGATCACCGCGCCGGGTGCGGTTCCCAATCCTAGCTGGCTGTCGTTCGTGGTTACCGCGCGGGCCCGGGCGAGCATCCGTTCCCACCTCAAGCACCTGCAGGACGCCGAGGCGATCCGGCTGGGTCACCGCCTGCTGACCAAGGCCATGGTCGCCGAGGGCTGCGACATCGAGGAGCTCGACGAGACGCGCATCGACTCGATCCTGCGCGAGTATCATCAGGAGAGCTTCAACGACCTGCTGCGTGAGATCGGTCTGGGTAACCGCATGGCCCCGCTGGTGGTGCGGCTCCTGAAGGTCGAGGCAGGAAAGCTCGATGCCGACAAGGTCCGCAGCGACGGAGAGGGACGCCAGGCCCCGGTGATCATCAGCGGCACCGAGGGACTGGTGGTCAGTTTCGCCAAGTGCTGCCACCCGGTGCCGGGTGATTCGGTGGTCGGCTTTCTCAGCACCGGGCGGGGTATCGTGGTCCATCGTCAGGGTTGCCCCAATGCCGCAGATGCCGGCGAGCATCCCGAGCGCTGGCTGGCGGTCGACTGGGCGAAGGAACCTTCCGGCGAATACCAGTGCCAGATCAGCATCCAGGCGAACAACGTCCGCGGCGGGCTGGCGCGCATTGCCGCGGCCGTCTCGGATGCCGGTTCGGACATCGACGACGTGCGCTTCGACGACCGTGACGTCAACCTCACCATCATCGACATCACCGTGCGCGTCACCGACCGGACACACCTGGCCCGCGTGATGCGCTCGATCAAGCAGCTTCGGGACGTGGTGCGCGTCTCGCGCCACTGAAAATCCGTACCGGCAGTTCAGGAGAGACCATGAGCCAACGCCAGATCATCCACAGCGACGACGCCCCCGCCGCCATCGGCCCCTATTCCCAGGCCGTGCGTGTCGGCGACACCGTCTACCTCTCCGGCCAGATCGCGCTCGACCCGAAGAGCATGACCCTGGTCGACGGCGGCATCGAGGCGCAGACCCGCCGGGTGTTCGACAACCTCACGGCCGTCTGCCGCGCCGCCGGCGGCGAGCTCGCGGACATGGTCAAGCTGCAGATCTACCTGCCGGACCTCTCCCACTTCGAGACGGTCAACGGCATCATGAAGGAATACCTCGCCGAGCCTTTTCCGGCCCGCGCGGCGCTCGGGGTGCGTGCCCTGCCCAAGGGCGCCGAAATCGAGATCGACGGGGTGATGGTCCTGCCGGACTGATCGTTCCGGTCCGGATCGTCCGGACAGAAGTCGACGGAAGAAAGGCCCGGTCGGCGTTTCCCGCCAGCCGGGCCTTTCTGCGTTTCGGATGCCGGTCGGCGCCCTGCTGGAAGTCGTAGACCAGATTGATCGAGGTGCCGGTGTCGGTTTTCTCCGTCTTTGCCGACCGGCACGAATGTGTCGTGCCAGCCGGCAGAGACGGGCAGGGAGACGAGATGCTTATCCCGGCGTTGTAAACAAAAGCAGGACTGACGACGGGAATCAGCCTCCGCCGCGGCACGGCGGGGAGGCCGGGGCTCCCTGGCGTTCGGCCCACTCGTCCGGGGTGTAGGTGTGCAGAGCCAGGGCGTGCATCCCGGCCTCGAACGCCGGCTTGAGCGGATCCTGCACCATGCGGTGGCGCTTGATCAGCATCCGGCCCTCGAAGCGATCGCTGACCACCACCACGCGGAAGTGGGTTTCCTGCCGGTCGCCGGCGTGCTGGCCGGACTCGTCGGTGATTTCCAGGTACGCCGGGTCCAGTTCCGCCCGGAGCGTGTCTTCCAGCCATTGTGCACGTGACATGTCGGCCCTCGTCTCGTCGAAGCGTTGGGTTGCGGGATGGCCTCAATCGGCATCCCCGATATAGATGCGATCGCCGATCCGCTCGATGGCCACGGGCGTGAGGTGATCGCCCTCGCAGGGCCCCTCGACGCAGTAGCCGTCCTCCAGGCGGAAATAGGCCTGGTGGACGTTGCAGCGCAGCTTGGGGCCGCCCTCGTGATCCTCGAGGAAGTCGTGCCGCTTTCGCGACAGCGGTGAGCCGTTGTGCGGACAGACGTTGCGCCAGGCGCAGACATGCTCGCCACGGCGCACCACGATCAGCTCGTCGCCCCGCCCGCCGGCGGTGTGACCTTGAGGCGTCACGCCCAGGGCGTCGAGATCCTCCAGGTCCTCCAGCCGGCAGAGCAGGCGAGGGTCGGCGGCCGGGTCCTCGGGGCCCAGCCCGGCGAACCCCTGCTGCCCGATCTTGCGCTCGGCCAGTCGCACCGCGAATTCCAGCGATTCGCGATTTCCCTGCCCCTGTGCCCGGGCGTGGACAAAGCCGGCGATCAGGGTGTCGCCCGCACCGATGCTGTCGACCACCGGGTCGACCGTCCGGGCCGGGACGTGTTCGCGGCCGCCGTCGGGCCGCGACAGCCAGGCGCCTTGCGCGCCCCAGCCGAGCACGTGGATCGCCTGCGGGGCCCATTCGCGTGCCTGCGCGAGGAAGGCCTCCGGCTCCTCGAAGCCCCGGGCGCGGGCGAAGGCGGCGGAGAAGAAGATGATGTCCGGGAATGACCACAGCTGGTCGAGCGCCGGGCGATCCTTTTCCACCTCCAGGGAGATCGGCTGGTCGGTCACCCGGGAGCGGGCCAGTGCCAGCATGGCAGCGGTCTCGTCGCAGGCACGCGCCTCGAAGTGCAGCCAGTCGTAGTCTTCCGGGTCGATCTCCATGAACGCGCCCAGGTCAAACTCCGGCAGGTCGCGCCAGTGAACGATCGTGCGCGAGCCGGTGGCCCGGTTGACCGTGATGTAGGAGGTGGGGGCGTGGCCGTCGTCGACCGTTCGGGCGTGGCGGGTATCCAGCCCGTAGCGATCCATTAGCTCGCCGATACGCTGGCCGTCCGGATCGCCGCTGAGCACGCCGGCGAAATCGCAGGGATGGCCGAACTGGCGCAGCACCCGCAGGCTGTTGGCGACATTGCCGCCCAGCTCCACCCGCTGGGACAGGGCGCGCTGCTCGCTGTCCTCCTCGGGGTAGTGGTCCAGCTCGTTGATGATGTCCAGCGTGGCGATGCCGACGCCCAGGATCTTGCTCATGGCATCACTCGAATACGGTATCTGCTTGCCTGTGATCCGCGGCGGAAAGACAGGAGCCGTCGCGACGAACGGCCCCCCTGCCGGGGAACGATGTCGCGTGCAAGTCTACTTGCGCCGCGGCCGCTTGGGGAGGGCCACCGCCTCCACCTGCCATTCCGCGACCGTGGCGGTCAGTATCAGAAAGCCGGGGCCATCGTAGGCGCGCATTCGCCCGGCTGCACCGGGGTTGAGCACCCAGGGGTCGGTCTGGTCGTCTATGACCCGGCGGTGGGTGTGACCGTAGAGGATCGCCCGGGCCTCCGGATGGCGTCGACGCAGGCGCTCGTGACGCGTGCGGGCGGGATTGACGCGATGGCCGTGCTCGACGGCGAGCAGGCCGCCGGGCAGGCGGATTTCTACCTGATCCGGCAGGTTGTCGAGGCAGGCCACGGTGCCCTCCGGCCACTGCGCGGGCGTGTCGTTGTTGCCCCGAACGGCCACCACCCGGCCGCTCAGGGGGTCCAGCCGGCCCAGCTCGGCCGGGTCGAGCAGGTCCCCGGCGTGGACGATCACGTCCATCTCCGCGAGCAGCGGGAGCAGACCACATTCCAGCGTGCCGTGCGTGTCGGCGATCAGGCCCAGTGTCACCCGCGGCCGGTCACTCAGGTCAATGGGCGTTCCCCGAACAGCCACAGGCGGAATCCTCCGTGTTCCGGCGGGCCGTCCGCCGCTTGGCCCAGGCCCGGGCGGTGGCGACGGCCAGCAACAGCACCGACAGGCCGCCGAGCCAGCCGATGGTTATCTCGTGGCCGGCCGGGGCGGCCTGCGGCAGGGCCCAGTCGAACCGGGTCCAGAGCAAGTCCAGCACGATGCCCGCGAGCAGCGCGCTGCCGATCACCGCGGCCAGGTAGGCCGCGATGGTGCGCGTGCCGAAGTGCTTGCGCAGAATCCCGAGCGTGCCGATGTTGGTGGCCGGGCCGGCGAGCAGGAACACCAGCGCCGCGCCGGGCGACATGCCGGCGACCAGCAGACCCGCCGCGATCGGGGTCGAGGCCGTCGCACAGACATACATCGGCACGCCGATCACCGCCATCAGCAGGTAGCTGCCGACGATGCCCCAGGGGCTGTCGAAGAACCCGTCCGGGATCAGCACCACCGCCGTGGCGGCCACCGCCAGGCCGAAGACCATCCACGGCATGATGTCGAGCAGCACCTGGCCGAACGCATAGTCCATGCCCCGTCCGAGGCGCGCGAGAGCCGAGTCCTGCTGTTGCGCCGGCTTCTCGCTCCCGCAGCAATCGCCCCCGGACTCCTCCGCTTCGGTCGTCTCGCCACAGCAGCTGTCCCCGCTGCAGGAGGCACTCGTCTCCGAGGTCCCCTCCGGGACGGGGGTGCCTACCCGGCCGGCCACCAGCCCGGTGACGATCGCGCCGAGGACCGCCGCGATCGGTCGGACAATCGCGTAGACCGGGCCCAGCAGGCCGTAGCTGACACTGATCGAGTCGGGGCCGGTTTCCGGGGTGGCGACGAGAAACGACAGCGACGGGCCGCGCCCGGCACCGGCCTCGCGCAGACCGAGCACCGCCGGGACCACCCCGCAGGAGCACAGCGGCAGCGGCGCGCCGATCAGCGCGGCGCGCACGATCGCGGGGGTGGATTCACCCGAGAGGTAGCGGGCGATGGCCAGCCGGTCGGAAAAGGCCTTGATGACGGCGGCGATCACCAGCCCCAGCAGCAGCCACGGGGCGGCCTCGAGGGTCAGGTACAGCAGTTCGCCAAGCCATTGCAGCATCGGGGGACTCCTCGTGGAAAGGTGCGGATCACCCGGAAGTGTCGCACAGATAACCCAGTATCCCGGTGTGTCATCCGTCTCCCGGCAACTGCCCGGAGAGCCGGGCCCGCACCTCGCGCCAGGCCCGACGGCTGATCGCCAGCGGCGTGTCCAGGTGTCTGAGATGGCAGTGGTGCTGTCCCTGGTCGTGGGTCAGGGAATGGATCTCGCGCGGGTTGACCAGGCTGTTGCGATGGATGCGCAGCAACTGCGTGCCGAAGCTCGATTCCAGCTCGGCGAGGCTGGTGTCCATCCAGGCCTCGCGACGACGGGTGGCGTCGGCCGGGTCGAGGAAGTACAGGTGGGTGGCCTTGTCCTCGGCCGTCGCGGCGATCAGGTGGTTGGCAGACAGCACCACCTCCTCGCGGCCCAGTCGTACCGTGAGGGTCGGGAGGGAGGCTTGCTGGCAGCGGGTCGGCTGGGCCGCGCGTCCGATGGCTGCGCGCAGGGCCTCGGGTTCCACGGGTTTGAGCAGATAGCCGGCCGGAGCGGTCTCGCTGGCCTCCAGGGCCCGCTCGGCGTGGGCGGTGGTAAAGATGATCGCCGGGGGCAGTTCGCGCTCGCGCAGGCGTCGGGCCAGCGAAACGCCGTCCTCGCCCGGCATGCCGATGTCGAGGAACACCAGGTCCGGCTCGTGCCGCATCATGCCCAGGGCCTCGGCCGCATCCCCGGCTTCCGCGACCACGTCCACGTCCTCGATCGCCCGGAGCAGGCGGCGCAGCCGGGCGCGGGCCAGCGGTTCGTCGTCGACGATCAGGGCCTGCATCATCGTTTCGACCCCTTGCCGATCGGCACGATCAGCTCGACGCGAAAGCGCTTGTCGGTGGGCACGGTCAGCAGGCTCGCCTCGTCGCCGTAGACCAGCGCCAGCCGGTCGCGGATGTTCACCAGGGCCATGCCGTTGCCGGGATGGTCGGCATCGGGGCCGGGGCAGTCGTTCTCGATTGACAGGTGCAGCCTGTCCCGGGTCGTGCGGCACTCGATGCGGATGGGCCCGGGCGCGGGCAATCGCTCGACGCCGTGGCGCACCGCGTTCTCCACCAGCGGTTGTAGCGTGAGGATGGGCAGGACCGCGTCCGGCAGGGGCTCGGACAGTTGCCAGTCGACCTCCAGCCGTGGCCCCAGTCGCCAGCCCTCGATGTCGAGGTAGCGGCGGGTCAGGTCGATCTCCTCGGCCAGCGGACTGACGTCGTCAGCGGTCATCGCGGCCCGGAACAGGCGCGAGAGATCGAGCACGGCCCGCTCGGCTTCCTCCGGCCGGCTGGCGATCAGTTCGGCGACCGTGTTGAGGCTGTTGAACAGGAAATGCGGCCGGATGCGCGCGTGCAGGGCGGAGAGCTCCGCCTCGCTGCGGGCGTTGAGCTGGCGGGCATTGGCCAGGTGCAGGGAGAACACCCAGATGCCGATCAGCCCCACAATCAGGGCGATCACCAGGTTGTGGGCGGTAAAGCGCCAGATCGACTCGTTGGCCTGCCAGCCGACGCCCAGCAGCGCCTGGTAGGCCAGTACGCTGGTCACCGCCGTAACGAGAAGCAGCACCAGCAGAATCACCGTGAGCAGGGGCGCGAGCTTCAGCCGCGCCAGCCGGTCGCGGGCGGCGCAGAGGATGGCCACCGTCACCAGCGAGACCCAGGTCACCAGCCACAGGATGGTGCCGAAGCGCGTCCAGCGGTCGCCGATCTGGCCGGGCACCAGTGCCAGCAGCAGCGCCAGCGCCGCGCCGAACATCAGCGTGATCAGAATCACCCGCGCGGTGCAGAAGGCCGGTAGGGCGGCGGGCAGCAGCGGGCGGCCCGTCGCGCCGGGCACGCGAGATTCCGTTGAGCGTTGAGCGTTCATGCAGGCGACTCCCTTCGCGTCAATTCCCTCTGGAATCAACCATATTGCCTGATCCACGCCCGCGAATCGATCCGGGCGCGCCATGCGATAGCCGGGGCCTGCGATATACTCGCGCACAAAATCGCATTTGATCCTCGAGGACAGCCATGACCGATCGTGACGACAACCCGGCCGCCAAGCTCTGGGGCGGGCGCTTCTCCGAGCCCACCGACGCCTTCGTCGAGGCCTTCACCGCCTCCATCGGCTTCGACCAGCGCCTGTATGACGAGGACATCACCGGCTCGATCGCGCATGCCCGCATGCTCGCCCGCGTGGGCGTGATCACGGAGGACGAGGCGAAAAAGATCGTTCGCGGGCTCGAGGACATCCGCGGCGACATCGAGCGCGGCGATCTGGCCTGGTCGGTCGAGCTCGAGGACGTGCACATGAACATCGAGGCGCGCCTGATCGACCGCATCGGGGACGTGGGCAAGAAGCTGCACACCGGCCGCTCGCGCAACGACCAGGTCGCCACCGACATCCGCCTGTTCATGCGCCGGGCGGTCGACGCGATCATCGAGGAGGCCAACCGCCTGCGCCGCGGGCTGGTGGATCTCGCCGAGGCCGAGGCCGACACCGTCATGCCCGGCTTCACCCACCTGCAGGTCGCCCAGCCGGTCAGCTTCGGTCATCACCTCCTGGCCTGGCACGACATGCTCGAGCGCGACGTCGAGCGCCTGATCGATACCCGCAAGCGCATCAACATCATGCCGCTGGGCTCGGCCGCGCTCGCCGGCACCTCCTACCCGCTGGACCGTGACTGGGTTGCCACCGAACTGGGCTTCGACGGCATCACCGAGAACTCGCTCGACGCGGTCTCCGATCGCGACTTCCAGATCGAATTCCTGTCCGCGGCATCGATCCTGATGATGCACCTGTCGCGCATGAGCGAGGAGCTGGTGCTCTGGACCTCCGCGCAGTTCAACTTCATCGAACTGCCCGACCGCTTCTGCACCGGCAGCTCGATCATGCCGCAGAAGAAGAACCCCGACGTGCCCGAGCTGGTGCGCGGCAAGGCCGGCCGCGTCTACGGCAGCCTGTTCTCCCTGCTCACCCTGATGAAGAGCCAGCCGCTGGCCTACAACAAGGACAACCAGGAGGACAAGGAGCCGGTCTTCGACGCCGTCGACACCCTGATGGGCTCACTGCGGGCCTTCGCCGACATGATCCCGGCGATTCAGCCCAACCGCGAGCGCCTGCGCGAGGCCGCCCGCCAGGGCTTTTCCACCGCCACCGATCTGGCCGACTACCTCGTCCGCCGCGGCGTGGCCTTCCGCGATGCCCACGAAATCGTCGGTCGCGCCGTGCGCCACGCCACCGAGCAGGGCTGCGATCTGGCCGACCTGCCGCTGGCCGAACTGCAGGCCATCTCCGGCCATATCGAGAAAGACGTCTTCGACGTCCTCACCGTCGACGGCTCCATGGCCGCCCGCGACCTGCCCGGCGGCACCGCGCCCAAGCGCGTCCGCGCCCGGGCCGTGGCGGCCCGGGCGGCGCTGGAGGCGTTCAAGATTGCCTGAGGCGGGGCGGGCGCAGAGCCCGCTTTCTCAGCACTCGTTCCTTCGAGTAGCCGGATAGGGTGTCCATGACCGCTTGGTCTTTCCCCTCTTCGGTTTCCGGATGAAACGAGACCTTCAGCCCCGCAGGCGATCCCACAGCTTCCGGAACACGTCATCGGCGGGAACCGGGGTCGCGGCGCCGGAACGGATCTCGTCCAGCCGCTGCCGCGCCTCCTTTACCCACTGATCGTCCACCTCCGTCTTCGGCTGGTTCAGGCTCTTGAGCAGAGCGTCGACCAGCAGCGCGCGCTCCTCCACCGGGAGGGACGTCGCCTCGTCGAGCAGTTGTTTGGTGTCCATCGGTCACCTCCGGTCTTACGCTGAAATGAGTATGCCTTACGAGAGCGTTCCGCGCAGAGGAGCATCCGACGAAGCAAGTCAGCGACTTCGCCGACCTGCCGCTGGTCGAACTGCAGGCCATCTCGGGTCACATCGAGAAAGACGTCTTCGACGTGCTCACCGTCGACGGCTCCATGGCCGCCCGCGACCTGCCGGGTAGCACTGCGCCGAAACGCTTGCGGGCACGGGCCGTGGCGGCACGGGTGGCGGTGGAGGCGTTAAAGATTGCTTGATTATTACCTGATGAGCCCAAAGAGCTACCACTAACCCTCTGAGATATCGACAGCATCAGATTCACGCGGAAGTATATCTTCGATGCGGGCTTCAAAATCGCGGATATATTCCGCGTTTAAACGGCACCAGATGGTGAGGAATGCTTCTTTAACCCTAGCCTCAGGCACAAAACCAAGTGGCCTCCCAAGTTGGGCGTAAAGCAAATGTGGGTCCCTGTTGGTGTTTCTAACACTCCCCATTAGAGGTCCGAGCTTGGACTCATATTCGTACGGCTTTAATAACGCTAAAGCCAGTTCTCCAGATATATTGTCGATATTTTCTAGAACGTTATCAAAAACGGCTGATTCCGGACATTGACCGGGAAGCCTAAAGATCTTGTTTTCGTCTGACTCAACTTGTTCTGAGTCACCATCGATGATGCATATGGAGGGCTGTTTAGCGCTTGGGTCGAGCCTATGGTGCTCGTGCACCTTCACGGCGGTCCCATCACCTTTCATGGGATGTACTGAAACCGAATCGATGGCAACTTCTTTCATCGACCGGAGAATTTGGGTCACCCAGAGTGCGGCGAAGTCGTCTTCTACGAAGATCACGAGGCGGGAACTTATTTGCCCGGTTATCGCTCGGAGAGAGCGGATGTCAAGCTTTCCTTTGTAAAGCTCTCCGTTAACAGATGCCCATATTGCATTATTGGGAAGAGGCGCAAGAGCGTCGTTTGAGTGAGTAGTGAATATGGCTTGAAGTTTTTTTCTCTCTGCGATCTCAATCAAATACTCAACCATCCTTATGGTTGCTACCGGATGCAGCCCGTTCTCAATTTCTTCTATTATTACTAGAGAGTTGTCGCTAGCTGCCTCAAGCTGGAGAACCATTCTGATTACGCTTGATTCACCTGCCCCGAAATGAAACTCAGAGAATGGATCCCCTGCCTCGTTTATGCCTGCAAGAAGTGTAATATTTCCCTTTTTGTCAACCCTGAGGTGCTTAAATTCCGAAACATCTTTATCGAGAATTGAGGCCACCGATTTGGCGACCCTGTCCGAGATTTCATCAACCCTGTCTTCAGCGACTTCAAAGCTGTTGGAAATGCATCTTTTTAGTTCTTTTCTTTCAGCCGCTGGGACTGTTCGAGAGACCCCGAATATAAGAACTTCCCGGTCAAGGGTGTTTCTGGCCCATTTTAGGTTGTGGTATTTTGCTGTGCGTCGAATGGTGTCGTCTGACTTTACTTTTCTATCAATAGCTTCATATTCAATACGCCAGTTCAACATGCTGGCATCGTACTTTCCACTTTTGGCGAAGAAGGTGGCCGGTGCGATATCTTTGTACAGTATGGCTGCAGCGCCTGCGATTGTTGTCTTACCCCCACCATTCGGCCCAACTATCGCTGTAACTGGGAAGTCGAAAGTTATTGATTTACCTTCAATGGATCGCGCTTTGTCTATGATGATCTTTAGAAGGTATTTCCCGTAATTTCTGTTTCGAACCTTCTCAAAAAGGTCATTCACCTGGCTCGGTCGGATTTCGCTTCGAAACATTCCTTATTCCTACCACTGCAAACGTTAATTTTTGTGCGCTGAGTTAGCGCACATTTTTCGGAGTTTATCTTGAACGATTAATTATGCCTTTCGGTTCACTGAAGTCCGAATGATGCCTTCTAGCCAAGAACCAAGGGCGTCTAACTCCTCCGGCAAGATACCGTGCTCGACTGGGTAATGTCGCTCGGTGATATTACTCAATCCACAGTCGGTGAGGAACGCATTCAGCTTGCCGGCGGCATGCACCGGCACCAGCGTGTCGTGCGTGCCGTGGCCGATGAACACGGGGGGGTCGCGGCCGTCGCTGGGTTTCTCGATCTGGTCGGGGGCGGCCAGCCAACTGGAGAGCATGATGGCGGCCAGCGGCGGGCGTTTGGCGCCCAGGGCCAGCCGGGTGGCGAGCACGCCGCCCTGGGAGAAGCCGCCGACGATCCAGGGGTCGTCGCCGACG
>JBNJFM010000006.1:79181-82472 GCA_051746865.1 Pseudomonadota bacterium | reverse complement strand
ATGGCGTTGCTGTCTTCACCGTCAACACTCGGGCTGTCGCCGTGGCCGGTGGCAGCGCCCAGTACGTAGGCGCCTGCGGAGTTGTTGTCCGCGGCCATGCTGCCGTAGGCGGCGTAGACGTTGGTCTGCTTGCTCAGCTTGTAGTCGTAACCGACGGCCCACAGGTCCGCACCGGTGTCGTTCATGTCGGCGAAGTCGTCAGCACGGTAGTACTGAGCCTTCACGGTGCTCTTGCCGAAGCTGTACGCACCGCCCAGACCCCAAGCGCTCATGTCTTCACCGTCGATGTGCGCGACGTTGTCGATGTTCTGGTACAGGCCGACGACCTTGAAGCCGCCCATGGTGTAGCCGGCACCGATGCGATAGGCGCTGGAGTCGTCGCTGATGTCCACGTCGAGACCGGCAGCGTCTGCGCTGGCCTGGATCGGACCGGTGACCGCGTCGCCCGCGTTGTGCAGCTCGTAAGCCGCGTCGATGGTGAAGCCGGCGATTTCGTAGCCCGCGCTGATGCTGTAGGCGTCGTTGTCGTTGTTCAGGTCGTTGGACCAGTCGGAAACGTACGCCAGAGTGGCCTGGAAGCCGCCCATGTTCGGGGTGACGTAGGCCACGGTGTTGTTGGTGCGCAGGTCCCAGTCGCTGGCTGCGTTCGGAGCCGTGTCCAGAGTCGGGTCGAAGTCTTCGATCGCTGCGTTCACGATACCTACCGCAGCACGGCCACGGATGATGGAACGGGAATCGCCGATGGTGTCACCGAACAGGTCGTACTTGCGGCCGACGCTCTTGTACGGCGTGTCGTGACGACCGGCGATGGCGGTGCCCCAGTTACCGGCAAAGCCGATAAAGGTGTTACGCGGGCCGCTACCGATGCCACTGCCGTCGCCACCGAAATCAACGGTGCTCTCCCACTGGTAGACCAGGGACAGGTTGTCGGAAATCGCTTCCTGACCCTTGATACCGATGCGGGAGGAGTTGGAGGACAGGCTGTAATCGTTGTTGTCAGCCGTGTCGCCGCCCCAGAAGTCGTAGGACGCGTGGACCTTGCCGTACAGGGTGGTGTCGGCCATGGCGGCTGCCGGAGCGGCAACTGCAGCGGCGACTGCCATTGCAATGATGTTCTTTTTCATCGGTTCCATCTCCAATGTGATTGAGATTTCCAAGTTTCCCCGGCTTCGGCTAGCCGGCCAGGTACGCTGCTCATGGTAATCATCGGCCTGCCACTGACAAGCTTTCCGGGGAAGCATGTGCGAAACGGGCCACAGCTCTGTGTCTTTTTTGCAACATCTTGTCAGGCAACCCGCCCACGCCAGCAAAAAAGGCGCCCGAAGGCGCCTTGACGAATCACCCCGTGAGCGTCTGATCAGAACTTGTGGACCACGCCTACCGAGAAGGCGCTGGAATCGACCCCGAAGACCGTGCCATTGCCGTCCGCATCGGTACGTTCAAACGTGGGTGCCTCCCCGTGGCCACCGTTGACCAGCGTGCTGGCCACGTTGTCGCCTGCACCCATGGAGGCATACACGGCATAGACACTGGTCTGGCGGCTGAGCTTGTAATCGTAGCCCACAGCCCACATCGAGGCGTCGGTGTCGGCGTACCCGTCGATATCGTCACGCTCGTAGTACTGTGCCTTGAAGGTACTGTCGCCGAAGGAATACGCACCACCAAGGCCGTACATATCGACGTCCGCACCGCTCATCATCCCCAGATCGCTGATGCTCTGGTAAAGGCCGACGACCTTGAAGCCTCCCATGCCGTAGCCGGCACCGACCCGATAAGCGGAAGAGTCGTCGGTGATATCCGGATCGGTGCTTCCGGCAGTGTTGTGCACCTCGTAGGCCGCATCGATCATGAAGCCGCCGATCTCGTAGCCGGCACTGAGACTGTAAGCGTCCTTCTCGTTGTTTAGGTCGTTGTCCCAATCGGAAACGTAGGCGAGCGAAGCGGTGAAGCCGGCGAAGTCCGGGGTCACGTAGGCAACGGTGTTGTTGGTGCGGCGATCCCAGTCGTCGCCGACCTGCGCCGAAGCCCAAGTGGCGCCATCTTCACGCAGCAACTCGTTCTTCATCCGTGTAATGGCTCGCGCATCGGCCACGGTGTCGCCGAAAAGATCGTATTTGCGGCCGACCTTCTTGAACGGGGTGTCATGACGACCCGCGATTGCGGTACCCCAGTCGCCGGTAAAGCCGATGTAGGTATTGCGCGGACTGTCGCCGATCCCGGCACCATTGCCACCCCAATCCACCGTGGTTTCCCACTGGTAGATCAAAGACAGGCTTTCGGAAATGTCTTCCTTGCCCTTGATCCCGATCCGGGAGGAATTGGACGAGAGGCTGTAGTTCTCGTCACCCGCCGAGCTAGGCACGGGCTCGTTGTTGGAAAAGCCGGTGTCTGCGCGGCCATCATCGTTTGCATCGCCGTTGTCGCCGCCCCAGAAGTCATAGGAGGCGTGGATCTTTCCGTAGAGGATCGTGTCGGCACTGGCGGCCGTCGGCACGACCACGGCCGAAGCTACGGCCATCGCGATGAGATGCTTTTTCATGGAGTCCCTCTCCCTTTCGCTGTGAACCATCCGGGTCTGGGCCCGCACGCCTTGACCGGCGTGTTCAAGCTTATAGTAGGAACCTCTTTGCGTAACAATGTGACAGGAAAGGCCGTCCACCCGTTTCGGGATCGGCGCGTTGCCCCGACACAACACTCGCCATCTATGATGCTTCACATGCCGTCGAAGGCACACCCGCCTGACCTCTGGTCTCTGATCTCTCGAACGAGCAACGCGGCCAAAGCTGCCCCCTCGCCCCTTCTTCAAGCCTTCAGCTGTCAGCTTCCGGCTTTCTCCAACACATCGAACCCGCCCTGGTCGGCGTGGTAGGAGGAGCGCACCATCGGCCCCGACGCGACGTGGGTAAAACCCATGGCCTCGGCCTGACGGCCGAGTTCGGCGAAGTGTTCGGGGGAGACGAAGCGCTTGACCGGCAGGTGGTGCACGGAGGGTTGCAGGTACTGGCCGAGGGTGAGCATGTCGACGCCGTGCGCGCGCATGTCGGCAAGCTCGTTCATCAACTGCTCGTCGGTCTCGCCCAGGCCCAGCATCAGGCCGGACTTGGTGGGCACCTCGGGGCAGCGGCGCTTCATCTCGGCGAGCAGGTCCAGCGAGCCCTGGTAGCTCGCCCCGGGGCGAGCGGCGCGGTAGAGCTCGGGGACGGTCTCGAGGTTGTGGTTGAAGACGTCCGGCGGCTCGGCCGCGAGGATGTCGATCGCCTTTTCCACCCGGCCACGGAAGTCGGGGGTGAG
>JBNJFM010000006.1:59947-79081 GCA_051746865.1 Pseudomonadota bacterium | reverse complement strand
GTGGCGTCGGTCATGATTCGGTCTCCGGAGGGGCGCAGCCAATATCTTTAGCCTGGCATTGCGCCTGAAGGCGCTCCTACGGCGAGGGCCTGGTTCCAAGGTCGGCGGCCAGTTCGCGGGCGATCGTCTCGAGGTCGAGCGTTTCCCCGCGGCCATCCAGCACGCGCTTGACGTCGGTGACGGCCAGCCCCTGATAGCCGCAGGGGTTGATGCGCGCGAACGGCGCCAGGTCCATGTCGATATTGAAAGACAGGCCATGATAACAGCGCCCCCGGCGTATTTTCAGACCCAGCGCGGCGATCTTGGCCCCGTCGATGTAGACGCCGGGGGCGTTCTCGTGGCGTTCCGCCGTCACGCCCCGTTCGCGCAACCAGTCGATGACGACCTGTTCCAGGCGATAGACCCAACCGCGCGGACCGAACCCGGCGCGTCGCAGGTCGACCAGCGTGTAGAGCATCAACTGCCCCGGCCCGTGGTAGGTCACCTGCCCGCCGCGGTCGGTGGCGATCACCGGAATATGTCCGGGATTCAGCAAGTGCTCGGATCGACCGGCCAGCCCCTGGGTGAACACCGGCGGATGGGTCAATGCCCAGAAGGCGTCAGGGGCCTCCGGCGTACGCCGGGCGGTGAAGCGGCGCATGGCCGCCCAGGTTGCACGGTAGTCGCGGGACTCGCCCAGCCAGTGAAAGTCGGGGGATCGGGGCATGGGAAACGGGGAGCAAAACCAAATTGGCCGGGAAGTCGGCCTCCCGGCCGATTGTCGGGCTAAAGCCCGACCCACAGTGAAAAAGCTGAAAGCTGGAAGCTGGAAGCTGGAAGATCTCAGAGTGAGAAAACCCTACTCCGAGTTCGGCGCACCACCTCTTTCAGCTGTCAGCTTCAAGCTTCCGGCTTCGTTCACAGACACATCTTCACGTCCGGATGGGCGGTGATGGCGCGGTAGACGTCGTCGATCTGCTTTCTCGAGGTGGCGGTGAAGGTGACGGTCAGGCCGACGAAGTTGCCCTTGCCGCTTTCCCGGCGGGACCAGGCCGACTCCGGCAGGCCCGGCACCACGCCGTCGACTGCCCGCTTGATGTCAGCGACGAAGGCCTCGCTCGCCGGCCCCATGATCTTGACCGGAAACTCGGTCGGGAAGTCGATCATGGTCTCCCGTTCGAGGGCCGCTTCGTCCTCGGCCGCGCTGGGCTTGTCGAAGGGGTTGCAGGCCTTGCCGCTGCCCTTGAAGTGGGGATCGTCGTCAGTCATGCGGGACTCCGCTGCCGTGGGTTTGTCGGGACGTGCTTGAGCTGCTGGAAGTGTTCGTCGAGGCGGCGAGTCACCTCGCCCGGGGTGCCGTCGCCCACCGGCTGCCCGTCGATCTCGAGGACCGGCCAGAGGTCCTTGGTGGAGCTGGTGAGGAACACCTCGTCGGCCTCGCGCAGGGCGCCGACGGTGATGAAGGACTCGTCGACGTCGATCAGCTCCTTCTGCCGCACCATGTCGAGCAGCAGCCCCCGGGTGATGCCCGAGAGGATCTGCGGCCCGGTCGGGGTGGTGACCAGCCGGTCGTCGATGACGGCGAACAGATTGGTGGCCGAACCCTCGGTCACCAGCCCGTCGCGCACCAGGATCGCCTCGTCCATTCCCCGCTCGACTGCCTGTTGCCGAGCCATGGTGTTGGGCAGGAGGTTGATGGTCTTGATGTCGCAGCGTGCCCAGCGCATGTCGGGGACGGTGATCGTCCGGGCGCCGGAGCCGCGGGCACCGACCGGCGAGATGGTCGCCATGACCCCCGGCCGGGTCTCGGCGGCCGGCCAGGCATGGTCGCGTCGTGCCGGGGCGCCGCGCGTGACCTGCAGGTAGACGGCGGCATCGCGTCCCTCGAACCCGTCGAGCAGCCGATCGAAGACCGCCTGCCACTGGGCCCGGGTCAGCGGCTCGCGGATGCCGATCGCCGCCAGGCTGCGCGAGAGCCGCTGCATGTGCGGCTCGGTACCGAACAGTTCACCGCCGAAGACGGGGATCACCTCGTAGACGCCGTCGCCGAACAAATAGCCGCGGTCGAAGACCGACACGCGCGCGCAGGCGGTGTCGGTCCATTCACCGTTGAGGTAGACGGGGTAAACGCTCATTCGTCCCACCACAGCCAGAAGCCGTCGGTCAGGCGCTTGAACAGCCCACCCTCGGGGTTTTCCTCCAGCGCGACCACCGGCTCGCGGGCGATGGTCTCGTCTTCCAGGCGCACCACCAGGTGGCCGAGGACATCGCCGCGGGCGACCGGCGCGGTAGGCTGCGGGTCGAGTTGCAGCGTGACGGCGAGATTCTCGCTGTCGCGCTTGGGCACCAGCACGGACAGGTCCTCGCGCAGGCCCACCGGGGTCTGGTCGGACTCGCCCTTGTAGACGCGCGGACTGGCGAGGGTCTCCCCGGCCGGGCGCACGGGCACGTTCTCGAAGAACCGGAAGCCGTAGTTGAGCAGCGCCTCGGCCTGGTTGTTGCGCGCCTCGTCGCTGTCGGTGCCCAGCACCACCGCGACCAGGCGCATGCCGTCGCGCGCCCCGGAGGTCGCCAGGCAATAGCCGGCCTCCTCGGTGTGCCCGGTCTTGCCGCCGTCGACCCAGTCGTTGCGGAACAGCAGCTTCTCGCGGTTGAACTGCTCGATGCCGTTGAAGGTGAAGGACTTCTGCCGGAAGTAGTGGTAGAGGTCCGGGAACTCGTGGATCAGGCGCGACAGCAGGGTGGCGATGTCGCGCGCCGACATCACGTGACCGTCGGCCGGCCAGCCGGTGGGATTCGCGAATTGCGACGCCTCCAGCCCCATCTCCTGGGCCGTGGCGTTCATCTGCGCGACGAACGACTCCTCGTTGCCGCCGACGTACTCGGCCAGCGCCGTGGCCGCGTCGTTGCCGGACTGGACGATCATGCCCTGCAGGAGTTCCTCGACGGTCACCTGCTTGCCCACCTCGATGAACATGCGCGAGCCGCCCATCCGCCAGGCCTTCTCGCTGACGGTCACCTCGTCATCCAGGGCGATATCGCCGTCACGCAGCGCGTCGAAAACCAGGTAGGCGGTCATCAGCTTGGTGATGCTCGCCGGGGGCACGGGTCGATCCGCATCGCGCTCGACGATGGTCTGCCCGGTGGCGTAGTCGAGCAGCACGTACGAACGGGCCGACAGGTCCGGTGCCCCCGGCGTTGGCAGCGCCGCCTGCGCCACCGTCGCCCAGGTGGCCACCACCGCCAGCAGTGCCGAGAGGAAAACGTGGCGCCATGCGCCGCGTCGAAGGGAGGACCAGGCCTCGATCATTGCTTCACCACCATCTGTGCATCATTGAATCCCATTTTCCGCAGCCGGGCCATCGTCTCGTCCAGCGCCCGCTGCGAGTCGAACGGCCCCACCCGCAACCGGGTCAGCCCCGCCTCTTCCTGGCGGACCGGGTCGATGCCGGCACCGGCAAGGCGGGCACTGACCGCCTCGACGTTGTCGCGATCGCGGAAGGCCCCGATCTGGACGAAGACGTTCTCGCCCCAGCGGACCTTTGGCAATGCCGAACGTCCCCAGTTCCCCGACGACGCCGCCGGGCGGGCCGCCGGCGCATCGCTGCCCGGCCCGACCACCTCGATATCCACCAGCGCCGTGCCCCGACCGGTCATGCCGATCTTGTGCGCCGCGGCGTAGGAAAGATCGATGACGCGGTTGTCGACGAACGGACCGCGATCGTTCACCCGCACCACCACGCTGCGACCGTTCTCCAGGTTGGTCACGCGCACGTAGGCGGGCAGCCGCAACGTCTTGTGTGCCGCGGTCATCCGGTACATGTCGTAGGGTTCGCCCGACGAGGTCGGGCGACCGTGGAACTTGTCGCCGTACCAGGAGGCCACGCCGCGCTGACGAAAGCCGGCGTTGCTCTCCCGCACGTGGTAGCGCTTGCCGAACACCGTGTAATCGCTGGGATTGCCCTGCCGGGCGGGCGGCTCGTCGCGCGGGACGGCATCCTCTGTCGCCGCACGGTCGACCGACGGCGCGCCGGAGCAACCGGCGAGCATCGTCGCTAGGACGACGACCGCCAGCACGCCCCATGCCGTAGCGGGAACCACCTGCGCTGGCGTGTAGCCGCGCACCGGGCTCAGCCCTCCCGTACCGGGTCGTCGTCCAGACCGGCCGAGATCGCCTCGGCCAGCCGCCAGACGGCGGTGGCATACAGGACGCTGTGGTTGTAGCGGGTGATGACGTGGAAGTTGTTCAGGCCGACATGGTATTCCACGTCGTCGCCGTCGGTCAGGGTGAACAGCATCACCTCGAAGTCGTCGGGTACGGCGGGCGCGTCGTCGGGGATGGTCACGCCGCGCTCGCGCAGCTCGGCCAGCGTGGTCTTCGGCGCGAGATCGCGGCCGGTGTTGAGTAGGTCGTCGACTTCGGCTTCGGCCTCGCCCACCTCGACCCGGAACATCACCGGCTCGCCGTGCCCCCAGCCGTGCTCGACAAAATAGTTGGCCACGCTGGCGAAGATGTCCGCCTTGCTGTCCCAGAGGTCGCGGCGCCCATCGTCGTCGCCGTCGACGGCGTAGTGCCGGTAGCTCGAGGGGATGAACTGCGGCATGCCCACCGCACCGGCGTAGCTGCCCTCGGCGCGACTGACATCGATCTCCTCCTCGTCGGCCAGACGGATGAAGTCGATCAACTGCCCGCGAAAGAAGGCCGCACGGCGCGGGTAGTCGAAGCCCAGGGTCGCCAGCGCGTCGATGACGCGGTAACCGCCGGTGATCCGTCCGTAGAAGGTCTCGACGCCGATGATCGCGGTGACCAGCTCGGGCGGGACACCGTAGGTCCGCTCGATGGCGTCCAGCGCTTCGGCATGCTCGCGGGCGAAATCCACACCCTCGGCGATGCGCTTGTCGGTGAGGAAGATCGGACGGTACTCGCCCCAGGTCTTCGACTCGGCCGGCCGGGTGATCGCGTCGATGATCTTCTGCTGGTACTCCGCCGAACCGATCCACCGCTCCACCTGCTCACGCGGCGCGCCGGTCTCCTCGACCGCCTGGTCGATGAAGGCCTGCACGTCGTCACGCTCCAGGTAGTCACCGGTGGTGGCGAGCACCGCCGGAGCACTCAGTCCCAGCGCCGTCGCCAGAGCCACGGCGCCGATCGCTCGACCGCCCCGAAAGAACCCCGTCAGTGCCTTGTTCATCAGCGATCGTGCCCCAGGAAACTGCGTTGCGTGCGGATGCTCATCAGCATACCCAAACCCACCATGATGGTCACCAGCGCCGTGCCGCCGTAGCTGAGCAGCGGCAGGGGCGCGCCGACCACGGGCAGGAGGCCCAGCACCATGCCGGCGTTGACCAGAACGTAGACCATGAAGGTCATGGCGATCGACGCGGCCAGCAGCCGGCCCTGCACCGACTCGGCGTGCTCGGCGATCCACAGCCCTCGCCAGATGACGCCCAGGTACAGGGCGAACAGCACGATCAGCCCCACTAGGCCGAATTCCTCGGCGTAGACCGCGAGGATGAAGTCGGTGGTGCCCTCGGGCAGGAAATCCAGGTGCGACTGGGTGCCCTGCAACCAGCCCTTGCCCCAGATGCCGCCGGAGCCGATCGCGATCATCGACTGGATGGTGTGGTAGCCGGCGCCCAGCGGGTCGGCCGTGGGGTCGAGCAGCGTCAGGACCCGCTGCTTCTGGTAATCGTGCATGAAGAAGGCCCACATCACCGGGATCGCCGCCACCACGGCCACCACGAATCCGCCGATGTACCACCACGACAGCCCGGCGAAGAACAGCACGAACAGTCCCGAGGCGAGGATGAGCAATGCCGAGCCGAGATCCGGCTGGATCATGATCAGGCCGGTGGGAATCATCACCGCCAGCATGGCCAGGACCACGTCGGGCATGCGCGGTGGCAGAGGCCGGCGGGCGAGGAACCAGGCGATCATCATGGGCATGGCCACCTTCATCAGTTCCGCCGGCTGGAAGCGGATCACGCCCAGATCCAGCCAGCGCTGCGCCCCGCCGCCCATGTCACCCACCAGCCACACGGCGACCAGCATCAGCGTGACCATGCCGAACAGCCATGGCGCGGTGGCGAAGAACCAGCGCTGCGGGATCTGCGCGACGGCCAGCATCAGGCCGAAGCCCAGCCCCATGCGCACCATGCTGCGCTCGACCCACTGCTCGCTCTGGTCGGCGGCGGAATAGCCGGCCACCAGGCCGATGACGGCGATCAGGCAGACGAAGAACAGCAGCACCGGGTCGATCTTGAACAGCGAGTGCAGCGTCGTTTCCAGACGCTCGGTCCAGCGTGCGGCCTGCAGGCGTTCTCCGACCATGATCAGTCCCCGTACTCGGAAAATTCGGGCTGAACCTCGGCATCCGGCTCCTCGCCGAGCCAGAAATCCATTACCCGGCGGGCGATCGGCGCGGCGGTGCCGGATCCGCTACCGCCGTGCTCGGCGATCACCGCCACCGCCAGCTCCGGCTCGTCGAAGGGCGCGAAACCAACGAACAGGGCGTGGTCGTGCAGGCGTCGCTCGAGCTCCTCGGCATCGTATTCCTCGTCCTGGGCAACCGAGAATACCTGGGCGGTGCCGGTCTTGCCGGCGATGGGATACGGCGCATCGATCCGGTGCGCCGTGCCGCGTTCGTTTTCCACCACCGCCAGCATGGCCTCCCGCGCCCGCCGCCAGGCATCGGCGCGTTCCAGCTCCACCGACGGCCGCAGACCGCGATTGTCGGCCACCAGCCAGGGCCGGTGACGCACGCCGGACCGTGCCAGCGTGGCGGTCATGTCGCTCAGCTGGAGAATGGTCGAGAGCATGTAGCCCTGGCCGATCCCGGCGATCACCGTCTCGCCGGGGAACCACACCTGGTTCTTCACCCGCCGTTTCCATTCGCGCGATGGCACCAGCCCGGCCCGCTCGCCCGGGAGATCGATGCCCGTCTTTGCGCCCAGCCCGAAATCGGTGAGGAAGGCATGCATGCGATCGATGCCCATGCGGTAAGCGAGATCGTAGAAGTAGACGTCCACCGAACGGTAGATCGCCTTCTTGAAGTCGACCCAGCCATGGCCCCACTTGCGCCAGTCGCGGTAGCGATGCTGGTTGCCCGGGATCTGATAGTAGGGACCGGCAAAGAAACGCTCGTTTGGGTCGATCAGGCCGTACTCGATCCCGGCCAGGCCCATCACCGGTTTGACCGTGGAGCCGGGCGGATACGTGGCCCGGGTCGCGCGGTCGTACAGCGGCCGGTCGGGATCGTCGAGCAGGGCCTGATACGCCTGATGCCCGATGCCGTCCACGAACAGGTTGGGATCGAACGACGGCCGGGAAACCATGGCCCGGATGGCGCCGTCGCGCGGGTCTTGTGCCACCACGGCGCCGGCGTACTCGCCCAGCGCCGCCGCGGCGATACCCTGCAGGGCCACGTCGATCGACAGGGAGATGTCCTCGCCCGGCGTGGGCGGCACGGTCTCGAGCACCTCGACCTCGCGCCCGAGCGCATCGACCTCCACCAGACGATAGCCGGGCTCGCCGTGCAACCGGCTCTCGTACTGGTGCTCGATGCCCGTCTTGCCGATGTACTGGGTGCCCTGGTAGGCGTCCGCATCGATGCGCTTGACGTCCTCGGCGTTGATCCGGCCGACATAGCCCACTACGTGGGCCAGCAGTTCACGATACGGGTAGACACGCTTGAGGCTGGAGACGATCTCGGTGCCGTGCAGCCAGGGCTTGAGACGAGCGATCCGCGCCCGCTCGGTCTCGTCGAGATCCGACTTGACCAGCACGGGATCGAAGCGCCGACCCACGCGAATGCGCTCTCTCAGCGCCTCCACCACCTCGTCCTCGAGGTCGAGCACGCGGGCGAGCATCACCAGCTCGGCGTCGATGTCCCGGCTGTTCTCCGGGGTAATCTGTACCTGGTAGGTGGCAACGTTGTCGGCGACCACTTCGCCCCGGGCGTCGAAGATGCGCCCCCGCTCCGGCGGCAGGGCGATCACCCGGGTACGATTCTCCTCCGCCTTGGCCGCAAAATGATCGTGCTGAACGACCTGAAGCCAGGCGGCCCGACCGACCAGGGCGAAGACGACCAGCAACGAGACGAACGCACCCAGCAGGATGCGCATGCGAAAGATGCGCCTTGCCGCGCCGCGATCATCCAGGCGATCGGGTTGCCGATCCAGCATCGGTGGTCACTACCCCAGGGGAATCTCCGATTGAATCCGGACCCGGAGCCAATCGGGGATTCCTGCAATGAAACACCCGGCTGCCGGCGATGACACCGGCGCCAGGGTCGCTTCCGGAGCGGATACCCCGGAACGACGGATTCACTCCGCCTCGAAACGGGCGATCGAGTCCTCGATCTCCTTGCAGGCGGCCGCCTTGTCCGAGAAGCCCTTGCACTCAACCCACTTGCCCGGCTCGAGCGCCTTGTACTGCTCGAAGAAGTGCTGGATCTGCTCGAGCAGGAAGCCCGGCAGGTCATCGACCTTCTCCACGTCGTGGTAGTGCGGGGTGAGCTTGTCGTGCGGCACGGCGATGATCTTGGCATCGACACCCGACTCGTCGGTCATCTCGAGCATGCCCACCGGACGGGCGCGGATCACCGAGCCCGGCTGCAGCGGCAGCGGCGCGACCAGCATGACGTCCACCGGATCGCCGTCGTCCGAGAGTGTCTGCGGAACGAAGCCGTAGTTGGTCGGGTAGTACATGGAGGTCGCCATGAAGCGGTCGACCAGCAGTGCACCGGATTCCTTGTCCAGCTCGTACTTGACCGGGACGCCCTGCACGGGAATCTCGATGACGACGTTGATGTCTTCCGGCGGGTTCTTGCCGGCGGGGATCTTCGACAGGTCCATGGGGATCAGCCTCGAATGAATTGCGTGAATTTCAGGACGAACGGATCAGATTCGCGGCTGGCCAAGGCAAGCCGCGACGTTTTGGTTATGATACCGTTTTTCGCCGGTTGACCGGAGCCCCGGATTCAACCGCGCCCCGGCCGCCGGCCGGGAAGTGAAAACCCACAGCTGACACGACCGGAATCACCATGCGAATCGTACTTTTGGGCGCCCCGGGTTCGGGCAAGGGCACACAGGCCGCACGCCTGGTCGAACACTACCAGGTGCCGCAGATCTCCACCGGCGACCTGCTGCGGGCCGCGGTGGCCGCGGGCACCGAACTGGGCCTGAAGGCCAAGGCGGCGATGGACGAAGGTCAGCTGGTCAGCGACGACATCGTCCTGGGCATGATCCGCGAACGCCTGGGCCAGCCGGACACCGAGCGCGGCTTCATCCTGGACGGCTTCCCGCGCAACATCGCCCAGGCCGAGGCGCTCGACAGCATGCTCGAGGAACTCGGCCGCCCGCTGGAAAAGGGCATCCTGCTGGACGTCCCGCTGGACAAGCTCATGCAACGTCTGACCGGGCGAATGACCTGCAGCGACTGCGGCGCGGTCTACAACCGCTACACCCACCCGCCGAAGCAGGAAGGCGTCTGCGACAAGTGCGGCGGGGAACTGACCCAGCGCGGCGACGACAACGAGGACACGGTCCGCCGACGCCTCGAGGTGTTCCAGGAACAGACCGCCCCGCTGATCGAGTACTACGACAGCGACGGTCGTCTGGAGACCATCGACGGCCAGCGGGACATCGAGGAGATCGCCGCGGACTTCCGCCGCATCCTCGACCCCATCGCCCCCGGCAAGTCCTGAGGCATCCGGCCGGTGGGTTCAGGGAAGACACGACTGGCCGCGGCGATCGCCGCCGGACTGGCCTCCGCCGCCCCGGCGGCGGGCATGTCGGCCGGCGGCGAGTTCGCGCTCTGCCCGGCCTTCGGCCCCGAACGCCCCGAGTACCTGCCCATCGAGGCAGGTGAACCCGGCCGGGCCGCGGCGGACCGGGCCACCTACGGGCGGGACGGGGTGATCACCCTCTCGGGGAACGCCCTGGTGGAGGAACTTGGCCGGCGCGTGCTGGGCGAGAACCTGACCTACCGGCAGGCACCCGAGGCGGTGGTGAGCGGCGAGGGCTCGCTCTGGCTGCAGACGCCGGACATGAGCATGCAGGCCGAACGCGGCGAGCTCAATCTCGACACGGACGCCGGTCGGCTCGAGCGCGCCCGCTACTGGATCGACAGCCGGCACCTGTCCGGCGAGGCCGGAACGATCACGCAGCAGGACCGCCAGCGCTACCAGCTGCAACAGGCAACCTTCTCCACCTGCCCCGCCGAAAAGCGTTCCTGGGAATTCCAGGCCCGCGAGGTGCACCTCGACCGGGACACCGGGCGCGGCGAGGCATGGCACACCACCCTGCGCGCCGGTGGCGTGCCGGTGTTCTATGCGCCCTACCTGAACTTCCCGATCGACGATCGCCGCCAGTCGGGCTTTCTCTACCCGACCTTCGGCAACAGCACCGAAGGCGGCTTCGAGTATGCCCAGCCGTACTACTGGAACATCGCGCCGAACCTGGACGCCACCCTCACGCCGTCGTACTACTCCCGGCGCGGGCTCGGCCTCGGCGGGCAGGTCCGCTGGCTGCACCGCTTCGGCGAGCAGGATCTCGGTCGCGACCAGGTCGACTTCTTCTACCTGCCGGACGACCGCGAGGACGGCGGATCGCGCTGGTCGCTGGGCATCGACAGCCACGGCCGGGTCAATCCGGACATCGACTACCGGCTGCGGGTCAATCGCGTCTCCGACGACCGGTTCTTCGACGACTTCTCCACCAACTTGGAGCAGTCCACCACCCGGCACCTCAAGAGCGACCTGCAGGTCAACGCGGGTGCCGGCGGCTGGGACCTGGGCCTGGAGGCACGGCGCTACCAGACCATCGACCCGGAGATCACCGAGCCGCGCTACCCCTACCGGATCATGCCGCGCCTGACCGCGCGCAACAGCTTCTCGCTGGGTGAATGGGGCGAGCACCTCGCACCACGCCTGGGCGTGCAGGCCGACGTCACCCGCTTCACCCACCCGTCAAGCGAGCGCATCGCCGGCGATCGGGCACACGCGGCCGTCAGCCTCGGCCAGACCTTCTCCGACAGCTGGTACCGGGCCGAGCCGACGATCACGCTGGACGCGACCGGCTATCGACTGGATGACGCCGACCCCGGCAGCCGCGACGCGCGACAGGACTACGACACCGGCGCGACGCGCAGCGTGCCGATCGCCAGTTTCGACGGCAGCCTGTTCTTCGAGCGCGCCTACGGCGAGAGCGGGCGCTACCGCGCCCTGTTCGAGCCGCGGGCCTACTATCTCTACGTGCCGTACCGCGACCAGGACGACATCCCGCGGTTCGACACCGGCCTGCCCACGCTGAGCTACAGCGAGCTGTTCAAGCCCAACCGCTATTCCGGCGGAGACCGCATCGCCGACGAAAACGCGCTTACCTATGGGCTGTCCTGGTCGCTGATCGACACGCACCAGGGCACCATGCCGCTGTCGCTGCGCGTCGCCCAGCGCTACCGATTCGAGGACTCGGAGACCACCCTGAGCCCGGGGCACACGGCCTCCTACGAAGAGCGGGGCGGCTCGACCGTGCTCGCCGAGGCCTACAGCGACGTCACCAAGAACTGGAACGGCTCGTTCACCGCCGAATACGACACCGATCGCGAGGTGCTGGCCCGCTCGCAGACCCGCTTCGGCTACCGCGGCGAGGACAACCGCGCCCTCAACCTGTCGTACTTCACCCGCGAAGGAGTCGAGGGGATCGACGAGGACTACCGTCAGGGCGACGTCTCCTTCGCCTGGCCGCTGTCGCGCCGCTGGTCCATGCTGGGTCGGGTCGGCTACGACTTCGAGTCCGAGCAGGTGGTCCAGTCGCTGCTGGGGCTGGGCTACGAGTCCTGCTGCTGGGCCGCGCGGCTGGCGTTCAAGCGCTACATCGTCCGCCCTGAGGCGGGCATCGACCTGGGCGAGGACGCCGAGTATTCCAACGCGATCGTGTTCCAGATCGAGCTCAAGGGCCTCGGCAGCGTGGGCGGCGACTCGTTCCGCGACGAGATCCTGGGCTTCCGTCCCTGAGGAACCTCTGTACGAATGGCAATGCCGCTCTGACCAGCCGGGTCGTTCACCATCAAGGTGCGGCGGCGCCGGCGTGCCGGCGGCCACGTCAAGACAGCGCAAGGCCGAGAGCGAGCGACTCGACAGCTCCGCCACAGGGCGCGCAGGGTGGTATTACTATTCGGACCGAGCTTCCCTGACGGGCCCGCGATCGGTACGCGGCCACGGATACGTTATGATCGGTCGACTTCATCGAACACTGCACAGCACGAGTAGATCCATGCATTTCCCGCACGCCCCTTTCCGGCTTTTCCGTCACGCACTGGTCGCGACGCTGCTGGCCTTCGCCCCGCTGGCATCGATCCAGGCCCAGGGCATGGAAGGCTTCCAGCCCCTCGATCGGATCGTCGCCGTGGTCGACAACCGTGTGATCACCCAGGTCGAGCTCCAGTCGGAAATCGCGCAGCTCGGCGACCAGGTCGACCTCGAGGCGATGGGAGCGGCCGAGCGCGAGCGCCTCGCCGTGCGCGTGCTCGACCGGATGATCACCGAGGCGGCCATGCTCGGACGGGCGAAACAGATCGGCATCCAGATCGACGACACCCGGCTCAACCGGGCGTTGTCCGGCATCGCCGAGCGCAACGGTATGAACCTCTCGCAACTGCGCCGAGCGGTAACCGGCCAGGGACAGGAGTGGGCCGCCTTCCGCGACAATATCCGCGAGCAAATGATGATCGAGGAGCTGCAGAAACGGGAGGTCTACAGCCAGATCAACGTCAGTGACCGGGACATCGATGCCTGGATCGAGAAACGCACCGGCGGCTCGGCCGAGCGGACCGAATACCAGTTGGCGCAGATCCTGGTGGCCGTGCCGGAAAACGCCTCGCCGCAGGAGGTCGAACAGGCCCGTGGCCGAGCCGAGGACATCCGCGAGGATCTGCGCGACGGCGCCGACTTCGCCACGCTCTCCGCCGAGCGCTCCGACGCGCTGAACGCCGATGAAGGCGGTGACTTGGGCTGGCGTGACGCCGGGCGCATTCCCACGCTCTTCCTGCCGGCCGTGCAGGCACTCGAGCCCGGCGAGGTGAGCGACATCATCCGCAGCCCCAACGGCTTCCATCTCGTCAAGGTGGTCGACACGCGCAGCGTCAGCGGCGACGCGTCGGTCACCGAATACCGCACCGAGCACGTCCTGCTGCGCCCGACGGCGGGAACCGGGCCGGAGCAGACGCGCAAACTCGCCGAACGACTGCGCGAACGGGTCGCCTCGGGCGAGGTCTCCTTCACCGCAGTGGCGGAGAAGTACTCCGACGACCCCGGCTCCGCCTCCCGTGGCGGCGAGCTGGGCTGGGTCAAGCCCGAGGACATGGTTCCGGCCTTCGCCCGCATGATGCAGACCGTGGGCATGGACGAGGTCAGCCCGGTGTTCGAAAGCGAGTTCGGCTTTCACTTTCTGCGCGTCACCGACCGCCGAGACCGCCAGGTATCCGGCGATACGCTGCGCGAGCAGGCGCGCAACGCCATCGGCGAACGCCGTGCGGACGAGGAACTGACCAAGTACATCCGGCGGCTGCGTGCCGAGTCCTACATCGAGAACCGCCTTACCGGCACTGTCAACGACGCGAGCGGCCAGCGTGCGCTTGGCACTGACCAGCGGTGAGCCGGCCGGCATCGGGCCGGACCTGTTGCTGGGCATCGCCAGCGACCCCGACTTCCACCCGCCGGCGGAACTGGTCGTCCTCGGCGACCGCGAGGTGTTCGCCGCCCGCGCCGAGGCCCTGGGCCTGCCCTTCGACTGGCCGGAGGCCGGTGACAGCCGCGACGGGCCGGGCTTTCGCTTCCGTCACCGCCCCACCGCCGCCCCGGTGACGCCGGGACGACTCGAGCCCGCCAACGCGCCTCACGTGCTCGACCTGCTCGACTTCGCTGCCGACGGCTGCGTGGCCGGGCAGTTCGACGCGATCGTCACCGCCCCGCTGCACAAGGGCGTGATCAATGACGCCGGCGTCGCCTTCAGCGGTCACACCGAGCACCTCGCCGACCGGGTCGGCGGGCACCCGGTGATGATGCTCGTCGCCGGTTCCCTGCGTGTGGCGCTGGCCACCACCCACCTGCCGCTGGCCGACGTGCCGCGAGCGATCACCGCCGAGGTGCTGGGCAAGGTGCTCGACGTGCTGCACCGGTCGATGGCCGACTGGCTCGGCAAGCGCCGGCCGCGCATCCTGGTGGCCGGGCTGAATCCGCATGCCGGCGAGTCGGGGCATCTCGGCGACGAGGAAATCCGGGTGATCGGTCCGGCACTGGAGGCGGCCCGCGAACGCGGCATCCAGGCGGTCGGCCCGCTGCCCGCGGACACGCTGTTCACGCCCCGCCACCTCGACGGGGCCGACGCGGTGCTCGCGATGTACCACGACCAGGGACTGCCGGTACTCAAGTACGCCGGCTTCGGCCGGGCGGTCAACGTCACCCTGGGCCTGCCCATCGTGCGCACCTCCGTGGATCACGGCACCGCGCTGGATCTCGCCGGCAGCGGCCGCGCCGAGCACGGCTCGCTGGCCGCCGCCATCGAGCTTGCCTGCGAACAGGTCGGCCGGAGGGTTGCCTGATGGCGGGGCGTGGCATCCAGGACGGGCACCGGGCACGCAAGCGCTTCGGCCAGAACTTCCTGGTCGACCCCGGCGTGATCGAGCGGATCCTCGCCGCCATCCCGCCCTCCGGCGAGGTCGTCGAGATCGGCCCCGGCCTCGGGGCACTGACCTTCCCGCTGGCGCGACGCGGCGACCGGGTGGTGGCCGTCGAACTCGACCGGGACGTGATCAAGCGCCTGCGGGTCAAGCTCGACGCCGAATCGCTGGGCCGACAGGTAAGCCTGGTACCGCAGGACGCGCTGCAACTGGACCTCGCCGAACTGATGCAGTCCGAGAACCTGCATCCGCCGCTGACTCTCGCCGGCAACCTGCCCTACAACATCGCCACGGCCCTGATCAGCCGTCTGCTCGAGCAGGCCGATCCGATCGGCGAGATGGTGTTCATGGTGCAAAAGGAGGTGGCCCGGCGGCTGGCCGCCGAACCGAACGACTCGGCCTACGGGCGCCTGAGCGTGCTGGTAGCCGC
Source organism: Pseudomonadota bacterium (assembly GCA_051746865.1). Lineage (GTDB taxonomy): Bacteria > Pseudomonadota > Gammaproteobacteria > Halothiobacillales > Halothiobacillaceae > Guyparkeria. Next base: position 63,992 of record JBNJFM010000006.1, on the reverse strand, counting down.
CCGGGCGGAGGTCGAACACCTCTTCGATGTCCCGCCGGCGGCGTTCAACCCGCCCCCCAAGGTCGACTCGAGCGTGATCCGCATCACCCCCCGCGCGCAACCGCTGGTTCCATTGGCCGACCGGGCCCGTTTCGAGCGGCTGGTCACCGCGGCCTTCGCCCAGCGACGCAAGACCCTGCGCAACAACTTGAAACCCCTGATGCCAGCGTCAACAATTGAGTCGTCGGGCGTGGACCCCTCGCTGCGTGCCCAGGCACTGGGCATCCCCGCCTTCCTCGCACTGGCCAGACGGATCGAGACGCCCGACTGAACCACACCCCCGGACCGGCCTCGCGAGACCGGCGGGGTCGACGGGGCAGCCGCCCCGCCTTGCCACCACCGGGAAAGGTTGGACATCGACCATGGCCTCGACACCCGCATTCCACTGCAGCGACACGGCCGCCGAGACCTACGGTGAATGTGCGGCGGCCCTCGCCGAGCGACTCGGGCAGGCCGTCCGGGAGCGGGGAGTGGCACGCATCGCGCTGGCCGGCGGCAGCACGCCCCGCCGGCTCTACCGGACGCTCGCCGAGCGCTATCGGACCGCGGTGCCCTGGGACCGGGTGGAGTTCTACTTCGGTGACGAGCGCAATGTCCCCACGGATCACCCGAACAGCAACTTCCGCATGGCACGGCAGGCACTGTTCGAGCCACTGGGCATCCCGCCGCACCGTACCTTCCCGATGGTCTCGGACCACCAGAGCGATCCCGAGCGCGATGCACGCGACTATGAGGCGACGCTGCGACGCTGGGCATCGGGCCCGGTACCCCGTTTCGACATCACCCTGCTGGGCATGGGCGACGACGGGCATTTCGCCTCGCTGTTCCCGGATTCGCCGGCTTTGAACGTGCGCGACCGGCTGGTGGCGGTCAATTCCGTGGAAAAACTTCACTGCCACCGCCTGACCCTGACCTTCCCCGTGTTCGAGCAGGCCCGCGACGTGATCTTCCTGGTCGTCGGCGAGCAGAAGCGCCCCGCGGTCAAGCGGATTCGCGAAGGCCGCACCGACCTGCCGGCCGAGCGACTGGCCTCGGCCCGCCCCACGGAATGGTTCCTCGACCGGGAGAGCTGCGCCCCATGAACCGCTCGGCCGAGGAACCGCCCGCCACGATCCACGTTCATTCCCGCGCGGCCTTCGTCCCCGAGCACAGCGACGCCCGCGAGGGACGGTACGCCTTCGGCTACGAGATCGTGATCGAGAACGACGGCCCGCTGGCCGTGACCCTCACCGACCGGCACTGGGCGATCGACCACGGCAACGGCATGATCAAGGAAGTGCGCGGCGAAGGCGTGGTCGGTGAGCAGCCGCGACTGGAACCCGGCCAGAGCTACCGCTACCGATCCGGGGCCATCATCGAATCGCCGGCCGGTTGCATGTGGGGCGACTACGGCTTCCGCGGTGACGCCGGCACGGTCTTCCGGGTGGAGATCCCCGCCTTCGACCTGATCGCCCCGGCGGCCTTCCGCCCCATCCAGTAGCAGCGGGCTCTTCTCGACAGGACGACTCGACCGCCACGAGGTCGGATTGGGTGCTAGCATTCGTCCACATTCACCGCCTCGACCGACAGGGAGATCCATGGCGACCTACGCAATCGGCGACCTGCAAGGCTGCCTGGACCCGCTGGAGCGACTGCTCGAGCAGGTGGCCTTCGACCCCGCGAAAGACCGGCTCTGGTTCGTCGGTGACATCGTCAATCGCGGGCCGCAGTCGCTCGAGGCCCTGCGCTACGTGCGCGCCCTGGGCGACCGGGCGGTCACCGTGCTGGGCAATCACGACATCCACCTGCTTGGCTGCCATTTCGGCACGCGCAAGGCCCGTGGCCGCGACACGCTCGAGCCGATCCTCGAGGCCGACGACCGCGACGAGCTGCTCGACTGGCTGCGACGCCAGCCCCTGCTCCATCACGACCCGGATCTCGACTGGACGCTGGTGCACGCCGGCATTGCCCCGAGCTGGACGCTGGAGCAGGCCGTCGAGGAGGCCCGTGCGACCGAGGCGGCCATGGCCGGCAAGGAGCCGGAGAGGTTCTTCACCGAGATCTTCGGCAACCGCAGCGACCGCTGGGATGCCCACGCCGCGCCCGTCGACCGCCATCGTTTCGCCATCAATGCCTTCACCCGCATGCGCTACTGCCACCCGGACGGTCGGCTCGACTTCGACGAGAAGCGCCCACCGGATCGGGCGGATCCGGGACTGGTGCCCTGGTTCGACATGCCGGGCCGGCGCACAGCCGGGGCGCGCATCGTCTTCGGCCACTGGTCGACCCTGGGCCCCGCGCGCTCCCGGCGGAACACCTGGGGCATCGACCAGGGCTGCCTCTGGGGGCGGGAGCTGACCGCGCTCCGACTGGAGGACGAGCAGCTCTTCGCCGTGGCCTGCGCCGGCGCACAGAAACCCAAAACCGGCTGATGCCCGGGCCGGCCGCGGAGACCTGCCGTGTTTAGTACCGTGCTGTCAGTGCAGTCGCTGCTCGCCGGCATGGGGGTACTGCTGGCCGGTTCGGGCCTGCTCGCCACGCTGCTGGGCCTGCGCGCCTCGCAGGAAGGCTTTTCCGACAGCACCATCGGTCTGGTCATGTCGGCGTTCTACGTCGGCTTCGTGCTGGGGACGATCACGGTTCCCGGCGTGATCCGGCGCGTCGGTCACATCCGCACCTTCGCCGCGCTGGCGGCGATTTCCTCGGCGGCGGCGATCCTGCACGGCCTGCTGGTCGACCCGTGGGTATGGATGGCGCTGCGACTGGTCAACGGCGTGACCCTGCTGGGCCTGTACATGGTGATCGAGAGCTGGATCAACGAGAAGGTCACCACCCACCGCGGCCAGGTGTTCGGCGTCTACATGATGATCGGCCTGTTCGCCTACGGCGCCGGGCAGTTCCTGATCATGCCCTACGGGCCCATGGACGTCTCCACCTTCGCGATCGTCGGGCTGCTGTTCTCGCTGGGCCTGGTGCCGGTGGCCCTGACAAGGGTGAGCCAGCCGCCGCCGATGGAGACCACCCGACTGCCGCTGATCGATCTGTTCCGCCTGGCGCCGACCGGGGTAATCGGCGCGGCGCTCTCCGGGACCATCACCGGCACGGTCTACGGCATGGCCGCGGTGTATGCCAACCGCATCGGCCTGCCGGACACCCAGGTCGCCGGCTTCGTCGCGGCGGTTATCGTCGGCGGCGCGCTGCTGCAATGGCCCATCGGCAAGCTTTCCGACGGACGCGATCGCCGCTACGCCCTGATCCTGGTCGCCGCCCTGGGCGGCCTGTTCTCGGTGCTGCTGGCGATCCAGGACTGGTTCCCGCCCCTGACGGTGTTCGCGCTGGCGGTCGCCTTCGGCGGGTTCTCCTTTTCCCTGTACGCCGTCAGCGTGGCGCAGACCAACGACCGCCTGGACAGCCAGCAGGTGCTGGAAGGGACTCGCGGACTGCTGATGGTCAACGGGGTCGGTTCGGCCATCGGCCCGGTCATCAGCGGCCTGGCCATGGCGCTCTTCGGCGCGGCCGGCTTTCCGCTGTTCGTCCTCGTCTCGCTGCTGGTGCTGATCCTGCTGGTCTTCTGGCGAATCCTGATCGACGAACCGGTCCCGGACGAAGAGCGCGGCGACTACGTCTTCACCCAGCGGACCACGGCGGCGGGCGCGGAGCTCGACCCCCGCTCGGCCGAGGGGGAGAGCGAACCGGTCGCGGACACCCCGTTCGACGGCCAGCCGCCCATCTACGAGCCGGACGAGGCCTGGACGGACTACCGCGATCCCGAGGCGGCCGCCCGGGCGCTGGACGACGAGGAGGCTCCGACCGGCACCAGTCGCCCGGAACGTCCCGACGGCGCCTGATATGCCGCGTCAGCGAGCCGGGCAGGAGACACGCTCGTGGACCTGGGCGACGGGGTCCCTGTAATCGATATGCTCGATCACCCATCCCGCGTCATTGAGGCCGCAAGCCGAGACGACCGAAGGCATGCCGGAGGGATCGGCGAAATCCATGCGCGAAGACTTGGCGGATCATGACCGCA
>JBNJFM010000006.1:13121-59847 GCA_051746865.1 Pseudomonadota bacterium | reverse complement strand
CCCATCCCGCGTCATTGAGGCCGCAAGCCGAGACGACCGAAGGCATGCCGGAGGGATCGGCGAAATCCATGCGCGAAGACTTGGCGGATCATGACCGCACGAGCCAAGACCCGGACTGCTACAATTTCGATGCATAACTTGTACATGTCACATCAGCCGCAGGTGGACACGTTGTCCAGGACCGAAACCAAACCAGCCCTTACCGACGACAGGGGCCTTCTGCCCATCCGCTCGGTATCGCAGATAACCGGGGTCAACCCGATCACCCTGCGCGCCTGGGAGCGCCGGTACGACCTGATCCGCCCAACGCGCACGCCGGCGGGACACCGCCTCTACAGCCAGCAGGACATCCGCACCATCCAGCGCATCCAGGAATTGGCGGAGGGCGGCATGGGGATGGCGCAGATCGCGGCCCTACTGGAACAGGAGCCCCGGGAGGCCGAGCCGGCCGAACCCGCTGCTGTGCGAGCCGAGCCGTCGGTGGCGCCCAGCACCCTCCTCGACCGCGTGATGCAGGCCGCCATGGCGCTCGACCCTGCCGCCCTCCGCGCCGCTGAAACCACCGCGCTGGTCTGGTTGACGCCCGAGGACTATCTCCGGGAGGTGCTGATCGAGTCGCTGGCACAGCTCGAGGCCCGCACCGCCTGGCCGGATCGTGATCTCGGCCTAGTATGGCTGGCCGAGTACATCAAGGGCCGGGCCGACTGGGTCGCCGACGCACCCGGCCGGGTCGACTCCCCGGTCGTGGTGGTGGACACGGTCGGCGATCCGGGGCAGCCGTTCACCGCCGGGGGGCTGAGGCTCTTCTCCGCGCTGCACGACGAGCACATCCACGTGCGCCTGATGCCGAGCGGGCTGCAGGAATCGCAACGCGAACAACTGGTCCGCCGCTGGGCGGCGAGGGCCTGGGTGCGCATCAGCATCGACGATACCCCGGTTGCCCGGGACGGCCCATCGTCCATCGCCGGTGCGCGACTCTTCCGCTGCCGGCTTCCGCCCCTGGAACCCGGGGACGGCGAGCAAGCGGTCGACTTCATGCATCGCTGGCGCCGCCTGGTGGAGAAAGACATCCGGCACTGCCGCGAAGACGTCTCGCGTGTCCTCCATGGCGGTCATTCCGACGTGCGCCCGGCTACGCGTCACTGATTCCGGCCGGCTCGGAACGGTGTGGAGACTGTGTCACAATGCTTTCGACCTAACGCGCTACGGGAGATCCGGACGGCGATGCTGGATGCGAATTTGCTCAAGAAGGCGATCAATGCGTCGACCGACGGCATCGTGATCGCCGAGCAGGAAGGCGACGACGACATACTGATCTACGCCAACCGGGCCTTCGAGGAACTGACCGGCTACGGCGAGGACGAGATCCTCTACCAGGACTGCCGCTTCCTGCAGATGGACGACCGCGATCAGGACGCCCTGCTCCGCGTGCGCGAGGCAATCCGCTCGGGCAAGGCCATCCGCGAAGTGGTGCGAAACTACCGCAAGGACGGCAGCCTGTTCTGGAACGAGCTGTCGATCACTCCGGTCTTCAACGACGAGGACCGGCTGACCTACTTCATCGGCATCCAGCGGGACGTGACCGAGCGGGTTCGCATGCGCGAGGAGAACGAGCGGCTCAAGGCAAGGATCCGGGAGCTCGAGAGCTCGGGCGACCCGGCCCCACATGCCTAGGACGCTTGTCACAGCGCCCGGGAGCGGGCATGCTTTGCCCTGACGCCGGCCACACACGGCACGGACCGACAATCATGGAAGCGACAAGTTTACAGGCGGATCGATGAGCGCACCCCCCGTCAAAGGATTGCTGCATGCGCTGGTTCGGGAAGACGTTGTCTCTCTCGAGCGCGCCCAGACCATCCAGACCAAGGCACAGGAAAGCCGCGAGACGATCCTAAACACCCTGGTCGCCGAGGGTGTCTCGCCACGCCGAATCGCCGAGGTCGCCTCTCGCCGCTTCGGACTGCCTCTGGTCGACCTCGATGCCTTCGACACCAGCGATCTGCCGATCAAGCTGGTACCGCAGAAGGCTCTCAAGACCAATACGGTGCTGCCGCTTTTCAAGCGGGGACGCCGCCTGACCGTGGCGGTAGCCGACCCATCCGACTCGCGCGTGCTCGACGACGTGCGTTTCTCGACCAACCTGTCGATCGAGGCCGTGGTCGCCGACGCACCGAAAATCGCGACGATGCTGGAGGACGCCCTTTCCGACAGCATGGATGCGCTCGGCGACGAGCTCGACGAGGACCTGGCCAATGTCGAGTTCGACAGCGGCGACGAGGAAGCCGAGGACGTCGAGGAGGCCTCGCTCCAGGACGACGTGGTCGTCAAATTCGTCACCAAGCTGCTGACCGACGCCATCCGCAAGGGCGCCTCGGACATCCATATCGAACCGTACGAGAAGCAGTTCCGGGTGCGTTTCCGCATCGACGGCATGCTGACCGAAAGCGCCAAACCACCGGCCAACCTGTCCGACCGCATCATCGCCCGGGTGAAGGTAATGAGCCGGATGGACATCTCCGAGCGACGCATTCCGCAGGACGGGCGGATCAAGCTCAAGCTGTCGAAAAAGCGCGCGATCGACTTCCGGGTCAACACCTGCCCCACCCTGTTCGGGGAGAAGGTGGTGCTGCGTATCCTCGACCCGTCCAGCGCGCAGATGGGCATCGACCAGTTGGGCTACGAGGCCGAGCAGAAGCGGCTCTACATGGAAAACCTGAACAAGCCCTACGGGATGATCCTGGTCACCGGCCCGACCGGCTCGGGCAAGACCGTCTCGCTGTACACCGGCCTGAACATCCTCAATTCCGGCGACCGCAACATCTCCACCGCCGAGGATCCGGCGGAAATCGTGGTCCCGGGCATCAACCAGGTCAACGTCAACCCCAAGGTCGGGCTGACCTTCGCCAACGCCCTGAGGGCCTTCCTCCGCCAGGATCCGGACGTGATCATGGTGGGCGAGATCCGTGACCTGGAAACCGCCGAGATCGCCATCAAGGCGGCACAGACCGGTCACCTGGTGCTGTCGACCCTGCACACCAACGATGCCCCCCAGACCCTGACTCGCATGGTGAACATGGGTGTGCCCGCCTACAACATCGCCTCGTCGGTCAGCCTGATCATCGCGCAACGACTGGCGCGCCGACTGTGCAATAATTGCAAGGAAGAAGAGAGCATTCCCGAAGAGGAACTTCACCGGGAGGGCTTTACCAGCGAGGACCTGGCCGCCTCGCCGAAACTCTACAAGGCCGTCGGCTGCGACCAGTGCACCAAGGGCTACAAGGGACGCGTGGGCATCTACCAGGTCATGGAGGTGTCCGATGCGATGGGACGCATCATCATGGAAGGAGGCAACGCCATGGACATCGCGGAGCAGGCGAAGAAGGAAGGCATCGACGACCTGCGGCGCTCCGGGCTGAAGAAGGTTCTCGCCGGCGTCACCAGCCTCGAGGAAGTCAACCGCGTCACCAAGGACTGATCCCGGCCGGGCATCAAGGGAGAGATTGACATGGCCACAGCGGCAAGCAAGAAAAAGAGCGAACAGAAACCCGTTTTCCAGTACGAGGCCCGTACCAAGGAGGGGCGTGTCGTCAAGGGGGAAATGGCCGCGTTCAACGACACGGCAGTCCGGGCGGAGATTCGGCGGCTGGGCATGACCCTGATCCGGGTCAAGCGCAAGAGCCGCCCCCTGTTCGCCAACACCAAGGCGGTCGATGCGAAGGACATCGCGACCTTCGCACGGCAGCTGGCCACGATGATGAACGCCGGCCTGCCGATCGTTCAGGCGCTGGAGATCATCGCCCAGAGCGCCGAGAAAAAGAACATGCAGGACCTCGTCAACGAGGTCAAGAACGACGTCGAGAGCGGCACCAATCTGGCCGATGCGCTGGATCGCCACCGCAAGCACTTCGACGAGCTGTTCGTCAACCTGGTACGGGCCGGCGAACAGTCGGGGGCACTGGAGGTGGTCCTCGAGCGGATCGCCACCTACAAGGAAAAGACCGAAAGCATCAAGGGCAAGGTCAAGAAGGCCCTGTTCTACCCGACCGCAGTCATCGTCGTGGCGTTCATCGTCACCGCGATCCTGCTGATCTTCGTCATCCCGCAGTTCGAAAGCCTGTTCCAGGGTTTCGGCGCCGACCTGCCGGCCTTCACCCAGTTCGTGATCGGCCTGTCCGAGGGGTTGCGAAACAACGGCCTGATGATCTTCGGCGGTCTCGCCGCACTGATCGCCGTATTCGTCTTCTTCAAGCGGCGCTCCGACAAGTTCAACCACTTCCTCGACCGGATGATCCTCAAGGTGCCGATCTTCGGCCCCCTGACGGAAAAATCCGCCATCGCGCGCTTCTCGCGGACGCTCTCAACCATGTTCTCCGCAGGCGTCCCTCTGGTCGAGGCCCTGCCGCCCACCGCCGGGGCGACCGGCAACGCGGTCTTCCGGGATGCGGTGATGAGCATGCGGGACCTGGTCTCCGCCGGCTCGCCCCTGCGCGTCGGCATGCAGCAGACGAGCCTCTTCCCGGTGATGGTCGTGCAGATGGTCGCCATCGGCGAGGAGACCGGGGCGCTGGACACCATGCTCGCCAAGGTGGCCGAGATGTACGAGGAGGAGGTCGACAACATGGTCGATGCCATGTCGAGCCTGCTCGAACCGATGATCATGGCCTTCCTCGGCATCGTGGTCGGCGGCCTGGTCATCGCCATGTACCTGCCGATCTTCAAGCTGGGTGCCGTGGTCTGATCGCCACGCCACCGGCTCGACTCCTCACGGCCCGTGTCTTTCACCGGGCCGTTTCCATGTCAGGCACCTGAACCATGTCCGAACTGCAAGCTCTCTTCGAGCAATTCCCGGCCCTCTGGATCGCGACCGCCACCCTGCTGGGGCTGCTCGTGGGCAGCTTTCTCAACGTGGTCATCAACCGCCTGCCGGCAATGATGGAACGGGAATGGAAACGCGACTGCCGCGCACTCCTCCACGAGGAAGCCGGCCCGGATGCCGACGAGGCGCCGTTCAATCTCGTCCATCCGCGTTCGACCTGTCCGTCCTGCGGCACCCCCATCCGCGCCTGGCAAAACATCCCCGTCATCAGCTGGCTGATCCTCCGGGGGCGCTGCGCGCACTGTGGCAAGGCGATCTCCTGGCAGTATCCGCTGGTCGAACTCGCCAGCGCCGCCCTGATCGCCCTGGCCGCCTGGCAGTTCGGGCCGACCGGCTTCGCCCTGGCGGTGTTCCTGTTCAGCTGGGCCCTGCTCGCCGCTTCGATCATTGACCTCAAGACCCAGCTGCTGCCGGACGCCTTCACCCTGCCGCTGCTCTGGCTCGGGCTTCTGCTGCCGATCCTGCTGCCCGACTACCACCTCTCGCTGCAGGATGCCGTGCTCGGGGCGGCCTTCGGCTATCTCGCCCTGTGGTCGGTCTACTGGCTGTTCAAGCTCGTGACCGGAAAGGAAGGCATGGGCTACGGCGACTTCAAGCTGCTTGCCGCCCTCGGCGCCTGGCTCGGCTGGCAGATGCTGCCGCTGGTGATCCTGCTCTCGGCGCTGGCCGGCAGCGTGATCGGCATCGCCATGATCCTGTTCCTGCGTCACGACCGGCGCATCCCGATCCCGTTCGGCCCCTACCTGGCGATCGCCGGGCTGCTGGCGCTTTACCTGGGTGACCCCATCCTCACCGCCTATCTGGGCGGATTCTGAGGCCGGGCATGACGCTCGACACAGGACGCGAACGAGGCAGGATCATCGGGCTGACCGGCGGCATCGCCAGCGGCAAGAGCCTGGCAGCGGACACCTTCTCCTCCCTCGGCATCCCCGTGATCGACACCGACCGGGTCAGCCGCGAGCTGGTCGAGCCCGGCTCCCCCTGCTGGCAGGCGATCCGGGATCATTTCGGCGACGCGATCATCGCGGATGACGGACGGCTCGACCGCCAGGCCCTGCGCCGGCGCATCCTTGACCAGCCCCAAGAGCGCCGGGCGCTCGAGGCGATCCTGCACCCGGCCATCCGCGAACGCACGCGCACACTGGCCGAGACCGCCGCCCGCAGCGCCCCCTACGTCATCGTCGTGGTACCACTGCTGGCCGAGCACTCCGTGTGGCCGGCCTACCGCGACTGGCTGGATGCGGTCATCACCGTGACCGCGGCAATGGACCGGCGCCGGGAACGACTGCTCACCCGGCCGGGCATCGACGCCGAACAGGCCGAACGCCTGTTCGCCGCCCAGACCTCCGACGAGCAGCGGCTGGCGATCAGCGACTACCACCTCGACAACTCGGCTGATCGCGAGGCGTTGCGCCAAGCCGTCACCTCCCTCGACCAACGACTGCGGCAAGGCGAACAGCCGGCCTGACGACCGGGGCCGACATCACCCGCCCCCGGTCGCTCCCAGCACCATAAACCGCTGCAGTCGCCACCAGCCGGTCGCTCCGAGCCGGCGCGGCGTCAGCCACAGCGTCAGACGGCCGGCGACCGGGTCGTGAATGCACACCCCCACCATCACGGTACTGCGCCAGACCACTTCCGCCTGCCCACGCCATTCGCCGCTGTCCGCGCTCTCGAATCGTGCCCGGCCGGCCCGCCACTCCAGCTTCCCCACGCCCGTCAGCCCCAACGGTCGCCGAGCCAGGCACCGCCAGATCAGCCAGCTTCCCGCGAGGAACGCGATCGCCCGGGCAGCGGCCTCCACCGTCGGCTGCATCCCGGCACCGATCACGGACCAGTCGCCCCAGGCGGCGATCCACGCCAGACTCGCCCAGGCCAGCGCACCCAGTCCACGCCAGAGCAGCACGAGCCCGGGGGCGACCTGCAACGCCCCTTGAAAATCTTCGGCTTCCTTGACCATGATCAACCATCTCCACGGGGATGTTATCCTTTTCCGGCGTGTCCGTTGCATACCACTCCCGCCGCGACGGCGAATCAACCCACGGGAACAACGAGATGTCCGATGCGATCCGCCAGCAATGGCAGGCGCTCACCGCGTCCGCCAGCGAAGTGCCCCCTGCCGGGGAGAGCGGCCTGGTCACGGGACTCGTCGACCGCCAGGTCATCGAGGTGTCCGGTAGCGAGGCGCGGGCCTTCCTGCATGCCATCCTGACCAAGGACATCGAGCACCTGCCCGACGATGCCGCCGCCTTCTCGGCGCTCTGCAGCGCCAAGGGGCGGGCGCTGGGTCTGTTCCGCGTCGTCGGTCACGAGGGGCGGTTCTATCTCGTCACGCGCAGCGACATCGCCCCGGCGCTGCTCAAGCGCCTGCGCATGTACGTGTTGCGACGCGACGTGCAGCTGACGCTCTCCGAGGACCGGGTGGCGCTGGGCGTCATGCTGCGCGGCCGGGTCAGTGAGCAACTGCCCGATCCACAAGCGGCCGCGGTGATCGAACACCTCGGCGACGATGTCGGTGACGGCCCGCGCTGGCCGGCAGTGGTCGACCGGGACGGCTCGCTCTACGTCCGCGAGGACAATGGCGGGTCACCGCGCATCGCCATCTACGGCCCGCTCGAACGGCTCGAACGGCTTTTCGAGTCCGTTCCGGCCGAGCGGCGCGTGTCGAGCGAGATCTGGGAGCGGGCCGAGATCGAGGACCGCTTCCCCCTGGTCGCCGAGCCGACGGTCGAGCACTTCGTCCCGCAATGGCTCGACCTCGACGAGCTGGACGCCTTCAGCCTGAAGAAGGGCTGCTATCCGGGACAGGAAGTCATCGCCCGGATGCACTACCTCGGCAAGCCCAACCGGCGCCTGTTCGTCGGCCATGCCCTGGCACTGGCCCCTCCCGAGCCAGGCACGCCGATCGAAACGGCCGACGGCAACACCGCCGGCGAAGTGGTCCGCAGCGCCCCGATGCCCGACGACAGTGGCTCGACGCTGCTGGCGGTGCTCAAGCTCAAGCACCTGCACGACCCACTGACCATAGACGGCCTGGCCCTGAGCGTCGATCCGCAGGGAAGCTCGCCGGACCGGCCCGCCGGGATCGCCACGCCGCACTGACGGACCAACGTCTGCCCTGTCCCCTTTCAAACCGAGACCCGCGATTTTCGCCATGACCGATTCCCTGACCCAGACCACCCCGCAATCCGCCGACGAACTGATCATCGGCAGCCGACGTTTCGGCTCCCGCCTGCTGACCGGTACCGGCAAGTACAAGGACATGGACGAGACCCGCGAGGCCACGGAGGCCGCCGGCAGCGAGATCGTCACCGTGGCGATCCGCCGCAGCAACATCGGCCAGAACCCCGACGAGCCCAATCTGCTCGACGTGCTGCCGCCGGAACGCTTCACCATCCTGCCCAACACCGCCGGCTGCTACACGGCCACCGAGGCGGTGCGCACCTGCCGCCTGGCGCGCGAACTGCTCGACGGCCACAACCTGGTCAAGCTCGAGGTCCTCGGTGACGAGAAGACGCTCTACCCCGACGTCACCGCCACCATGGCCGCAGCCGAGACCCTGGTCGAGGACGGCTTCGAGGTGATGGTCTACACCTCAGACGACCCCATCGCCGCCAAGCGCCTCGAGGAAATCGGCTGCGTTGCGGTCATGCCGCTGGCCGCGCCGATCGGCTCCGGGCTGGGCATCCAGAACAAGTACAACCTGCTGACCATCATCGAGAACGCCGAGGTGCCGATCATCGTCGACGCCGGCGTCGGAACCGCCTCGGATGCCGCCGTGGCCATGGAGCTGGGCTGCGACGGCGTACTGATGAACACCGCCATCGCCGATGCGAAGAACCCGGTGCTGATGGCCTCGGCCATGAAGAAGGCCATCGAGGCCGGCCGCGAGGCGTTCCTCGCCGGGCGCATGCCGCGCAAGCGCTATGCCAGCGCCTCCTCGCCCGTCGACGGCCTGTTCTTCTGATCCCATGAGCGAATCGACGGACAAGAGCGACGGCATCCGGCGACGCGTCCGCTCCTTCATCCGGCGTGAGGGACGACTCACACCGGGCCAGCGTCGCGCACTCGACGAACTGGGGCCGAAGTACCTGATCGAGCCCGAAGGCCCGCCCATCGACCCGGTCGAACTGTTCGGTCGCCAGGCGCCACTGACCCTCGAGATCGGCTTCGGCAACGGCGACAGCCTGGTGGAGATGGCCGCCCGTGATCCGGACACCGACTTCATCGGCATCGAGGTGCACCGGCCGGGTGTCGGGCACCTGCTCAACGGCATCGAACATTTCGGCCTGAGCAACCTCAGGGCCGTCTGCGGGGATGCCGTGCCTTTCGTGGAGCAGCGCATCCGCGAGAACAGCCTCGACCGGCTGCTGCTCTACTTCCCGGATCCCTGGCACAAGAAGCGGCACCACAAGCGCCGCATCGTGCAGACGCCGTTCGCCGACCTGGTCGCCAGCCGTATCAAGCCCGGCGGACTGTGGCACCTGGCCACCGACTGGGAGGAGTACGCCGAGCACATGCGCGAGGTGCTCGATCCCCACCCGGCATTCGTCGCCGAGCACGAGGGCTGCGGCGAGAACGCCCGACCGGCATGGCGGCCACGCACCAAGTTCGAGCGCCGTGGCGAAGAGCGCGGCCACCGGGTGTTCGACCTGCTCTACCGCCGCCGCGAGTCCCCGTGAGGCAAGACCCCTCGTTCACCGTCACGCTGGGCCGGGAAGAGCTGATCATCAACCGGCGCTACGAGACGGCGGTTCTGGCCAACGACTTTTTGATCGGCCTGTGGTTCACCCTTGGAAGTCTGGCGTTTGTCTTCTCCGAGTGGGAAGCCGTCGGGGCCTGGGTCTTTCTGGTGGCCTCGCTGCAGTACCTCGCCCGGCCGACGATCCGGCTGGTGGGCAACATCCACCTCCGGCGAGTCCGCCGGCGCCGCGAACCCTCTGCCAGCAAGGCCTGATCGAACCGCGAGTCCGCATCGCCCGGGAGTAATGCATAGCCGTCAACTTGTTCCCCGTGGCGTAAACCCCTATTATCGTGGGCTTTCGCCTTCCGGGGTTTTCGAGCCGGGCGCGGGATCGCCGCCCTCCTCCCCCGGCGGGTCGTACCGTATTCCACCGATTCGCACTTTCGACGTTTTCACTGCTTTCCAACAGGAGGGACCATGTCCAAGAAGCATCCCGTTGTCGCGGTCACCGGCTCGTCCGGCGCCGGCACCTCGACCGTCAAGACCGCCTTCAATCACATCTTCCGCCGCGAGAACATCTCGCCGGTCGTGATCGAGGGTGACAGCTTCCACGCCTTCAACCGCAAGGACATGCGCGAGCGCATGGCCGCCGAGTCCGAGAAGGGCAACAACTTCTTCTCGCACTTCGGCCCGGAAGCCAACCACTTCGACAAGCTGGCCGACCTGTTCAAGAGCTACGGCGAGACCGGAACCGGCAAGAAGCGCTACTACCTGCACAGCGACGAGGAAGCCGCCGAGCACAACGCGCGCCTGAACACCAACCTCGGTCCGGGCGAGTTCACCCCCTGGGAAGACATCCCGGCCGGCTCCGACCTGCTGTTCTACGAGGGCCTGCACGGCCTGGTGAAGACCGATGATGCGGACGTGGCCCAGCACGTCGATCTGGGCGTGGGCGTCGTGCCGATCGTCAACCTCGAGTGGATCCAGAAGATCTTCCGCGACAACGCCGAGCGCGGCTACTCCGCCGAGAAGATCGTCGACACCATCCTGCGCCGGATGCCGGACTACGTGAACTACATCACCCCGCAGTTCTCGGAGACCGACGTCAACTTCCAGCGCGTGCCGACCGTCGACACCTCCAACCCGTTCATCGCCCGCGACATCCCGACGCCGGACGAGAGCGTGGTCGTGATCCGCTTCCGCGATCCGGAAGAGTTCGGCGTGGACTTCCCGTATCTGCTGAACATGATCCCGAACTCGTTCATGTCCCGCTACAACACCATCGTGGTGCCGGGCGGCAAGATGAGCTACGCGATGGACCTGATCCTGACCCCGCGCATCCACCGCATCATCGAGGAACGCGGCCTGTAACGATCCACGGATCAGCGTGCCGGCGTGCCGGCACCGCGTTTTCCAAAGCCCCCGTCCCGGCCTTGCCGGCGGGGGCTTTCACGTTCAGGTCGCGTCGACGTCCCTCAGCCTCCGACTCACAACCCCGTCACGTTCATCGAAGTAGCGCCAGGTATTCCGTCCCGAGGCCTTGGCGTCGTACATCGCCGCGTCGGCATGATTGATCAGCGCATCGGTGTCACCGGCATGTTCCGGGTAGACCGCAATGCCGATGGAGGCACCGATCTCGACGGACTGGTCGCCGAGCCGGAAGGGGCGGGTGAGCGCCTCGACCACCTTGGCCGCCACCTGGCCGGCGAAATGCAGGGCCGGAAGTCCTTCGAGCACGATCAGGAACTCGTCGCCGCCCAGTCGACCCACGGTGTCCTCGTAACGCAGCAGTTCGCGCAGCCGGGCAGCGACCTCGCGCAACAGCTGGTCTCCGACGGCGTGCCCGAGCCGGTCGTTGACCTCCTTGAAATGGTCCAGGTCGAGGAAGAGCACTGCCAGCCCGGATTCATTGCGCCGGGCACGCTCCACCGCCTGATCGATGTGGTAGCGGAGTGCGGTCCGGTTGGGCAGATCGGTCAGGGGGTCGTGATGCGCCTGGTGACGAATGCGCTGCTCGGCGGTCTTCTTCTCGGTGATGTCGTTGAAGATGTGAATGAAGTAGTCGACACGATTTTCCTCGCCGGTCACCTCGCTGATGGTCTGCAGGGCCGCCAGCAGTTCGCCCTGCTTGTTGCGGTAGACCATCTCCCCCTGCCAGGAGTGATGCTCGTCCAGTTCCCGGCAGATCGCGTCCAGACGCTCGCGCTGTGCGGCATCCAGCTGGAACAGATCGGCGATCGGCCGGCCCATCACCTCGTCCGCCGAAAACCCCGTGACATGGGTGAAGGCCGGGTTGACGCGCAGGATGCGATGGCGCGGCGAGGTGATCATGATCGCCTCGCCCGTCCCCTCGAACACGCTCGCCGCCAGGCGCAGTTCGGCCGCGGTACGCTCGAGCTCCTCGGCCTGCGAGGACAGCCGCTTGAGTACCGGCTTGAGCGCACGCCCGGAGAGCAGCGCCACGACCGGCAACAGCAGCAGAACCAGACCGAACGGCAGCGTCAGCCGGTCGATCACCGGCTGGTAGAAACGCCAGAACGGGGCCTCGATCAGCAACTGGCAACGACCGCCACCCACCGGTGTATGGAAGAGCACGCGAGACTCGCCCTGACGCTCCGGCCAGATCACGCCCGCCTCGTCGGGTTCGATACGTCCGAGAGAGCCGGCCATGTCCTCGACCAGGCCGGCCTGCTCGAGCACCAGCGTCTCCCCGCTGTCGTCCACGCGCACCAGCCGGCGCTCGTCCGGATCGAGCAGATAGGCACCGGAAAATGCCTCTTCGACGCGATTATCGGCCAGCAGCGCGACCAGGTCGTCCACCTCGAAGAAGAGCACGTCCGTACCCAGACGGTTGCCTTCCCGGTCCTCGATCGGCGCGGTCGCACGCCACACCAGTCGTCCGTCGAAACGCACCAGGCGGCTTTCCACCGCCGGGAGCCCCTTGATCGAGGTCGTGTCCGGAATCGCGGCCGTGGCACCGGCGTCGACGATAGTCTCGCCCATCGGGCCGAGCCGGACGATACCCTTGAGCGCCGGCGAACTCTCCAGGGCATCGACAAGTCGCGGCTCGGTGAAAGCGACCAGCTCCTCGAGGGACAGGCTCCCAGTCGCATAGGCGGCGAGACGCTTGCGTATCTCCGTCCGGCTGGTGACCTGGCGTGCGATGCCCTCGTAGCGCTGCACGAGATTGTCCAGCGCCTGGGCTTGGGCCTGCAACCCCATCAGGGTACTGCGTTCGAGCCCCTCGCGCGCGGACTGATAGATGGGGGTCGCGGTGACCAGGGCCACCAGCACGCCGGAAACCAGGATGCCCAGCATGGCCAGCAGCATCGCCTTGTGGCGAATCTGGCGAACGGCGAGAAATTCCGGCATCGACGGCTCCACGGACTTGAGGAAAGACCCGCAGCGGAGCCACCAGTCAGGCAGGGTGACCATTCCGCTCGCGTTGTCGCCATTATCACACAGCGGCCGCCCAGACCCATCGCAACTCCCTGTCCGTAAACGCGGATTTGGCTCGCGCCCAGATATCAGGGAGCCACTTGGACGGCTTGAAACACGGCCCGGCGCACAAGCGCCGCGATCCCCTTTCAGGGCGACAACCGGCAGCCTCAGCCCGCGGCGTGCAGCAGATCCCCGGCAACGGTCTGGCGGCACGGCAGGTAGTGCCACCATTCCACCGCCGGACCATCCGCTTCCATCGGGCGAATGTAGCGGGCGTGCTCGGCTTGTTTGCCGGCATTGTCGTAGTCCATGCCGTGCTTGCGGAAGGAGGCGAGGATGCGCTGACGCGACATCTCTTCCTTGCCGTCGATCAGTCCCGGATGGTTGCGCAGCACGAAGTCCGGCTGGAAGAAGAAGTAGGTGTGGTCGAATCCGTAGGGGTTGCGCGGGTGATCTTCCGGATAGCAGGTACCGAAAGCGGTCAGAAACATCGGCTCGCCCGCCCAGTCGAATTTCCAGCCCTCGCGACCGTCGACGTGCCGCAGGCAGTCGGAACCGGCCGGATCGATGCGATTGAGCGCATCGAGAAAACGCGCGGTGGTCTCCGCGAGACGCTCGACCGAGTCGCTCCAGGCCGCCGGCAGGCGCACCGCCAGCCCCTTGAACTTCTCCTTGTGGCCCACGACCATGAAACGGAACAGATCCTCGGCGAAGCGACGGACATTCGCGTCGAATTCCAGCGAATCGTCGTAATCCCGCGCACCCCAGTACTTGCCCGACGGGGCGAAGATGCAGCGGGTCTTGTCCACCGCGCCCATGAACTCGCGATGCGTGGGCGAGTAGACCGGCACGTGCTCGTCCCGGCGCGGGAAGCGGTCACGGACGGCGCCCGCCACTTCGTCTCGCATCGCCAGGGCATGCACGTCGGCCATGTGCTCGGGGAAGTGCGCGGCGATCACCGCGAACAGGGTGTTGGTCAGGCTCTGCAAACTGGCGAGCCCGTTGACCGGCAGGGATTCGGCCAGCGCCGGGGCCTGATCGTAGAACCGCAAGGTGGCGCCAAGGTCGGCCAGCCGCTCGGGCAGCATCTCGGTGGGAAACAGGGTGCGCCCCTCGTCCGACTGACAGCTCTTGAGCGCCTTGTCGGCCTGAACGTAGTAGCGGTGCGCGGTTTCCAGCACCAGAAACGAGAGCAGCGACAGGTCGAGATCATCGACCGGACGTGAGGTCTGCCAGTCGAGCGTACCCAGGTATTCGGCCATCCGGATCGCCGCGGCATCGTCCAGTGTCACGCCCTGCTCGAAGGCCCAGTGACCCACCAGCCGACGACCCAGCACAAACTGCTTCATGATATTCATGGCACGCCCTTCTCTATACTCGACAACCAACCCAGCAAGTCACTGTTATGAAACACGAAAACAGGACCCTCGAACACCCCGCCGCGCCGAGCGGATCGCGCAATCTACCCGAATCCGGAGGCGTGCGCAAAGCAGGAGGGCGAAAACCCCGGGAAACATCGGCTAAGCCGTTGCGTTGCAACGACTTTTATCCCAGCCGGACGCTCGGAATAAGCGTGCGGCCTCAACCCGCTATCACACGCCACTCGCCGGGCGACAGCTCGTCGAGCCGGTAGGGACCGATGGCCACCCGCACCAGGCGCAGGGTGGGAAAGCCCACATGCGCGGTCATGCGACGGACTTGGCGATTGCGGCCCTCGCGCAGGGTGAGCCGCACCCAGCTGGTGGGCACGCTCTTGCGGTAGCGCACCGGCGGGTTGCGCGACCAAAGCCAGGCCGGCTCCTCGACCCGCTCGGCCCCGGCCGGACGGGTGGGACCGTCCTTGAGCGTCACGCCCGCGCGCAGGGCCGCCAGCGCCGGCTCGTCGATCTCGCCCTCGACCTGCGCGAGGTACACCTTGGCGAGCTTGTGCTTCGGGTCGGCCAGGCGCGACTGCAACCGGCCGTCGTCGGTAAGCAGCAGCAGACCCTCGCTGTCGCGGTCGAGCCGACCGGCCGGGTAGACGCCGGGGAAGTCGATCCATTCGGCGAGGCTAGCGGCCGGGCTGTCGGGCTCGGGCGTGAACTGGGAGAGGCAGTTGAACGGCTTGTTGAAGGCGAGGAGGGTCATGCGCTGCTTGCCAGCGCGGCCTCGGACCAGGCCTCCCAGCGCTCGATCTGGGCGGGGTCGGCGCAGGCCTCCTCCAGCAGGCGCACCACGGCCGGGGCGTCGATACCGGTCCAGGGTTGCGGGCTGGCCGTCAGCGGCAGGTCACAGACGATCTCGGTCAGCCGTCGCGACAGGCGGACCTGCTCCTCGTGCTCGGCGAGCAGGCGCTGGGCACGCGGGGCGCCGCGGAACTTCATGCCGTAGACAGCCGAGAGGTTGGCATAGATGCCGTCGATGCTCTCGTGCTTGCGCAGCAGACGGGCAGCGGTGCGCGGTCCGATCCCCGGCACGCCGGGGATGTTGTCGGCCACGTCCCCGGTCAATGCCAACCAGTCGGCCACCTGCCCCGGCATCACGCCGAAGCGGCGCTGCACGTCACCGTAGGCCATCACCTTGCCGCGCATCGGGTTGTACCAGCGGTCGTCGGGGCCGAGCAGCTGGGCGAGATCCTTGTCGCCGGTGACGATGGTCACTGCCCGCTCGCGGCTGCGCAGCCTTCCGACCAGCGTGCCGATCACGTCGTCGGCCTCGAAGCCGGGGTGGTCGAACGCACCGAACCCTGCCGCCTCGGCCAGCTCCCGGCAGCGCGGGAACTGTTCGGTCAGCTCGACCGGATGCGGCGGGCGATTCCCCTTGTAGTCCGGGTAGATGGCCTGCCGGTGGCCACGTCCGCAGGGGGCGTCGAATACCGCCGCGATCACCGGCGCCGGGCGGTCGGGCAGCCAGGTGGATTCCACCAGCGCCAGCAGGTAGTCGGCAAAGCCGAGCAGCGCGTTGACCGGCCGACCGGTGCGGTCGGTCCGTCCCTTGTCGTAGACGTGCCATGCCCGCCAGATCTGGGCATGGGCATCGATCAGCCAGGCGCGATCGCGGCTCATGCCGACCCGGCGACGGGCATCGTGTGCGGACGGTAGGCCGTACGGGCCACGCCGTCCTCCTCGGCCGCCCGCGCCACGGCAGCGGGAATCCGCTCGATCAGGCGCGGGTCGAAGGGCTTGGGCAGGATGGACTCGGGGCCGAATTCCAGCCGCTCGAGATCGTAGGCGGCCAGCACCGAGGCCGGCACCGGCTCGCGGGCGAGTGCGGCCAGCGCCTCGACACAGGCGATCTTCATGTTGGCGGTGATCTGCCGCGCCCGGCAGTCCAGGGCACCACGGAAGATGAACGGGAAGGCCAGCACGTTGTTGACCTGGTTGGGGTAGTCGCTGCGCCCCGTCGCCATCACCAGGTCGTCGCGCACCTCGTGGGCGACCTCGGGCAGGATCTCCGGATCGGGGTTGGCCAGGGCGAAGACCACCGGGCGCGCGGCCATGCTGGCGAGCATCTCCGGGGTCAGCAGGTTGGGCGCGGAGACCCCGATGAAGGCATCCGCCCCGACCAGGGCGTCGGCCAGCGTGCGCGCCTCGGTACGGGCGGCAAAGCGGCGGTGGTGCGCCGGCAGGTCGTCGAGCCCGGCATGAAGGACGCCCGGACGATCGACGACCAGCAGGTTCTCTCGTTT
Source organism: Pseudomonadota bacterium (assembly GCA_051746865.1). Lineage (GTDB taxonomy): Bacteria > Pseudomonadota > Gammaproteobacteria > Halothiobacillales > Halothiobacillaceae > Guyparkeria. Next base: position 43,179 of record JBNJFM010000006.1, on the reverse strand, counting down.
CAAGCCCATGTCCAGCAGCAGGTTGAGCGTCGCCGTACCCGCGGCCCCGGCGCCTACCAGCACCAGGCGGATGTCCTCGAGGCGCTTGCCCTGAAGCTTGAGCGCGTTGGTCAGACCGGCGGCGATGATGATCGCCGTGCCGTGCTGGTCGTCGTGGAAGACGGGGATGTCCATCGCCTCGCTCAGGGCCGCCTCGATCTCGAAGCAGCGCGGGGCACTGATGTCCTCGAGGTTGATGCCGCCGAACGACGGCTCGAGCCGCCGCACCGTGTCGACGAAGGCCGGCACGTCCTCGGCCTCGACTTCCAGGTCGACCACGTCGATGTCGGCGAAGCGCTTGAACAGCACGCCCTTGCCTTCCATCACCGGCTTCGAGGCCAGCGGGCCAAGGTTGCCCAGCCCGAGAATCGCCGATCCGTCCGAGATCACCGCCACCGTGTTGCCCCGGCCGGTATAGCGCCAGGCGGCCTCCGGGTCGGCGGCGATCTCGCGGACCGGCTCGGCCACGCCCGGCGAATAGGCCAGGGACAAGTCACGCGCCGTCTCGGTGGGCTTGGTGATTGCCGTGGCGACCTTGCCGGGCTGCGGCAGGGCGTGGTAATCCAGGGCCTCGCGGCGGCGCTGCTCGGCCGCGGTGGAACGGTCGGAATCGGTCATGGGACGGACGGGCTCGTTGATTCGGGGAGCGCCATCTTACCAGCGCGCCCCGCGGACCGTCACCGCACAGCCGCCACGAAAGGCGAATGGGCTAAGCTGGCGCAATGACCGGCATTTCCCGTTCCACGCACCGCACTCGGCGACACCTCGCGCTGATCCTGATCGTCGCCGCCACTCTGGCGGCCTGGCCCCTGCTCCAGGCCGACGACCAGAACGACCTGGAGACACGCGAGATGCGGATCGCCGGCGAATCCTTCACGGTCGAACTGGCCGTGGAACGGGCCGATCGCCGGCGGGGCCTGATGCACCGCTCCGGTCTCGCCGCCGGGCGGGGCATGCTGTTCGTCTACCCGGACGAGGCGTCGCGGGCTTTCTGGATGAAGAACGTGAGTTTCCCCATCGACATCCTGTTTCTCGACGGCGCCGGCACACTGGTGGCGCTGACCCGGCGAGCCCCGCCCTGCCGGAAATCCCCCTGCCCGATGTACCGCAGCGACGCCCCGACTTGCTACGTGCTGGAACTGCCGGCCGGCACCGCCGAACGCCTGGATCTGGATATCGGCGAGCGGCTGACGCTGCCGGTTGCCCTGCCGTGAACGAGAAAGGCCCCACGGGGTGTCCGTGGGGCCTGGGCTCCTACACGCTGTAGCCGATCGAGCCGCGAAGCGGCCCGGCGATCACTCCTCCGGCGGGAGGATCAGGATCTCGACGCGGCGGTTCTGCGCCCGGCCGGCCGCGGTGTCGTTGGTCGCGATCGGGCGGGAAAAGCCGTAGCCCACTGCCTGCATGCGACTCGGGGCGACACCCTGGCGGGACAGGTAGCTCGCCACGCTCTGGGCACGGTTGACCGACAGGTTCTGGTTGTAGGCCGCCGAGCCGGTCGAGTCGGTGTGCCCCTCGACGCGCACCACGGTGTTGGGGTATTGCTGGATGGAGTAGGCGATCTGGTCGAGTGCCGAGCGGAACTGCGGCTTGATCTGGGCACTGTTGGTATCGAAGGTGATCGACTCCGGGGCCTGCAGGCGGATGGTGTCACCCTGGCGCTGGACATCCACGCCCGTCCCCGCCATTTCCTGGCGCAGCTCGCGTTCCTGCTCGTCCATCTGGCGGCCAATCAGGCCACCGACGGTGGCGCCTACGGCCGCGCCGATGAGCGTGCCGCCGGTCTTGTTACCCGAACCGGCGATCACGTTGCCCAGCAACGCGCCGGCGCCAGCGCCAACGGTCGCACCGGTCGCGGTGCGTTTATGTTCGCCCGTGTAGGGATTCTGGGCACAGCCCGTCACGACCAGCGCGGTCGCGGCAACGATAAGAATCAGTCGTTTCATGGCGTCTCTCTCCGTGAAGTTTCGACAAATTGAAATGGGCCACGGACAGAAAAGCTGCCGGCCCCGTTCCTTGTTCACTGGATATTAGACCAGTTTCGCGAGTGCGCCCATCAATGTCTGCAGATCCTCGTCGGAATGCGTGGCGCTCAACGTGACGCGTAACCGCGCCGAGCCGCGGGGGACGGTGGGCGGCCGGATGGCGGGCACCATCAGCCCGTACCCGACCAGCCGCTCGGCGAGCATCAGGGCACGATCGCTGTCGCCCACCAGCAGCGGCTGGATGGGCGTCGCCGACGGCATCGGTTCGAGTCCGGCCAGGGCCTCCGCACGCCCGCGGAACACATCGACCAGTTCGCGCAACCGGTCCCGCCGCCAGCCTTCCCCGCGCACGATGGACAGCGCCGCGCGGGAGGCCTCGGCCACGGCCGGCGGCTGGGCGGTGGTGAAAAGATAGGTTCGCGCCCGCTGCAGCAGCACCTCCAGCGGCTCGGCAGCCCCGGCAACGAAGGCCCCCGCCGTGCCGAAGGCCTTGCCCAGCGTCCCCACGCGCAGGACCCGCTCGCCGGGCTCGATCCCGGCCGCCTCGAAAGTGCCCCGCCCTTCGCGACCCAGCACGCCGAAGGCATGGGCCTCGTCGACCACCAGCCAGGCGTCGAATCGTTCGGCCAGCTCGACCAGCTCCGCCAGCGGGGCGACATCGCCGTCCATGGAGAAGACGCCGTCGGTGAGGATCATGCGCTCGCCGCGGGCATCGCCCAGGCGTCGTTCGAGATCCGCCATGTCGTTGTGCCGATAGCGTGACAGCCGCGCGCCGGACAGTTGCACCGCATCGATCAGCGAGGCGTGGTCGAGCCGGTCGGCCAGCACCGTGTCGCCGCGGCCGACCAGCGCGCCCACCACGCCGAGATTGGCCATGTAGCCGGTGGAGAACAGCCGGGCGGCGTCCACGCCCAGCCAGCCGGCCAGCTCCTCCTCGAGGCGCTGGTGGGGGGTGAAGTGGCCGTTGATCAGGTGGGCCGCGCCGGCACCCGTGCCCCAGCGATCCAGCCCGCGCCGCATGGCCTCGGCCAGCCGGGGGTCGGCCGCCAGGCCGAGATAGTCGTTGCTGCAGAAGACCAGCCGCTGCTCGCCGTCGATCCGCATGTGCGGCCCCTGCGGCGAGTCGGCCACCTTCAGCCGGCGGATAAGCCCGTCGTCGGCCCGCCCGGCGAGCCACTGTGTCCAGTCGTGCTTTGTGATAGCGTCACCTTCATTCGCAATCTGTCCCGCCGCCCGAGGAACACCACCGCATGCGTCTGCCGGTCAATATCTTCCTGTGGACCTTCACCGCGACCCTGGTGCCCCTGGTGCTGCTCGTCTGGGGCGTGACCAGCTACAGCGAGCATCGCTTCCAGACGGAAATCGACCGCGAGCTCGAGGAGAACATCGATTCGCTCATCGGCGAGATGAGCAACCGCATGCGCTACGAGCGCGAGGTGGTCGAGGGCATCGGGCAGTCGCAGGAAATCCAGACTATGCTCAACGCCCTGATGGCCTCGGCATCCGGCGTCCGCCACCCCGAACTGACCTCGATGCGGATCAACGCCAACCGCTTTCTCGCCGGCCTGCAGCGCACGGTGCCCGGGCTGGGGAGTATCCGCATTCTCGACGCGGCCGGCAACACGATGATCAAGGTGACCCTAGGTCGCGTCGCCTCACCGGCCTTCGAGAGCCTCGGCCAGGTCAACTACGTCGAGGAGGAATTCAAGAACCAGCAAGTGCTCGACCGGCTCAACGAGCTGCCCTCCGACGAGATCAGTTTCATGGCACTGCCGACGTCCTTCGGCGACGCCCTGCCCGGCCGGCAGCCGAGCACCCTGTACGCCGTGCGCCCGCTACGCAACGTCGATGACCGCACCGCGGGCTACGTGGTGGTCAACACCTTCGGCGAGCACCTCGACCAGATCCTGTCGTTCTCGCCGCGTCCGCGCGACGGCAAGGTCCTCATCATGGAGCACAACCCGGGGAATCCGTCCCGCGACGGCCTGATTCTCTACGACGACATCCGGGGCATCGAATTCGTCACGCCGTTCGAGATCGGCGAGGGCAACGGCCAGCCCAACGCACGCGGCATGGACGACGGCGCCTTCTGGGAGGCCGCCGTGGCGCAGTCCAACGGCGTCTACCCGGGCACCGAGGAGAAGCACCGCTACTACTACCAGGAGTATCACCCCTACCCGAACAGCCTGGTGTCCTGGTTCGTCGCCATCCAGCTGCCCGCGGACATCACCTCGGCACCGTTCCGGGACATCCGCCTGAGCCTGTTCGGCTTCGGCCTGCTCGCGCTGGTGATGAGCCTGGTCTTCGCCGGCCTGGGCGCCCGCCACTTCGCCCGTCCCATCTCGGGGCTAGCCACGGCGCTCAAGCGCTTCGCCGACGGCGACCGTAACCAACCCATCCCGGTCGACTCGCACACCACGGAGGTCCGCCAGCTGCAGACCTCCTTCCGCTACCTCATTCACCAGCTCGCCGAGGAGGCGCGACGCCGCAACCGGGCGGAAAAGCGGGCCCTGCAACAGGCGAAGCTGGCCTCGATCGGCGAGATGGCCGCCGGCATCGGCCACGAGATCAACAACCCGCTCAACAACATCCTCACGCTCACCCGGCTGATCGAGCGGCAGGTGCCACCGCAGGACGCCGCGCTGCGGGAGGACATCGGCGACCTGCGGGCCGAGGCCCACCGGGCCAGCCGCATCGTGCGCGGGGTGATGAACTTCGCCCGGCAGCTGCCCCCGGACCACCAGACGGTGGAGCTGGCCGAGTGGCTCGAGGAGGTGATCGACCGGATGGAGCCGGAAGCGATGGAGGCTGATGTGCACCTTGCACTGCTCAGCGCCACGGCCCGCTGCCGGGCCGAGTTCGACCCCGCGCAGATGGAACAGGTGATCGGCAACCTGGTCCGAAACGCCATACACGCCAGCCCCGCCGGCGGGCATATACTGATACAGGCCGAGTGCCGCGAGGAGACGGTATCGATCGAGGTGCGCGACGAAGGTCCCGGCCTCTCGCCGGAGATCGTCGACCAGATCTTCGACCCGTTCTTCACCACCAAGGAAGTCGACCGCGGCACGGGGCTGGGGCTGTCGATCAGCCTCGGCATCGTGCAGTACCACGGCGGCGAACTGAGCCTGGAAAACCGCCGGGACGCGGGCGAGCCCGACGTGAGCGGCGTACTCGCCCGCGTCGTGCTGCCGCGTCGCAAGGCGCCCCCGCGCATACTGCATCCGGACGACAAACCCGCCTCTCCGACGACCGAATCATGAGCACAGACCGGCAATCCCGTCATTCCAGCCCCGACAACCCGGTGATCGCGTTCGTCGACGACGACGCCCGGGCCAGTGACCTGTTCACGCGCTACGCGCGCACGGAAAGCCTGACCGTGCACGGCTTCCAGTCCGTGCGCGGCGCGCAGGAATGGCTGCGCGACAATCCGGTCAACCTGGTGATCACCGACCTGAAGATGCCCGACATGAACGGGCTGGAATTCCTCGAGTGGCTCCGCGGCGAATGGCCGGAACTGCCCGTGATCCTGATCACCGGCTACTCGACCATCGACAACGCCATCCAGGCCCTGCGGCTGGGCGCCAGCGACTTCATCAAGAAGCCCTACGACCCCGAGTCGCTGGTGGAACTGGTCCACCGCCTGCTCGACGGTGCCGCCGAGCCCGCCCCGGCGCTCGACGAGGGCGAACGGGCGATGCTGGGAAGCTCGCCGGCGATCGAGTCGGTCTACCGGATCATCGACAAGATCCGCGACGTGCGCATCAACGTGATGATCGAGGGCGAATCCGGCTCGGGCAAGGAACTGGCCGCCCGCGCGACACACGAACGCTCGGACTTCGCCCACACGCCATACATCGTGATCGATTGCGGCGCGCTCACCGACACGCTGCTGGAGAACGAACTCTTCGGCCACGAAAAGGGCGCGTTCACCGGGGCGAACACCGCCAAGCCGGGGCTGCTGGAGGTCGCCAGCGGCGGAACCGTGTTCCTCGACGAGATCGGCAACATCTCGGATGCGATGCAGGTCAAGCTGCTGCGCGTGGTCCAGGAGCAGGAGATCACCCGGGTCGGCGGCGTGAAGACCATCCCCATCGACGTGCGCTTCATCGTGGCCAGCAACCGCAACCTGGCCGAGATGGTCAAGGTCGGCGAGTTCCGCCACGACCTCTACCACCGCCTGAACGTGGTCCGCCTGCAGATGCCGCCACTGCGCGAGCGACGCGAGGACATCCCGGTGCTGGCCCAGCATTTCCTCGAGGAGTTCGCCCGCCGCTTTCACCGCCCGGCGAAGCGACTCTCCCGGACGACGGAAAAGACGATCCTGAACCACCCCTGGCCGGGCAACGTGCGCGAACTGAAGAACGCCATCGAGCGGGCCGTGGCCCTGTCGGACGGCGAGGAGATCGAGCTGGAACTGCTCGGCGAGGAAACCGCCCCGGCCGCCGAGACGGGCGGAGGTTCCGGCATCGACGCCGACTGGCCCAGCCTGGAGGAACTCGAGCAGCGCTACATCACCCGCGTGCTCGAGCATACCGGCGGCAACCGCGAGCAGACCGCCGGCATTCTCGGCATCAACAAGTCCACCCTGTGGCGCAAGCTGCAGAACCGGGAAAAGAAGTAGCCCGACGTTGGCCCCTGCAACGCCCGAGGCACGAAAAATTGCAGATTGCAATTCGCAACCCCGAGGCAGGATCATCTCAACCCGTTGTTTTTACATGCTTTGAAAAACTGGCACGGGCCATGCATTGTCTTGGGGCGTGGACACCCACAACTTAACGAGGAGTTAGATATGCAATCCAAGCGTCGCGTATTTCTGAAAGGCAGCCTCGCTGCCAGTGCAGCTGGTCTGGCCGTTGGCGCCGGCCTGCTTTCCCCGCGTGCCGTCCTGGCCGCCGAGTGGCCGGAGTCGGCTTTCCGCTCCGAAAGCATGGACGATGCGCTGAACGGCTACTTCGGCACCTCTGACGTGTCCGATTCCGGCGACATCAGCGTCAAGGCTCCGGACATCGCCGAAAACGGCGCCGTCGTTCCGGTCACCGTCGAGTCTGCCGTTGCCGACACCGACAAGGTCGCCATCTTCGTATCGAAGAACCCGACCCCGCTGGTCGCCGCTTTCGACCTGTCCGGTGCCAACCCGTTCGTCTCCACCCGTATCCGTATGGGCGAGACCGACAACGTGACCGGCGTTGCCCACGCTGGCGGCAAGCTGTACAAGGCCGGCAAGGAAGTGAAAGTAACCATCGGTGGCTGCGGCGGCTAATCAGCCTCTGAATCACCAGGTCACTGAATACAGACAGATAATCCAAGAGGTATAGATTATGTCTACTATCCGCATGCGCATTTCCCCGGCCGGCGACGTCCTCGACGTGAAGGCCCTCATCCGTCATCCGATGGAATCCGGCAACCGCGAAGACAAGGCCACCGGCGAGAAGATCCCGGCCAACTTCATCCAGAAGCTGATGGTTGAAGTCAACGGCGAGACCGTCATGGACGGCAACCTCTCCGAGGCCGTCTCCAAGAACCCGTACCTGAACATCAAGATTCCGGGTGCCAAGGGTGACGAGGTCAAGATCTCCTGGACCTCCAACACCGGCGAGTCCGACGAGGCTACCCAGGCTGCCTAAGGCAGACTGACAACCTCGGAGACCCAAGAGCCCGCCTCATGGCGGGCTTTTCTTTGCCTGTGACATTCGTGACTGGAGCGCGGATCAACCGCCTGGCGATGCCTCCAGCCAGAAGGTCACCGGCCCGTCGTTGACCAGCTCGACCTGCATGTCCGCGCCGAAGCGGCCCGTGCCCACCTCGCCGCCATGCCCTTCCCGCAGTGCGGCAACGAGGATGTCGAACAGCCGGCTCGCCTCGGCCGGCTCCGCCGCCGGCGTGAAGCTGGGGCGGTTGCCGCGCCGCGTGTCGGCCGCCAGCGTGAACTGCGGCACCGCGAGAATGCCGCCGGCGATGTCACGGACCGAGCGGTTCATCCGCCCCCGCTCGTCGGGGAACACCCGGTAGTTCATCACCCGCTCGGCCAACCGCCGCGCCTGCGCCGGGCCGTCGCCGTCGGCCACGCCGATCAGGCAGACCAGCCCCCTCCCGATCTCGCCGATCACCTGACCGTCCACGCGCACCGCGCCGTGCGTCGCCCGCTGGATCAGCGCGATCATGTCCCGCGACCTTCCAGCGATTCGGCGAAGCGATCGGTCGCCCGCAGCAGTGCGTCGACGATCCCCGGCTCACTGGCCGCGTGCCCCGCATCATCGATGATCTCCAGTTCCGCTCCCGGCCACCGTGCGTGCAGCGCGTACGCCTGGTCGACCGGACAGACCATGTCGTAGCGCCCGTGAACGATGTGTCCCGGAATGCCGGCGAGACGGTCCATGCCGTCGAGAAGCGGCGTGTCGAGAAAGGCAGCGTGCCGGAAGTAGTGATTCTCGATCCGCGCGATCGCCAGGGCGTTGTGCGGATTGGCGAAGTAGTCGACCACCTCGGCCTCCGGCCGCAGGGTGGCGCAGCGCCCCTCCCAGATCGACCAGGCCTGCGCGGCGTGGTACTGGGCGATCTGGTCTTCGCCGTCCAGACGCGCGTGGTAGGCCGCGACCAGGTCGTCCCGTTCGGCCTCCGGGATGGGCTCGAGATAATCCTGCCAGTAATCCGGGAACACCCGACTGGCACCCTCCTGGTAGAACCAGTGGATGTCCTCGTCCCGGCAGAGGAATACCCCCCGCAGGATCAGGCCGCTGACCCTTTCGGGGTGGGCCTGCGCATAGGCCAGCGCCAGCGTCGAGCCCCACGATCCGCCGAAGACCAGCCAGCGGTCGATCTCGAGCGACTCCCGCACGCGCTCGAGATCCGCGACCAGGTCGGCGGTGGTGTTGGCCTCCAGCCCGGCATGCGGGGTGGAACGGCCCGCGCCCCGCTGGTCGGGCAGGACCACGCGATAACGGTCCGGGTCGAAAAAGCGCCGGTGCATGGGGGTACATCCCGCCCCCGGTCCGCCGTGCAGGAACAGCGCCGGGATGCCGGACAGCCGGCCGCACTCCTCGACGTGCAGCACATGGCCGTCCCCGACCGGCAGGCTGTGGTTGACCAGGGGCTCGACAGGGGGATAGAGCGTGCGCATGCGGGCAGTCCTCGTCATCCGGGTAAAACGTGGTCGGGTCGAAAAGTACCGACCCTCACGCGGGACAGTGTACTGCCTTGGCGGGCACAGGCCCGCGCCCCACGACCGGGCGCCCGGCCCCACCGGACGCGTCAGCGCGGTGCAATCCCCAGGGATGGCGCCTGCGACCGCACGTCGAATCAAGGCGTTGCAGCGATGGTCCGCTCCTTGCGTTGCAGACCGCATCGCCAACCAACGGAGCCGTCACGCATGTCACAACGCGAGGAAATGCAGCTGCTAATCGCCCTCAAGCGGGCCCTGGAAAAGGACATGGGCATCGAGGTGGACATGGGACGGTTCGGCGTGCAGCAGCGCCTGCTGCGCCTGGCCCGCGCCAGCGAGGACCCCGAGGTCGCCGAGATGGCCGCGCGCCTGCGGGGGAAGAGCGGGGAATCACCCGCACCGGCGAACGCGGGCCGGCGGATCAGGGGCTACTACCGCGGCCGGCCGATCTACGACGACTGACCCGGCGTCGAGCCCGGGCGGCACTGGTAAGATGGCGACCCGTTTCGCGAACAACCGATCCCGTCATGCCGTCCATCGAAACCAATCCGTCGGAAAGCACCGCCCTCTGGGCCACCCCGGGCCGCGGCCTGCAGAAGCTCGTCTCGCGCGCCGTGATGCACTATCGCATGCTCCATCACGGCGACCGGGTGCTGCTGGGACTGTCCGGCGGCAAGGACTCGCTCTCGCTTTTGCACATCCTGCGCCACATCCAGCGGCGAGCGCCGATCGACTTCTCCATCGCCGCGGTGACCGTCGACCCGCTGGTGCCCGGCTTCGACCCCAGCCCGTTGGGCGACTACCTGGACCGACTGGGCGTGCCCTTCCACCACGTGCGCGAGGACATCGTCGGGCTGGCCGACGAGCACATGAGCGGGGATTCTTACTGCTCGTTCTGCTCGCGGCTCAAGCGCGGCCTGATCTATCGCGTGGCCCGCGAGGAAGGCTACAACGTGCTGGCACTGGCCCAGCACCTCGACGATCTCGCCGAGAGCTTCATGATGAGCGCCTTCCACGGCGGCAAGCTCAACACCATGAAGGCGCACTACCTCAACGACGCCGGCGACGTGCGCATCATCCGGCCGCTGGTCGACGTGCGCGAGTCGGCACTGGTGGACTTCGCCCGGCGCCATGCGCTGCCGGTGATTGACGACAACTGCCCGGCCTGCTTTGCCATGCCCACCCAGCGCGAGCACTTCAAGCAACTCCTCGCCGCCGAGGAACAGGGCAATGGCCAGCTGTTCCACTCGCTGAAATCCGCAATGGCACCGCTGGTCGCCGACGGGATGGAACGGGCCGTGGCGCACGCCGAGGCCCATGCCGCGCCCCTGCCCGCGGACCGCCGGCCATGAGTCGAAAGCGCGACGACTGGCGGCGACGGATTCGCGGTCGGCTGCGGCTGGGTTTCGCCCGTCTGATGCTGCGGCTGCTCGGCGCGCTGTCATTGCGCGGCGCCCAGCGCCTGGGGCGCACACTCGGGCGGCTGTTCTGGCTGGTCAACGGCCAGACACGGCACACCGTCGAGGAAAACCTTGCGCGCTGCCTGCCCGAACTCGACGAGACCGAACGCGCCCGGCTGGCGCGGCGCAGCCTGATCGAGACCGGCATGGGCCTGATCGAGACCGCCCCGGCCTGGCACTGGGACCGGTCGCAAGTCGAGGCGGTGGTGCATGAGATGCGGGGTTTCGAGGCGATCGAGCAGGCACTGGCGGCGGGCCGCGGCGCGATCCTGCTCGCCCCGCATATCGGCAACTGGGAACTGGGCGGGCTGATGACGGCCACCCGTGCTCCCACCACCGTCATGTACCGACCGCCGCGCGAGCCGGCCATGGAAACCCTGCTGGTCGAGGTGCGCTCGCGCTTCGGCGCGGACATGGCGCCGGCCAACCTCGGCGGGGTGCGCAAGGCCCTGCGGGCACTCAAGCGAGGCGAACTGGTGGCGATCCTGCCCGATCAGGCCCCTCGCCATGGCGAGGGTGTCATGGCACCGTTCTTCGACCAGCCGGCACTGACCATGACCCTGATCCGCACGCTGGTTCGGCGCACCGGCGCACCGGCCTTCACCGGCTGGGCCGAGCGCCTGCCCGACGGCCGGGGGTTTCGCATCCACTACGAGCCGGTGACCGAGCCGATCGAGCACGAGGACCCCGTCGAGGCCGCCGCGGCCCTGAACCGCGAGGTCGAGCGGGTCGTGCTCGAGAATCCGGCGCAGTACCAGTGGACCTACCGACGCTTCCGTCGGCAGGCCTCCGGACGCCAGCGCCGCGAGCAACGACGGCAGAACTGAAGGCACTCGAAAACGGGTGGCCCCGGCCTCGCCGGCGCGAGTCCCGCATCACGAACTCTCGGAAACAGCAGCCGAAAGCCGCTTCGCGACAAGGGCACCACCGAAGGCCATCCTTCACCCATCAGCGCCGATAGCGATCGACCTCGCCCGACGGCCGGGTCTTGAAGTACTTCAGCGACCACATCAGCTGGACGGGATCGTCCCGGACCAGTTCCTCGATCACCCGGTTGATCGCCGTGGCCGCCTTCCGATCGGCGCTGGCCGGCAGCTCCACGGGCTCGAGAAAGCGCAATCGGTACTGCCCGGTACGCTCGTCAAGCTGGCCGATCACCGGGTAGACGGGGCGCCGGGCGGCGGCCGCCAGCTTGCCCGCCAACGGCAGGGTGGCCTTCTCCACGCCGAAGAACGGCGCGAACACGCTGTGCTCGGGGCCGAGATCCTCGTCGGCGATGTAGAAGAAGCTCCGACCACGCCGCAGGGCCTTGAGGTGCGGCCCCATGCCCCGATCACGCGGCAACGCCTCGGTGCCGTGCCGGGTGCGCATGCTGCCGAACCACCAGTCGATCACCGGGTTGTCGGCGAAGGGCTTGTAGATCGCCGAGCCCTCCACCGTCTCGGCGAGCATGGCCGCCGCCCATTCCAGCCCTACCGAGTGCACGGTCAGGATCACCCCGGCCTCGCGCCGAAGCCGATCCAGCACGTCCTGACCGGCGACCCGGGTCTCGCGGGTCAGCTCGCCGCGCTTCGCGCGCCGGATGCGTCCAAGGTCGAGCAGCGCGAGGAAGTGCCGGTCGAAGTAGCGCGCCAGCCACTGTTCACGCGTCCCGGCCGACTCCTCGGGAAAGCACAGCTCGAGATTGCGCCGCACGATATCCGCACGACGCGGGTTCACGCGGCGATACAGTCGGGCCAACCCCTTCGCGAGCGCTCGTCGCGGGCGATGACCGACGAAAGACAGCAGGTGTAGCAGCCCGATGCCCAGCCAGGTGGGCCAGTAACGCGGCGCAAGGAATCCCCGCCGGAAGGCCGGCGGGCCGGACTGCCGGTCGTCGGCACTCATCGGCGCCAGAACATCGGCAGCAGGATGGCGAGCACCGTGAAGATCTCCAGGCGCCCGAGGATCATCGCGATCATCCCCAGCCAGAGCACGGTGGTCGATTCCGAGGCAAAGTTGCTGGTCACCGAACCGATGCCCGGGCCGAGGTTGGCCAGCGTGGCCAGCACCGCCCCCAGGGCGGACTCGATGTCCATGCCGGTCATCAGCATGGCAAAGAAGAAGAACAGGAAGGTGAACATCCAGGCGGCGAAGAACGCCCAGACGGCACTGATCACGCCGGGATCGAGCGGGCGCCCGCCCATGCGGACGACGAACACGGCGTGCGGATGCACCAGCCGCCGGACCTCGTTGATCCCCTGCCGGGCCAGCAGCATCACGCGCACGGACTTCATCCCGCCGGTGGTCGAACCGGCACAGCCGCCGATCACGGTGGTCATCACCAGCAGCAGCATCAGGAACGGGCCGTAGGCGGTGTGATCGGTCGCCGCGTAGCCGGTGGTGGTGGCAAAGGAGACCAGGTTGAACAGGTGCTGGCGCACGGTCTCCACCCAGCCCCCCTCGGGCAAGTTCACCAGGAAGAAGCCGACCACGATCAGCGCCACTGCCGCCAGCCAGCCGAGGAAGAAACGCACCTCGGCGCTGGTGAAGTAGCCCTCGAGTGTGCCGCGACGGATGGCGATGTAGTGCAGCGCCATGGGGGTCGCGCCGAGGATCATGAACACCATGGCGGTCACTTCCATGATGGCGCTGTCGAAATGGCCGAAGCTGGCGTCATGGGTGGAGAAGCCTCCGGTCGCCACGGTGGTGAAGGCGTGACTGACGGCATCGAACCAGTTCATGCCCTCGATCTTGTAGATCAGGGCGCAGAGCACGGTGATGCCGGTGTAGACCAGCCAGAGTGCCTTGGCCGTCTCCGAGATCCGCCCGGACAGGCGCGAGTCCTTGATCGGCCCGGTCATCTCGCCCTTGTAGAGCTGCATGCCGCCCACGCCCAGCAGCGGCAGGAAGGCGACCACCAGCACGATGATCCCCAGACCGCCCAGCCATTGCAGCTGCTGGCGATAGAACAGCAGCGAGCGCGGCAAATCGTCCAGCCCGGTGATCACGGTCGCCCCGGTGGTGGTAATCCCCGAAACCGACTCGAACATCGCCTGGGAGAAGCTCAACCCGAGCTCGGGCTGCAGGTAGATCGGGGTGGAGCCGATCAGGCCGAGCACGACCCAGAAGGACACCACAATCAGCAGGCCGTCGCGCAGCTTGAGCTCGCGCCGGTACTGGCGCGTCAGGCCCCAGAGGATGAGGCCCAGCGTCACGCTGATGACGAAACTCAGGGCGAAGGGCGTGAGGTTGTCATCGCCCATGACCCAGCCGACGAACCACGGCGGCAGGAACGTCAGGCCGAAGACCATCAGCAGGACGCCGAGGATGCGAATGACGATCAGTGCCTGCATCGGTCGCCCTAGAAAAAGCCGAAGCCGACCGAGAACAGCTGCTCGATGCCGCCGATCCGGTCCTTGTCGGTCAGGAACAACACCACGTGGTCATCGGATTCGATCACCGTGTCGTGATGGGCGATCAGCACCTCGTCGCCACGCAGGATCGCGCCGATGGTGGTCCCGTGCGGCAGGTCGAGCTCGTCGACGCGCCGGCCGACCACCCGCGAGGTGCTCTCGTCGCCACGGGCGATGATCTCGATCGCCTCGGCCGCCCCCCGGCGCAGGGAATGCACGCTGACCACGTCGCCACGGCGCAGGTGGGTGAGCACCTCGCCGATGGTGATCTGGTGGGGCGAGAGCGCGATGTCGATCGCGCCCATCTCGATCAAGTCGACGTACTCGGTCCGGTTGACGATGCACATCGCCCGGCGCGCGCCGAGGCGCTTGGCCAGCATCGAGGCGAGGATGTTGTCCTCGTCGTCGTTGGTCAGCGCGAGGAAGACGTCCATGTCCTCGATGTTCTCCTCCTCGAGCAGCTCCGTGTCCGAGGCGTTGCCCGACAGGACGATGCTGCGATCGAGTGCGGCCGACAACTCACGCGCCCGTCGCGGATTGTGGGAGATCAGCTTGACCTGATAGCGATCCTCGAGCTTGCCGGCCAGCGCCCCGCCGATGTTGCCGCCACCGGCGATCATGATGCGCTTGTAGGGTTCGTCCAGTGGACGCAGCACGCTCATGATCCGGCGGATGTCGGCCTTGCGGGCGAGGAAGAACACCTCGTCCCGGGCCAGCAGGCGGGTGTCACCCTCAGGCGGCACGGAGGTCTCATGGCGGTAGATCGCCGCCACCCGCGCCTCGATGCCCGGAAGAAGCTCGCGCAGTCGATGGATCGGCTCGCCAACCATCGGCCCCTCCCGGTCGACTTCCATGCCGATCAGCAGCAGGCGCCCATCGCCGAACTCGCGCACCTGGAGTGCGTCGGGATACTCGATCAGGCTGGCGATGTAGTCCTTGATCAGCCGTTCGGGACTGATGGTGAAGTCCACCGGAATGGCCGCCTTGTCGAACAGGGCGGGATGATCCTGGTAGTCGGTCGCACGGATGCGGGCGATCTTGGTGGGCGTGTGGTAGAGCGTCCAGGCCACCTGGCAGGCGAGCATGTTGGTCTCGTCGGAACTGGTGACCGCGATCAGCACGTCCGCATCGGCCGCGCCGGCCTCCTCGAGCACGCCCGGCCGGGACCCGAGCCCGGTTATCGTGCGGATGTCGAGCCGGTCCTGAAGCCAGATCAGCGCATCGGCATCGGTGTCCACCACCGTGACGGAGTTGTCGGTCTCGTTCGCGAGCGAGGTGGCCACGGAACTGCCCACCTGCCCGGCGCCGAGTATGATGATCTTCATGCGACCTCTTGTCCCTTGTCAGGAGCCTGATCCGCCGGAACGATCCCCGGTCTGGATGCCGAGGGACTTGAGTTTCCGGTAGAGATTGGTGCGTTCCATGCCGGTCCGGCGGGACAGCTCGGTCATGGATCCGTCGGCGTTCTTCAATTGCGCCAGCAGGTAGCGGCGCTCGAACTCCTCGCGCGCCTCGCGCAACGGCAGGTCGAGGTTCAACGACACCAGCGGCGGACCGGTCTCGCCCTCATCGTCCTCCGCCGGGGCCAGCCCCAGCGCGCGCTGGACCTCCTGCTCGTCGATCACCTCGCCGCTGCCGAGGATCAGCAGCCGCTGGACCAGGTTCTTGAGCTCACGGACGTTGCCCGACCAGTGATGGTAGCGCAGCAGGTTGCGCGCACCGATGGTCAGGTCGCGCCGCGGCAGCCCTTCCACCTGGTGGGCGGTCTCCAGGTAGTGCGCCAGCAGCACGGGGACATCCTCGGGGTGCTGACGCAGCGGCTCGATATGGATCGGCACCACCGAGAGGTGATAGTAGAGATCCTCGCGGAATTTGCCGGCGCGCACCTCGGCCTCGAGATCCTTGCGGGTCGCGGCGATCACGCGCACGTCCACCCGCACCGGCTCGTTGCCGCCCACGCGGAAGAACGACTGGCTTTCGAGCGCAGAGATCAGCTGCATCTGGGTCTGCTCGTCCATGTCGGCGGCTTCGGCGATGAACAGCGTGCCGCCGTTGGCCTGCTCGAGAAGGCCGTAGCGGATGCGGCCGTTCTCCTCGGCGCCGAACAACTCCACCGCGGCGTTCTGCCGCCCGGAGACTGCCGACCCGCCGGTATCGACGAAGGGGAAATGCCGCCGGGCCGAGTGACGATGGATGTAGCGCGCCAGCGCCTGCTTGCCGGTACCGGGCTCGCCGGAGATCAGCACCCAGGCGTCGTGTTCGGCGACCTTGCGGGCCTGCTTGCGCAGGTCCTGCATGTACTCGGAGTCGCCGATCAGGTCGAGCGGGTCGAGCTCGCCGCGCTTGAGCGCCGCGTTCTCCTGCGCCAGCCGCCGGTTGTCCAGCGCGTGCTCGATCAGCAGCAGCAGCTTGTCCAGCGAGATGGGTTTCTCGATGAAGTCGTAGGCACCCAGCCGGGTCGCCTCCACCGCGGTCTCCACCGTCCCGTGGCCGGACATCATGATCACCGGCCAGACCAACTGGTCGTGTTCGTGCCACTCGCGCAGCAGGGCAATGCCGTCGGTGCCCGGCATCCAGATATCCAGCAGGATCAGGTCGGGACGGCGCACGGCGATGGAACCTCGCGCTTCCACCGCGTCTGCCGCGCTGCTCACGGTGAATCCCTCGTCCTCGAGCACGTCGACCAGCAGGTTGCGGATCTCGCTCTCGTCGTCGACGACCAGGATGTGTCCGATACTCATTCCTAAGGCAGCCCCTCAATCAGTCCTTTTTCGCACCATCCTACCGCGATTCGTGCGTGGCATCCCGCCCTGTCGGAGAAGCATCGTACTCCGATGTCAGCGGCAGCCGCAGGCTCACCCTCGCACCCAGGTGCGACAGGCGCCGGCCGGCCTCGGTGTCGTCCGCATCCGGCTGCTCGACGGCGTTCCAGGCATGCACCGTCCCGGCGTGTTCCTCGGCGATCTTCTTGACGATCGCCAGGCCCAACCCGGAGCCCTTGGGACGGGTGGTGGCGTAGGGCTCGAACAGACGGTCGAGCATGTCCGGCGGGAACCCTGGACCGTTGTCGGCGACCACCAGCTCGGCCACGCGGTCGCCCGCTTCACCCACGATCCGCAGGTCCACCAGCACCCGGGGATCACCACCCGCCGCACCCTGCTCGGCCAGCGCCTGGCTGGCATTGCGAATCAGGTTGTGCAGCAGCTGGCGCAGGCGGTTGGGATCGCCTTCGACCATGACCGGCCCGTCCGTCTCGGCGATCGAGCGGACCTTCACCGCCGTATTGCCCCGGTAGAGTTCGGCCACCTGCCCTGCCAGTGTCGCCAGATCGACGCGCTCGACGCGCACCTTGGGCGGACGGGCATAGTCGGCGAACTCGTTGACCATCTGCTTCATCGCGTCGACCTGCGCGATGATCGTCGCCGTGGCCCGATCGAGGATCGGCCCGTGCACCTCCTCGTCCAGTTGCGGCAGGATGCGCCGGCGCAACCGTTCGGCCGACAGGCCGATGGGGGTCAGAGGGTTCTTGATCTCGTGGGCCAGGCGCCGGGCGACCTCCGACCAGGCCGCATCCCGCTGGGCCTGGATCAGGGCGGTGACATCCTCGAGCACCACCACGTAACCACCGGCCTCCGCGTCGTTGCCCGGCGGCAGGGCGGCGAGACGTGCCAGCAACACCTTGCGCCCCGAGCCATTCATGATCCGCACCTGCGACTCCAGCGTTTCCCCAGGATGCGGCGCCCCGGCATCCATGGCGCCTTCGAAGGCCTCGCACAACGGTCGCAGGTTGGCGTGCCGTTCGCAGATCTCGTCGAAACGGCGACCGAACAACTCGTCCTCCGGCAGACCGAGGATCTGGCGGCTGGCCGAGTTGCCGCTGATCACCAGTCCGTCATCACTGAGCGTGAGTACCCCGGAGGACAGGTGCTGGATGACGGTATCGAGGTAGTCGCGCTCCTTGTCCGCCAGCTCCTGGAGCTCGCGCATGACTTCGTGCGCCCGGCGCACCCGGGCGGTCATGGTATTGAACGATTGCACCAGCTGGCCGAGGTCGTCACGCCGGTCGACGGGCAGCCGCAAGCTGTAGTCGCCCTCGGCGACGGCCTGGGTCCCGGCCGCCAGCTCGCGGATGGGGCTGAGCAGGCGACGGGCGGCGAGGAACGCCAGCCAGACCGCCGTCAGCAGGGAGAGCAGCAGCGCGAGCGTCAGTGCCAGCGTGAAGGTCTGCTTGAGCGACTTGTGCAGGAACACCAGCTCGCGGTAGTCGTCGAAGGCCTCCTGCACGCTGTTGGAGAGTTCGTTGGCCTGGTCGGGCACGTCGTACAGGGCCTGGAGCACCCGCTTGCCGCCCTCGCTGGTCAGGCCGGCCTCCAAGGGCACGACCACGCGGATCTGCAGCCTGCCGTCACCGCCCGGATCCAGCCCGATGAAGTCGTTGCCGGAACGCGCATGGGCCAGGGCCGACTCGTCAGCGCGCGCCGGGACGATGTCCTTGGGATCGTCGGAAGACGAGGCGACGATCAGGTTGCGCTGGCCAAGGATGGTCATCTCCTGGGCGCCGGTCTCGCGCCGGATCTGGGAAAGCTCCAGCGCCACCAGTTCCGAGCCGCCGTCGCGGAGCGTACGGGCCGCGCGCCGGGTATCCTCCAGTGCCTGGCGCATGCGACCGTCGAAGGACATCTGCGAGAGCGACAGCGCATCGGTCATCGCCTGCTCGACCTGCACGTCGAACCAGGAGTCGATGCCCCGCTGGACGAAGGTCAGCGAGAAGTAGAAGACGATCACGACCGGCACGGTGGCCAGCGAAACGAAGGTCAGCACCAGCCGGGCGGTCAGGCGCGCCCCCGGGCGGCCGCGCCGGTAGTCGCGAATGAGCCGGAGGATATGCGCCAGCACCACCAGCCCCAGGAACAGCAGACCCGCGGCACTGGCGGCCAGCAGCCCGAGGAACAGCCCCTCCGGCTGCTCGACCGCGCGCAGCGAGTCGGACACCAGGTAGAGGAGCACCAGCAGGAACACCACCACCATGGCGCTGACCCAGGGGATCAGCCGTCGAACCATCCGGCGGAAGTTGCGCAGCCGTCTCATTCCTCGCGCGCCTCCGAAAGACTCCAGAGAAACCAGTCGCTGTTCAGGTCCCAGGCCGGGTCGAGCAGGGCCGGAACCCGCAGCGGCAACGGCAGCTTGTTGACTTCCAGGCGCACCCGCATCCGGCCGAGCAGCCGGTCGCTGCCCTCGAGTCGCTTCCAGTCGGCCAGGCGCCAGGCGCGGATCCGCGAAAGCGAGTCCACCGCACCGGCCAGATCACTGAAGGTGTGCGTTTCCCGAACGGTGAGGTCCGTCACCATCCAGGTGCGCGACAGGGCGTGATATTCCAGCCGCAGGTGGCGTTCTCCCTCGGCCAGCTTGCGGTCCCAGAGCCACTCGCGCGGCTGGCTGACGCTGGCCTCCACCACCAGGCGCAGGGCGATGGAATTGCGCATCGCCTCGATCACCTGCGCGCTGGGCGAGATCGCCAGGTCCGCATCGACGAACACCGCCCCGTCGCGCACCTCGGCGTGCACGTCGACCACCCGGGCGTCTCCCCAGGCCGGCTGCCCGATCAGCAACGCCGGCAGCAGCCATGCCAGCCACCGGGAAACACGACGGGCGGCCGGGGCATTCATCCGCCGCCGACCCGTTTTTCCAGCACGGCATAGTAGAAGCCGTCGTGACCGTCGATCTCGGGAAACAGCTGCCGACCCGCGGCCTGCGGTTCGCCCCAGTCGACGGCCATGTCCGGGGCGACGGCGTCGGGATGATCGCGCAGGAAGGACTCGACCTGCTCGACGTTCTCGCGACGCAGCAGCGAGCAGGTCGCGTAGACGAGACGGCCGCCGGGCCGCAGCAGGGGCCAGAGGCGCTCGAGGATCTCGCGCTGTCGCTCGACCAGGCGCTCGACGTCATCGTCGCGTCGCAGCCGCTTGATGTCCGGATGACGCCGGATCACGCCCGTGGCTGTGCAGGGCACGTCCGCGAGGATGCGATCGAAGGTGCCGGGCCGATCGACCGGCTGCGAGGCGAGATCCAGGCACAGCAGCTCGGCATGCCTCCCGGCTCGCTCAAGGTTGTCCTGCACCCGCGCCAGCCGGGTGACGTCGACGTCCACCGCCACCATCTCGACCGATGGCTCGGTGTCCAGCATCGCCAGCGTCTTGCCGCCGGGGGCACAGCAGGCATCCAGCACACGCTGCCCCGGCGACAGATCCATCAGGTCGGCCACCAGTTGCGCCGCCTCGTCCTGCACGGAAACCAGCCCCTGTTGAAAGCCGGGCAGCCGCTCGACGTCCTGCGGTGAGAGCAGCGTCAGGCCGAAGCGCGCATACGGCGTACGCCGGGCCTCGATGGACAGTTCGGCGAGTTGCTCGAGATACTCGTCGACCCCGACCATCGAGGCGTTGACCCGCAGGGTCATCGGCGGATGGGTGGCCAGCCGCCGGCCGATGTCGATGGCCCGGTCCTCGCCCCAGTCGGCGGAGAGCCGGGCGAACAGCCATTCCGGCAGGCGGGCCTGCGCGGCGGGCGGAGCGGCAGCCAGTGGCGTCTCGTCGGCCTCGATCTGACGAACGGCGCGACGCAGGACGGCGTTGACCAGCCCGGTGGCCCAGTTCTGTCCGATCTCGCGCGCGGCATGAACGGCAGCGTTGACCACCCGGGAGGGCTCGCGCTTCGATCCGGTCAGGCGCTCCAGTCCGACCAGCAGCAGCATGCCGACGTCGGCACCCTTCGAGGACAACGGCCGGTCGAGAAGCGCATCACGCCAGAAGACCAGCGCCTCGTACTGGCGCAGCACCTCGTAGCTCATCGCCTGGATGACGCTGCGGTGCGCCGGCTGAGCCCGGCTCGTCAGACCGGGCAGCACCTGGTCGAGGGATCGGCCGCGCTCGACCACCTCTCGCAGACCCTGGGCGACCAGCGCCTCGGGCGAGCGGGGACGGTGACCCGGCCCGCCGCGTCGCCGCGAGCGCCCCCGATGGCCGGGCGGGCGGGAAGCATCGGATTCAGCCAAGTTCCACCCCCTCGAGCGAGCGACTGCGGGCGAAGTCCGCCGCGCTCATCGGCCGGCCGCCGGCCCGCTGGACGCGAGTCAGTTCCAGCCAGCCGTCGCCGGTCTGCACCGCGAAACCGTCGTCGGTCAGCCGCATGACCTCGCCCGGCCGGCCCTCGCGGTCGGCCGGCATCACGCGGCTGCCCCAGAGGCGCAGCGGCTTGCCCTCGAACTCGGTCTGCGCCACCGGCCAGGGGTTGAAGGCCCGCACCCGTCGCTCGAGCAGTTCGGCCGGCTCGCGCCAGTCGACGCGGGCCTCGGCCTTGGAGAGCTTCGCGGCGTAGCTGGCCTGCGCATCGTCCTGCGCTTCCGGCGCCCCCTGCCCGGCGACGATGTCGGGCAATGCCTCGATCAGCGCGGTGGCGCCCAGCGGGGCCAGCCGGTCATGCAGGCTGCCCGCCGTGTCGTCGGCGTGGATGGGCTCGACGGATTTGTGCCACATCGGCCCGGTGTCGAGGCCGGCTTCCATCTGCATGATGGTGATGCCCGTCTCGCGGTCTCCCGCCTCGATCGCACGGTTGATGGGGGCCGCGCCGCGCCAGCGGGGCAGCAGGGAGGCGTGGATGTTGATCGCGCCGAGCCGGGGCAAGTCGAGCACGCTCTGCGGCAGGATCAGCCCGTAGGCGGCGACCACCAGCAGGTCGGGCCGGTACGCCGCCAGCGTCGCCTGTGCCTCCTCGTCGCGCAGCGAGAGCGGTTGCTCGACGGGCAGTCCCAGATCGAGCGCCGCCTGCTTGACCGGCGAGGCGGTGAGCTTCTTGCCGCGACCGGCCGGCCGGTCGGGCTGGGTGTAGGCCGCCACCAGCTCGATGCGTTCCCCGGCGACCTCGTCCAGCCGGGCAAGCGCCTCGAGGGCCGGCACGGCGAAATCCGGGGTGCCGCAGTAGACGATGCGCAGGCTCATACACGCTCCCGGCGGCGGGCCTTTTCCATCTTCTTGCGGATGCGTTGCTGCTTGAGCGGCGAGAGGTAGTCGATGAACAGCCGACCGTCGAGATGGTCGAGCTCGTGCTGCACGCAGATGGCCAGCAGGCCGTCGAGTTCTTGTTCGAAGGCCTTGCCCTTCTCGTCCTGTGCGCGCACCAGGATGCGCTCGGCCCTCGCGATCGTCTCGTTGATGCCGGGAATCGAAAGGCAACCTTCCTCGGATTCGACCGTGCCGGCCCGATCGACGATTTCCGGGTTGACGAAGGCCATCGCCCCGCTGCGGTCCTCGCTGACGTCGGCGACGAACAGCCGACGGTGCTCGTCGATCTGCGTCGCCGCCAGCCCGATGCCGCGCTCGGAGTACATGGTCTCGAACATGTCGGCGACCAGCTCGGCCAGCGCGGGCTCGAAGGAGTCGACCGCTCCGGCCGTCTCCCGCAGGCGTTCGTCTGGATAGATAAGAATGTCTCGAAGACTCATGAATCGTTCACCGGGTACAGGTGCCCTCGTGGCCCGTTCGTTCTGGACTGTGAGGGCGAAATCTTTTACAACAAGCCATATTTGGGGCTACATTGTACGCGAGCCTGAGCTCGGCAGAACCCAGTTTATCTGTTGTCGACACCCCGGCGCCGGAGCTGTTCGGGCCACCGCAGGCCCCGGGTTGTCCACCACGGCCGGAAACCAAGGACGTTATAGAGATGAGATCAAGCAAAGGACTCCCACTGGCGCTCGCGGTCGCGAGCCTGGTTCCCGCGGTCACTGGCCTCTCGGGCTGCGCGCTCGACGACCGGGCCACCGTCAACGAGCCGACGAGCTACGACGCCAGCGCCCTGCCCGTCGGTGCCGAGCGGGTCAAGCACACGCTCGACGCCGACGAGACCCGCGACCAGTTCCGCGACCTGTCCACCGAGGACTACGTCGTCCAGCCGGGCGACACGCTCTGGTCGATCGCGAACCACTTTCTCAAGGATCCCTATTACTGGCCGGAGATCTGGTACGCGAACCCGGAAATCGAGAACCCGCACCGCATCTATCCCGGCGATCACATCAGCATCGTCTTCGTCGGCGACCGGCCGCGCCTGACCGTGGGCCTGCGTCCGCACATCCGCTACGAGTCGCTGCCACCGGCGGTCTCCGCCCTGCCACTGGACAGGTTGCGCCCCTTCCTCAGCCACGACCAGGTACTCGACGGCGAGGAACTGGAGGCCGCCCCCTACATCCTGGCCAACCGGGAAGGCTCGATCCAGGCCAGCAGCGAGGACACCGCCTACGTCCGCCCGCCCCTGGACAGTGAGCAGCAACGGTACGCCGTGGTCGCGAAGGGCAAGGAACTGGTCGACAGCCGCAACGGCGACCTGCTGGGCTATCGCGCCATCTACAAGGGCGAGGCCCACCTCGAGGAAACCGGCGACCCCAGCACGATCGTGCTCAAGGACACCGTCCGGGAAGTGCAGGAAGGCGACCGCCTGGTCGAGATGACCGAAGAGGCCTTCGACAGCGACGTGCAGCCGCAGATTCCGGCCTTCGCCATCGACGCGGCGGTGATCCTGCTTCCCGACGCGATCACTCAGGTGGGCAACAACCAGGTGATCGTCCTCGACCGTGGCACCGAATCCGGCGTCCAGCCCGGCCACATGCTCAAGGTCAGCAAGCGCGGCCGCGTGGTCACCGACCGCTTCGCCCCGCGCAATGAAGACGAGGAGGTCCGGCGACTGCGCGACCTCGAAGGGCCGGCCGTGGCCCTGCCGGACTATCCCATCGGCACCGCGATGGTCTTCCGTGCCTACGACCGGGTCAGCTTCGCGCTCGTCGCCAAGGCGACCAAGCCGATCCACGTGGGCGACCGGGCGCACACCCCGATGCAGGACAGCGGTCTCTAGGACGGGGTGGGGCCGAACCGACCGGCGGATGCCGACCACGACGCCCTGATCCGGCTGCTGGCCATTCGCGGCATGGGGCCGCGACGGCTGGTCATGCTGCTGGATGCCTTCGGCTCGGCCACGGCCGCGATCGAGGCTCCGCGGTCGTCATGGCGCGATGCCGGCCTGCCCGACTCGGTCTGCCGGGGTGCAGCCGACGACTCGCGGATCGAGGCGATCGAGGCCTGGCTGGAGGCCTCGGACGCGCACCACCTGGTCGGTCGCGACGATCCCGCCTTCCCCGAGCGTCTCCGTGAACTCCCGGACGCCCCGGCCGCGCTCTTCTGCCATGGCCGGGCCTCGGCACTCAACGAGCCCCAGCTGGCCATCGTCGGCTCGCGGACACCCACCACCGGCGGGCGCCAGAACGCCCGCGCCTTTGCCCGCCACCTCGCCTCGCAGGGCCTGACCATCACTAGCGGCCTGGCATTGGGCGTGGACGGCGAGGCCCATCGCGGCGCCCTGGACGCCGGGGGCATCACCATCGCCGTGCTCGGAACCGGCCCCGACCGCATCTATCCACCGGAACACGGATCACTCGCCGCCGACATCGTCGCCGGCGACGGGCTGATCGTCTCGGAATGGCTGCCGGGCACCGGGCCGAAGCGGGGTCATTTCCCGCGGCGCAACCGGCTGATCAGCGGCCTTTCCCACGGCGTGCTGGTGGTCGAGGCCTCGCAAAAGAGCGGCTCGCTGATCACGGCGCGGCTGGCCGGAGAGCAGGGCCGCGACGTGTTTGCGATCCCCGGCTCGATCCACAACCCGCTTGCGCGCGGCTGCCACCAGCTGATTCGCGAAGGCGCCCGCCTGGTGGAGACCGGCCGGGACGTGCTGGAGGAGCTTGCGCCCGCCCTGCGGACCCACCTCACGCCGGCCGCCGAACCCCGACACGAGACGCCGACCGGGGAGACGGCGGAACAGACGGAGCCGCTGGACCCGGAGCAGCAGCGCATCCTGGATCTCCTCGGCCACGACCCGCAACCGGCCGACCGGCTGATCGAGGCCAGCGGATTGACCGCCGGGGAGGTTTCCTCCATCCTGCTCATGCTTGAACTGGCCGGACAGGTGGCCACCCTGCCCGGCGGGCTCTACGCCCGCACGAGCTGAACGCCCCGACGGGCCGCACAGCCCCCACCGTCCTTCCCACCGCCAGCCCCGAACCTGCCCGGCTCATCCCGGCCGCAGGCACGAGTCATCATGTTTCGGTGAGTCAATGAAAGAGACCGTTCTCGACCTGTTGATGTTTCTTTTCGAGAATTACATGGAAGACGAGGACCGCTTCCCCCCGCACAACGAGCGCGCCGGCCTGCAGTTGAAGCTGCTCGAGGCGGGTTTCGACCACGACGAGATCGAGCATGCCTTCGGCTGGCTCGAAGGCGTGCTCGAACAGGGTGGCAGCGACGGCGCCGAGCAGACCGAGTCCTTCCGGGTCTACAGTGACGAGGAACAGGCGGTGCTCGACATGGACGCCCGCGGGTTCCTGATGCAGCTCGAGCAGATCGGCGTGCTTTCCACGTCCGCCCGCGAGACGGTCATCGAGCGCGCCATGGCCCTGGGCGAGGACGACATCGACGTCGAACGGCTCAAGTGGATCGTGCTGCTGGTCCTGTTCGCCAAGCCGGGCGAGGAACAGGCCTTCGCCTGGATGGAGGACCTCGTGTTCGAAGACGCCGCCGTACTGCACTGAGTCATAAGCGAAAGATATTCCATGAGTGAAAACCTGGTCATCGTCGAATCCCCCGCCAAGGCCAAGACGATAAAGAAATACCTGGGTCCGGGCTACGAGGTGCTGGCCTCCTACGGCCACGTCCGCGACCTGGTGCCCAAGAACGGCGCGGTCGACACCGAACACGACTTCGCCATGAACTACACGGTCATCGACAAGAACAAGAAGCATGTCGATGCCATCAAGAAGGCGCTGAAGAAGGCCGATAACCTGCTGCTGGCGACTGACCCCGACCGCGAGGGCGAGGCGATTTCCTGGCACCTGCTCGAGCTGTTGAAGGAGAGCGGCCTGCTCGACGACAAGAGCGCCCAGCGGGTGGTGTTCTACGAGATCACCAAGCGCGCCGTGCAGGAGGCCATCGCCCATCCGCGCGGGCTGTCGCAGGAGCTGATCGACGCCCAGCAGGCGCGCCGCGCGCTGGACTACCTGGTGGGCTTCAACCTCTCGCCGCTGCTGTGGAAGAAGATCAACCCGGGCCTGTCCGCCGGTCGCGTGCAGAGCCCGGCGTTGCGGATGATCGTCGAGCGCGAGGAGGAGATCGAGGCGTTCACCCCACGCGAGTACTGGTCGATCGCCGCCGACTGCCGCACCGACGAGCAGCCCTTCGCCGCGCGGCTCTACCAGCTCGACGGCAAGAAGGTCGCGCAGTTCACCCTCGAGGACGAGGCCACCGCCACCGCCGCGCGCGAACGCCTCGAGGCCACCGCCGGGGGCAAGCTCACCGTCGCCAAGGTCGACCGGCGCGAGCGCCGGCGCAACGCCGCTCCGCCCTTTACCACCTCCACCATGCAGCAGGAGGCGGTTCGCAAGCTGGGGCTGTCGGCATCCCGTGCCATGCGGGTCGCCCAGGAACTCTACGAGGGCGTGGACATCGGGCAGGGCACCGTGGGCCTGATCACCTACATGCGTACCGACTCGGTCAACCTGTCGAATGACGCGATCGGCGAGCTCCGCGGGCACATCGGCGAGACCTACGGCGCCGACTATGTGCCGGAGAGCCCCAATTTCTACCGCACCAAGTCGAAGAACGCCCAGGAGGCCCACGAGGCCATCCGCCCGACCTCCATCGCCAACACGCCGGACAAGGTGCGCGCGTATCTCAACCGCGACCAGTTCCGTCTCTACGAGATGATCTTCAAGCGCACGCTGGCCTCGCAGATGACCCCGGCGGTCTTCGACCAGGTCTCCGTGGATCTGGCGGCAGGCGACGAGCACAGCTTCCGCGCGACCGGCTCGACCCTGAAGTTCCCGGGCTTCATCGCCGCCTACCGCGAGGACGAGGACGACCAGGCCTCCGACAAGGACGACGACCGTCGCCTGCCGCCGCTGGAGGAGGGCCAGCAGGTGGATCTCGCCGAGATCAAGGCCACCCAGCACTTCACCGAGCCGCCGCCGCGCTACACCGAGGCGAGCCTGGTCAAGACCCTCGAGCAGTACGGCATCGGCCGGCCGTCGACCTACGCCAGCATCATCTCCACCCTGCGCTCGCGCGAGTACGTCGAGCTGGAACAGCGGCGCTTCCGCCCCACCGACATGGGCCGGGTGGTCAACGGCTTTCTCACCGAATACTTCCGCGACATCGTCGACTACGAGTTCACCGCCAAGCTCGAGGACGAACTCGACGCCGTCTCGCGAGGCGAGATGGAATGGCAGCCGCTGCTGCGCGAGTTCTGGGAGCCGTTCTCCAAGCGCATCGCGCACACTCAGGAAAATGTCTCCCGCCAGGAGGCCGCTCAGGGACGCGAGCTCGGCGTCGACCCCAAGAGCGGCAAGCCGGTGATCGCCCGCCTGGGCCGCTTCGGACCGTTCGTGCAGATCGGCACCAAGGACGACGAGGAGAAGCCCAGGTTCGCCTCGCTGCGCCCGCACCAGCGTATCGCCACGATCACGCTCGACGAGGCGATGGAGCTGTTCAAGCTGCCCCGCGAGCTGGGCGAGACCCCGGAAGGCGAGCCGGTGATGGTCAATATCGGCCGCTTCGGTCCCTACGTGAAGTTCGGCAACAAGTTCGCCTCCCTGGGCAAGGACGACGACCCCTACACCATCGAGCTGCCGCGCGCGCTGGAGATCATCGAGGTCAAGAAGCTCGCGGAGAAGAACCGCATCATCAACGACTTCGGTGACGGCATCCAGGTGCTCAACGGCCGCTACGGGCCGTACGTCTCCGACGGCAGGAAGAACGCCAAGATCCCCAAGGACACCGATCCGAAGACGATCACCCACGAGCAGGCGATCGAGATGATTGCCAACGCCCCGGAACGCAAGGGTCGCGGGCGGCGTGGCGCGGCCAAGTCGACTGCGGCCAAGGGCACGGCGAAGAAGACGACGGCCAAGAAAACGGCCGCGAAGAAGACCACGGCGAAGAAGACAACCGCCAGGAAGACGACGAAAAAGGCCACGAGCAAGAAGACCGGCTCGTCCGACAGCTGACCCGATGGAGCCTTCGCCTTTCCAGCTGCGCGAGATCGCCCGCCACCTCGACTCGGGCGGGCTGGTCGCCTACCCCACCGAGGCCGTCTTCGGGCTGGGCTGCGATCCTCTCGACGGCGTGGCGGTGATGCGGCTGCTCGCGCTCAAGCAACGCGATCCGGCCAAGGGACTGATACTCGTCGGCGACGAACCGGACACGCTGCGCCCTTACACCGCGCTGCCGGAAACGGACTGGGCGGCGATCGCGGCCGAGTGGCCCGCCCCGCGCACGGTGATCGTGCCGGCGGCCGCGAGCGTGCCCGACTGGCTGACCGGCGGGCGCGACGAGATCGCCCTGCGCGTCCCGGCCCACCCCGTACCGCGCGCCATCAGCGCGGCCTTCGGCGGGGCGATCGTCTCGACCAGCGCCAACGTCACGGGCCACCCGCCGGCACGCAGCGCGTTGCTGGCGCGGCGCGCCTTCGCCGCTGATGGCGTGCGCATCATCCCGGGCGCGGTGGATCGCCGCGCCCGCCCCTCGCAGATCATTCACTGGCCCACCGGGCGGATCATCAGGAGCTGACATGACGGACATCCAGGCCGTACGGGACTATCTGACCGACCTGCAGGACCGCATCGTCGCCGGCCTCGAAGGCCAGGAAGACGGCACGCGGTTCGCCCACGACGACTGGAAGCGCCCGCCGGGCGACCACCTCAACGGCGAGGGCCGCGGGCGGATAATCGAGGGGGGCAGCACCTTCGAACGGGGCGGGATCAACTTCTCGCATGTGACCGGCAACAAGCTGCCGCCGTCGGCCACCGCGCACCGCCCGGACCTGGCCGGTGGCTCGTTCGAAGCGATGGGCGTCTCGCTGGTGATCCACCCGCGCAATCCCTACGTGCCGACGTCCCACGCCAACGTGCGCTTCTTTCAGGCGAGCAAGGAAGGCGTCGAGCCGGTGTGGTGGTTCGGCGGCGGCTTCGATCTGACGCCCTACTACGGCTTTGCCGAGGACGCCGTGTACTGGCACGAGCAGGCCGAGGCCGCCTGCCGGCCGTTCGGCGACGACCACTACCCGCGCTTCAAGGCATGGTGCGACGAGTACTTCTGGCTCAAGCACCGAGACGAACCGCGCGGCGTGGGCGGGCTGTTCTTCGACGACTACGGGGCCGACGGCGACGTGGACTTCGACACCGCCTTCGCCTTCATGCGCTCGGTGGGCGACCGCTACCTGCCCGCCTATCTGCCGATCGTGGAAAAGCGCAAGGACACGCCCTACGGCGAACGCGAGCGCGACTTCCAGGCCTACCGGCGCGGACGCTACGTGGAGTTCAACCTGGTCTACGACCGCGGCACGCTGTTCGGGCTGCAGTCCGGCGGACGCACCGAGTCGATCCTCATGTCCATGCCGCCGCGCGCCGAATGGCGTTACGACTGGCACCCCGAGCCGGGCAGCGAGGAGGCCCGTCTCTACGAGGAATTCCTGCGCCCGAGAGACTGGCTGGCCGAGCGGTAACCGTCACCGCCTGCGCGAACCGGGCCCGCTCGCACGAAAAAGGGCGAACCCCAAGGCAGATGGGGTTCGCCCTTTGTCATCCCGCTGATCTTCCAGGGGGCTGTTATTTCAATCGAACCGCTCGAGCGCGTAGGCCGTGTCGATCGGGATCATCCAGTCCTGGTAGCGGTTGCTGTGGCGCACCACCCAGCCACGCGCCCGCAGCCGCTCGCCTTCCAGCGATTCGAAGTCCCAGCCGGGGAAGCGTTCGAGCCCGTCCCGGTCGATCTTGAGTGCCACGCGGCCCTCGAGATTGATCCAGACGTTGCTGCGGCTCTTCCCCACCGACACCACGCGCCCCTGGACGATCGCCGCACCCTGCACGTGATCCGGGATGCCCTCGCTCGTCGGCAGGCCGGGATCGTAGGCCGGCAGCGACCAGATGCCGCGCCC